>JBAXTS010000009.1:0-37055 GCA_037130055.1 bacterium | reverse complement strand
ACATTAGGGTGAGGCTAAGTAGAAAATTATACCCCCACCTACCCTCCCCCTACATTAGGGGGAGGAAAAAACTTAAATCAGAAGAGGAAGTTGTTTTGTATTTATTCACCCTCACCATAAAGTAGGGGGAGGGCCAGGGTGGGGGTATTATTCTTTTCGTAGAAAAAGTGGCTTCGATGGCTTTTTGTTTTCTCTGATTAATTTTTTGAGAGTTATATTTGTCTCAGGCATTATTGGATTTAACATGCGCGCAATCGTATAAAGACGAACAACTATATTTGTAATTAATTCTTTACCCTTCGCCTCATCCACCTTTACCACCTTGAACGGCTCAGTCTCCTGAATAAATTTATCTAACTCCCCTATTTCTCCCCATATATAATCTGTGGCTTGTTTAATATCAAATTTTTCAAAAAAACTAAAATATTCTGTAAAGTCCGACGTCTCTTCTATCTCCGGGCATTTTTCCAAATATTTTTCCGAAAGCGTCAGTATGCGTGAAGCCAGATTCCCCAAACCATTTGCAAGACCTGAATTGTAAGCATCCTTGAAACGCTCCATCGTAAAAGGGCTATCTTCAAATGAGGAAATCTCACGTAACAAGAAATAACGGAGAGCGTCCGCGCCGTATTCATTTACTATATCAACAGGACTAACGACGTTCCCAACGGACTTGGACATTTTCACTCCACCATCACCTGTGATGAAACCATCAATTACTACCTGGCTCGTATTTGGTAATTTTGCTGCCATTAGCATGGCCTGCCACATTGCGGACTGCTGGCGAAGGTTGTCTTTGCCTGCGTATTGAACAGGAGCGCCATGCATCCAAAATTTTTCAAACCGCCCTGTCTGCTCTTTTTCATTCTCGGGCCAGCCAAGGGTAGAAATATAATTTACTAAAGCATCAAACCACACATACATCACATGTGCATCATCCCCCGGCACTGCGACCCCCCAAGGCATACGAGACTTTAGACGAGAGATAGAAAAATCTTCCAACCCAGCAGATACAAAAGATTTAATTTCATTAAAACGAAAATCAGGGATTACAAAGTTTGGGTTATCTTCGTAAAATTTAAGAAGAGGCTCTTGAAACGCACTAAATTTAAAAAAATAGTTTTCTTCATCAATAAGCTGAATCTTATTACTAGGGTGGAGTGGACACTGCCCTTCCTCGTTTAATTCAGAATCAGTCTTGTTGAGCTCGCAACCCACGCAATACTTCGCCTGATAATTTTTCTTATATACAAAACCATTATCACTGCAGCGTTTCCAAAATTCCTGAGCCGACGCTATGTGGTGAGCATCCGTGGTCCTAACAAAATGTATATTAGGAGATATATTTAATAATTCTTTTAAACCTTTAAATTTATCTGCATAACCGTCAACATAAGTCTGCACATCTGTGCCATCTGCTTCTGCAGCCTGAAAAATTTTCAAACCATGCTCGTCTGTACCTGTATTAAAAAATACTTCGAAACCTTGTAGGACTTTAACTCGAGCTATAGCATCAGCACGAATTATTTCCATTGCAAAACCAATATGAGGGTCGGAGTTTACATACGGAAGAGTCGTCGTAATATAAAATGGTTTTTTTTCTTGGATGGTCATCTTTAGTTTTGAGTCTTAGATAAAATTTTGTCTTTTTCAATATCACTTAAAAATTCCATCACGACTACGGACACAGGAATAGCAAGAATTGCACCCCAGAATCCTCCTAATTCAAAACCAATAACAACTGAGAGAATAATCACTATAGGAGAAAGACCAACAATCTTCTTTATAATAAGCGGAGCAAAAAGGAATACTTCAAACTGATGAACAATAACATATGCACCGGTCACCATGAGTGCACTAGAGAGTCCATTTGAAAGATAAGAAAAAGCAAAAGTAGGAACCATGGCAACCAAAATACCATAAGGGACCATCTCCATTACCCCTGCTATCAAAGCGAGGAGAAGTGCATACTCTATGCCTAGAAGAGAAAGTATCAAGTAAATAAGAACACCAACAACGAAACCCACTAGCATCTGCCCCCTAACCCAGAGGCCAATCTTCTTGCTCGAACGAGTCCACAAATCTACAACATAATCATCATATTTTACTGGAACAATAATTTGAAGAAAATTCTCTATACCCTTCTCTTGAATTGAAAGATAAAAGGAAACAAGGATAATTAATACAAAATTGAAAATACTTCCGAATGCTGCAGTGAGTACAGAGAAAAATCCCCCTGAAAGATTGGTAACAAAGGCCTTTGAAACAGACAGAAGTGATGTTAAAGAAAAATTGTTTGATAGAGCGCCCACTATATCCTTTGCGCCAGAGAATGCTGGGTTTTGGAAGAAATTCAAGAAGGTAGTGTTCGGGATATAAGCTGAGAGGAATGAAGAGAAATTATAAATTTCTGTTATGAGGAGTGGAGCAAAAAGATAAAATACACCAGCGATGGTAAGAATTGCAACAAAATAAAATATTACGATTCCCAAAATTCTACCAATACCTAGCTTCTTGAAATAAGGAACAGATGAATCGACGAAGGAAGCGATGACGATAGAAGTCAAAACAACTAAAACCAACTCTCGCAAATACCAGAATAAAAATACTATCAAAAACACTAAAACAGCCCGAACGAAGGTGCCGGTAGATATAGAAATATGAGTAATGTCACTCTTCTCAGACATAAAAATATGATACCACAAAATTCACCTCTCCCCAACCCCTCTCCTTATAAAGGAGAGGGACAAAGAGGGAAGATTAAATTAAAATTTTAATATTTTTAAAAATTTATTCTTCTCTTTGAATGGCCCAATAAGAGCTAGGTTGAGCTTGCTGTCTACGAAAATACTTTTGGCTAAATCTTGAATTTGTTTTGCTGTAACTTTACGTATCTGGGCTGCCTTCTCGTCTGCTGTTTTTAACTCTCTCTTCAAGAGCTCCTGCCCACCAAAATAATTGGCAACGTCATCGCTCGACTCCAGAGTGAGCTTCATATTGCCTATTAAGCATTCTTTTACTTTTTCTAACTCATCTTTATCAACTTTTGTTTTCTTTAATTTATTGCATTCTTCGAGCACTGCCTCAATAACTTCATCTATTCTTTTATTATCTACTCCAGCAGAGATTTGTAAAAATCCATGGTCTGTATAAACATCATTGTAAGCACGAACATAATATCCAACACCCATTTCCTCGCGAAGTTTCTGGAAAAGGCGCGAGCTCATCCCCCCACCGAGCACTCCACCGAGCACTGAAAGCACTGCATTTTTTTTGTTAAATAAATCGTGAGTGCGTACGGCGAGAACAAAATGTGTCTGGTCTGTTTCTTTAAATTTAACTAAAACTTCTGGCTTCGACTGCACTTCTTTTACTTTTATTTTTCCAATTTTTTTCCCCCGCTCTACATTTCCAAAAATTTTAGTTACCTCCTTCAATACTTCTTTTTCTGTTATAGCTCCTGCGACCACTAGTACTGTTGCTTCAGGTAAATAATGTTGCTTCTTGTAGGTTACAAAATCATCACGCTTCATTCCTATAATATTTTCTTTTTTCCCTGCAATGTTCCACCCTGCTGGCTGGTCACCATAAAGAAGCTCCATCATAAGGTCCTGCACGTGCCGGGGTGGCATGTCTTCGTACATATTTATTTCCTCAATAATCACCCCCTTTTCCTTCTGCATTTCTATCTCGGGGAAAGTAGAATTCAAGTAAATATCAGACACAACATCAAAAATCTTGCTGAAGTGCTTTGCGTCTGATTTCGCATAATAACCAGTGTATTCCTGGGCTGTAAAAGCGTTATACTGGCTTCCTAGAGCATCTAATTCCTTTGAGATATCAATTGCCTTAGGCCTCTTGATAGTGCCCTTAAAACACATATGCTCCAAAAAGTGCGAGATGCCATTTACCTTTTTATCTTCATATTTAGACCCTGCCTCTACGAGCACAAGTACTGTGGCAGTAGGGTTGTCTTTCATCGGTACAGTAATGACACGCAAGCCGTTCTTTAGAACTTTTTTTGAGAATTTCATATTAATGCTAAATTTTGTCTTTTATATAGTTTTGCAAATCAGCAACCTTGACCCTCTCTTGTTCGCCTGTATCACGATCGCGAACAGTAACAGAATCATCAGTCAAAGTATCAAAATCAACAACTATGCAAAATGGTGTGCCTATCTCGTCCTGACGACGATAACGTTTGCCGATGTTGCCATTGTCATCCCATGCAACCCAACCAAATTCATTTTTTAGATTTTTAAAAAGATTTTTTGCGTAAACAACAAGTTCAGGTTTATTTTTCAATAAAGGAGAAACACAAGCTTTATATGGCGCGATAGATGGTGGAAATTTTAAATAAACTCTAACATCTTCACCTTCTCCATCTTCCCTATAAGCAGAACACAATAAAGCAAGGATAGCTCTATCAACGCTAATAGTGGGCTCTATAACATGTGGAACAAATTTCTCCCCTGTTACGTCATCTAAAACTTCCATTTTTTCACCAGAAAATTCTTGATGTCTCTTTAAATCAAAATCTCCTCTGTGTGATAATCCAGTTAATTCTTTTATCCCAAATGGGTATTCAAATTCTAGATCTACTGTCTTTCTACTATAATGAGCTCTTCCACTTTCAGGGTGTTCTAATGGATGAAGTTTTTTTACATCAACTCCAATTTTAGAAAGCCATTCTTTTTGTTCTAATAAAAAATTATCAAAATAAGCTTCCCATGGTGCATTTGGATGGATAAAATATTCGAATTCCATTATTTCAAATTCTCGTAGTCTATATATAAAATCTCTAGGTGTTATTTCATTACGAAATGCCTTGCCAATCTGCGCAATACCAAAAGGTATTTTTGGGGAAAGTGACTGCAAAACATTTTTAAAATTGACAAACATGCTCTGGGCTTCTTCTGGGCGAAGATATGTCTTTATGGCTGTCTCTTCAGATGCACCCATCTTTGTTTCCAGCATTAAATTAAAATTATTCGGAATAGTAAGTTCTCCACCACAATCTGGACATTTTTCTTTATTTTCTATCTGATCTGTCCTAAAACTATGTCCACATTTTTTACATTTTGAAACTGGGTCAACAAAATTCTCAACATGTCCTGATGCATCCCAAACTCTTGGGTGCATTAAAATGGGGGTGTCTATTAAGTATATATTTTCTCTACTACGCACAAAATATTCTATCCAAGAATCTTCTATATTCTTTTTCAATAAAGACCCGAGTGGGCCGTAGTCATATGTACCAGCAAGTCCACCATATATTTCTGAACCTTGAAAAATAAAACCTCGTCTTTTACAAAGTGAAACTATTTTCTCCATTAAATCATTTTTGTTTTCTTCTGACATATGTTTATAACTTATCTAATTTATTGTACTACAACTCCTCCGTTTGGTGGGAATGTCTCATCATTGTCTAGCCTTATATTCATGCTCGTTTTGTTTATCTTTATATCTACATTAGCAAAATCATCATGCCCAGTCAAAATTGCATCATTTATCAGATTTGGCACAGTCCCTACCTGGGAAAGTGACGGAGAAAAAGAAACTTGAAAAGCGACATTGCGCGCGGCCGCAGTAATCCCAGAACCTTTTGGAATTCTGTCCGCGTTCCATACTATCTCCCTCGTAGAAGGGTTGTATGTTAGGTTTTCATTTTCAGGTGAAATAGGCCCGACAAAATTTATCCAAGGGGGGATGGTGGAATTCACTTGTGTTTTAGAAATACTGTTTGCTGTACTAGAAAGACTCCAGACTATAGTATATGTTGTTTTTTGTTCAACCTTCGGAGGTATCAGGCCAGTATTGGTAAATGGTCCTGCATAATAAAGAGCTTTTGTAGAAAATCCTACATCAGAAATAATTCTCACAACTGCGGAAGTAGAATTGTTTATTTCGCTAGTCGGAGAACCATCTAACGCTTGAAGCCCTGAGACACTCACTTCTATGTTTATGGTAGGGTTGGCAAGTATCCCTTCTGCTGCAGAGTACAATGAAAGAGGAGAAATATAAAAAGTGACTGAGCCAGAATCTCCTGGATTGATTTCGGCCATTTGGCTTCGGTAATCTTTGCTCCAGGTTATAACATCCCTAGATGAATCATAAAAACCTTGCTGCACATTTATTGTTCTACGGTCAAAAGCATTGCCAGAAATTTTCGCTTCTATTTTTAAATTATCTACCCTAGTGTCTAAATTGTTTGTGTAACGAATTTCTGCGCTCACGGGTGTTTTAGAATTTGTCGCATATTCCCTCCCTGATACACCATTTATATAAAGATTGGCTTCGACAAAAGCTTTTTTGATTGTAATCATCTGTTTGACTGAGTTAAAGACTGTACCTATTATTGATTTCTCTGTAGCCGACTGTGTCCCGCTAGAAATATTAAAAGTTTTTTCCTCTCCGTCAAAAACATCAACCATCTTGCCAGAGATAGAAATACTGTGCTCGACGCCTGGTGACAGATCTCCAAGGGCCCAAACATTATTGCCAAAAGATGGAGCCGGGACAGATTTTATAAAAGTAAATCCAACAGGATAGCTAATCTTAACAAGTATCTTCGGTGATGATTTTATTGTATTTAATGTAGCCTTTATATTTAAAGTAATATCTTGATTGGGGCTAATAGAAGTGGGCCCATCTACGGTAAGATTTATCGGTGTGGAGTTTATGTTTACATTGTAAAGCTTTTCTTTGACGAAAATGGCATTGGATCCAGCTACGCGATACTCAATAGAAACTTTTACAGGACGAACGCTACCTTGTTCGCCAAAAAGTACTATTTTTAAATTTTCATTACGAACTGCTCCTGCCGGTATTGTGCCCAATGATTGACGAAAGTGCTCTGTGTCTGTAGATAAATCTCCAGTGGAACCCTTTGGATATTCGACGACAAGATCAACCAAGTCTAGCGACGCATTGTTTTTGTTGGAAATACCAATAATAAGTGGAAGCTCCTCTCCACCAGCTGTAAAATTGTTGCCCAAAATAGAAATTTCAATATTGTCATTAGAAACAGTGTTGCCTCCGGCAAAAAAAACAAAAGCCGCATAGCCAAGCGACAAAATAAAAATAATTAGGGAAAAAATAAAAAACTTTTTAAAAAAAGAAGTATTCATAAAAAACTGGTTGCTCGTATTTAATCCAATATCTTCTCTATTTTCCCAGGACTCTACTACCATTTTCTTGTTTACATGAGAAAAATTGTCTCTGTGTTCTAACCTATTTTTGTAATCTTTGCTAAAAAGCTTTCCTTTTAGCTCTTCTAGCCTATTAAGTTTGTTCCAATCATTCAAGGGCATATTAAATAATTATACCACCAGAGGGAATATTTTAAAAACCCTTTGTTTTATAAATGTGTTTCCTTGAGTGCTTTGTTTATCTGACGTAATACTTGAGACCTCGATTTGGAAATTTCAAATACCAAATTTTCTTCAAATGGAGACTTTATAAAATTCTGTAATATTTCGTCATTTCCTATATACCCTAGGTTATTGAGAATACGTAAAACAATAACTGCTTCGATGTTTCGCAGGTCCTCTTTCTTTTCAATTTTTTCTAACGCGTGAAGGCCGCTTATCAAATCTTCAAACAATGCTTCATTCTTCTCGACGCCTGCCAATAATCTTTTTAATAATCTGGCAATATTTGAGAAAACTTCTAGGGTACCTATATCTTTGGAAAGCCGCTCGAGCTTGCTTGTTTTGGAAGCGCTAGTCACTCGCCAAAAATCTTTACCCTGAACCAAATCGACTTTAATATACGAAAAATCCTGCAAAACAAAACGAAGCTTGGAACATATTTTGCGTACACCTTGAGCCGAAGCATAAATCATTCCCAAATCACGAGTGAAAATAAAATAACACCTACCGGCCTCGCCGTAATTCTTGCTCCCTAGTATTATTCCCTCTGTGTGATGTATGTGATGCATAAATTAGTTTACTACTGTAAAATAACCTTGTGCTAATTTTAAAAACTCAGCATTCTTTTCAAGAACACCTCGATTATGCATTAAAATAATCTTGCCAATCTTTTTAAATTTTTTTGCGAAGTTAAATGCCTCCTCTGGACCAAAAGTATAAAATTCTCCAATAGGAAAAATGGCGTAATCAACTTCAAGACTTGTTACATCTATTCCTGACTCATTGAACATTTCCCCAGCAAAATATATTTTTTGGTTATCCACCACAATAAAAAAACCAAAATTGTCTTTAATCGGTTTAGAAACATTGGGGCCGTGGTCAACACTGAAAACATCAACAACCATCTCTCCGATATTAATTTTATTACCGGACTTTATTTCTACGATATCAAAAGGAAACACTTCCTTGGGAAGAGCCTCTTTGCATTCACTGCCTACGTACAACTTTTTTGGGGATAATTTTTTAATTTGTTCTAGGGAGAAATGGTCGGGGTGAATATGAGAGACAATCATGGCATCCACTTTCATCCCCTCAAGTTTTTTAATCGGCGTATAACTACCGATATCAATAGCTAAACAAAAACCCTTATTAGTTTCTATAATAAGCCCTGATTGTTCAAGTTTGGTGAGTTTCATGCTTATATTTTATCACAAAATACTAAATTAATAAAAACAACTATTTGGTACTATTTTCTGCCATGGCAGAGTTTAGTACCTTTTTTAATATTAATAAGTTTTTGATATTTTTAACATTTTCAGGTTTTCACGAAGTCCTATTTTCTTGATATAAATAAGAAATTCTTTTGGCAATGGAGAGGGTCCCCGCCATACACTTTTTTGAATCATAATATAGTTAAATTTTTTTAAATGCCACCTAAGCCATTCTCTCTCGGCTTTTTTGGTTTGAGGAATATCAAACATAATAAGTAAATTTTTTGGGTCATTTTTAAAAAATGGAGAATCAAATTGCATTAAAGAATTATATTTTCTTTTTAGATACTTTTTCCCCTCTAGTGTTAAAACCCAACCAAAATTATTTTTTAAAATATATTGCTTCTTTTTTAATTGACTAATTCCTGACTTGAGAGATCCATATTTATATGAAGACAATTTTGGTATTCCAAGCAAATTAACACGCACACCTTTATAACGAAGAGTGGTGTGGCTTAATTCCTCTAAAATATCAAATATTATGGACATACATTTATTATATAAAACCCCACAAAAGGTAGCAAATTCTGTCATGGCAGAATTTGCTACCTTTTTTCTTTTTTATTATAAAGTTTTTCTCATCCGATCATTTAAAAAATTCTTCTATCTTTCGTTCAAGTTCTTCTGGGGTGTCCACTAAGGCAAAAGGTCTTTCTTTTGCTAGAATTTCTCTTTCGTGAAGACCCCAAGTCACGCCGATAGACTTTACTTCACATTCGCGCGCTTCCATGATATCCCCCGTCGTGTCAGTAACAAAAACAACGTCTTGAGGAGAAAGTTTATATTCAATAAGTAAATTTTTTATTTTCTCTGTCTTACTGAAATGAACATCACTACCTAAAATTTTTTTAAATTTATCGGCTATTGATTCTTTTTCTAAAAAAGGAGAGATCCAGTTTGAGTCTGCAGATGATACAATAAAAAGAGGATATTTTGCCGAAAGTTTTACGACAACTTTTTTTAATTCTTCGGGAGTTTCTAGGCTGGAAAGACGACCCTTGTAAAGTTTTCCGAAATCATTGCCAACTATTATTTTATTTTCAGTTTTCGCTTTTTCTATAAGCTCTTGGAAGTTTCCAAAAGAAAGACTTTGAAAAAAGTCATATTTTATATTGGGATTTAGTTCTTTATGAATCTCATAACACACGACGTGTGTATGGACTAGTACTCCATCAAAATCAAAAAGAATTGTTTTCATCTTTTTATTTTATGATTTTCACCTTAAAGGCAAGTTCATCCACTTTGATTTCTGCACCATCAGTATTCCCAAATTCAATTTTGGAAACAAGGACTGTTTTTTTTATGTCTGCTTCAAACTTTTCTATAAGTTTTTTACCTGCGTCACTTGTCTCAAAAATCAAACATACAACATCACTAGGAGTTAATCCCATTTTTTTGCGCATGTCTTGCAAGCCACGAACGAGCTCACGATAATATCCTTCTTGTTTTAGCTCGGGAGTAATTTCTGTATTTAAATGGAAAAATCCTGTTTCAGCTTTCATCACATAATGTTTAACATTTAACTCTTCCTTCAAAATTTCGATATACTGCTCTCCCAAATTAGTACTTGCTGTAATCTGAGGTAGGGGCTGCCTTACTGGGATATTTTCTTTTTGTCTCTCTTTAAGTCCCAAAGAGACAACATCACGAAGAGCTTGCATTTCATCCAACACATTTGTTTTACCAAAAGAAAACCATTTCTTTTTTAGAATAGGCCAATCTGTCAAATGTACACTCTCAGCATCATTTTCATTTCTTAGTTTTAACCAAATATCCTCTGCGGCAAATGGAACAAAAGGAGCCATTATTTTTATCAAAGTTTTTAAAACAAAATATAAAGTCTGCTTTGCTTCTTTGTCTTCATCTTTCAATCTGTCACGAGAGCGACGTAAATACCAAGTAGATAAATCTTCAATAAATAATTCAAAAGGTCTGGTAGCGAGCGCCATATCATATTTTTCCATTCCAATAGAAACTTCTTCTATTACCTGCTCTAATCGAGATAAAATCCATTTATCAAGAACATTGGAACTAGATTCTGGCTTATAGTTTGTAGCTTCTAGTGACACATCTCGATAAAGCTCATAAAAGACAAAAACATTAAAAAGCCTCCCGATTATTTTACTAGAAATTTCTTGTACTGATTTTTCAGAAAAATTAATATCCTCCCCTTTCATTACAGGGCAAGACATCAAATAAAATCTAAGTGGGTCCACTCCGTATTTATCGAACAATAAATGTGGGTCGGGAAAATTGTTTTTTGACTTGGACATTTTTTGACCATCTTCAGCCAAAATAGTTCCTGTAGTTACTACATTTTCGAAAGGCGCATGATTAAATAATATTGATGAAATTGTGTGTGTATAATAAAACCATGTTCGTGTCTGAGCTATATACTCAGCAACAAACCCAGATGGGAAATTCTCCTTCTTCCAGTTTTTATTCTCAAATGGATAATGGTCTTGGGCAAATGGCATTGAGCCGGATTCAAACCAACAATCGATAACTTCTTTTGTTCTAAAATATTCTTCACCATTTTTATCCACCAAAGTAATTGCATCAATATATGGTCTATGTAAATCAAGCTCATAATTTGCATTGTGTGGTAATGGCACAAAATTAAGTTCTTTGATTTCAGCATTGAGAAACTCGCTTCCCCATTCTGTAGAAGTAGTCTTTTTGTCAAAACCACCAGCTGCAGACAATATTGCATATCCTGTATCCTCATGTGTAATTATCAAGATATTTTTATTTTGATAATTTTGTTCTATCTCACTGAGAAACTTACCCGCTCTCTTCTTCACATCTATTAAGCTCTCTCCTTCTGGAGTCATTCCATCATATCTTTCTAAATTATTCTTTTTAAAAAAATTATGAATCTCCTTTGTGTCTTTATTATTAAAAATCCCATCGCATATTTCTCCTAATCTTTTATCTATTTTAATATTTTCAGATGAAAAATTAATTGCTTTTGCAACCAAATCTGCAGTCTCTTTGGTTCGCAAAAATGGAGACACAAAAATCATATCTATCTTTTTATTAAATAAAGATTTGCTCGAATCCATAACCTGTTGTTTTCCTTTTTCAGTAAGGTGGTGAGCATTTGTAGCCTCACAGGAAACAACATTCATGGCATTGTTCTCTGCTTCACCATGCCTCATAATGAAATATTTATTACCAGACTTTTTCGTCTTTGACTTTAAATCTTCTATACTATTCACAAACATTATTTTCCCTGATGCAGACTTCCAAAAAGGAAGCGGACTCGCCCAATAACGATTCCTGGAAATAGTCCAATCCGGCGCACTCTCCATCGTGTTCTTAAAACGCCCTTCTTTTAAATGAGAAGGAATCCAATTCATGGTTTTTGCATTCTCGAGCATCCCCTTTTTTGCCTTCTGTATATTCACAAACCATGATGGCAGAGCATAATATAAAAGAGGCGTCTCGCAACGATAACAATGTGGATATGAGTGTATTATTTTTTCTTTTGCAAAAAGATGACCTGTTGGAGCTAAATATTTAATGATTAAAACGTCTCCAGATTGATGGTCTTCTTTTGGTTTTACTTTTATCCCGACAAAATCTGTGACTTCTTTTGAAAACGTACCATTTGGTTCAACATGTCGAATAAATGGAATATTGTGTTCTTTTGCAAGAACCATGTCATCTTCTCCAAAAGCTGGAGCTTCGTGGGCAATCCCTGTTCCCATGTCTAATGTGACAAAATCTGCATGCCAAACCTTCCAAATATTTTCTTTATTTGGTAAATCTATATTTTTATAATATGGGAATAATGGTTCATAAGAAAGACCAATCAACTCTGTCCCATTAACCTCTTTTATAATTTCTGGATTAGTAAATTTATTCTTCAATTTTTCAAATAAATCTTTTGCTATAATTAAAATTTCTTTTCCTGATTCTGGAGAATTTAAAATATATAAATATTTATAGTTTTTATTTAAAGCAATGGCCGTATTGCCTGGCAATGTCCAAGGAGTCGTAGTCCACGCTAATAAATAGGTGTTTTCTACATCTTTTAATTTGAATTTTACATAAACAGAAATATCGGTAATATCTTTATAACTATTGTCCATGGCTATCTCAGAGTTTGCTATCGGTGTCTCACAGCGAGGACAATAAGCGAGAACACGCACCCCTTCGTACAACAATCCTATTTTATTTAACTCACCGAGAGCCCACCACACACTCTCGATGAAAGTGTTGTCCATCGTCTTATAAGAATTACTAAAATCAACCCATCTCCCAATGCGATTAATTGTTTTTTCCCACTCAGAAACATAAGTTAAAACCTTACTTCGTGCATGTTCAACAAATTTATCTACACCAAATTCTTCAATGGCTTTTCTCCCAGAAATATTTAGGTCTTTTTCTACTATATTTTCAATCGGCAAACCATGACAATCCCAACCCCATCTCCTAGGAACAGAAAACCCACGCATGGTTTGATATCGCCCAATGACATCCTTTGTAGTACTTCCTAAAATATGACCATAGTGTGGCAAGCCAGTAGCAAATGGTGGACCATCGTAAAAAATATATTTCCCTTTTGGTGCTTTTTTAGTTATTGATTTTTCGAAAATTTTATTCTCTTTCCAAAATTCCAAAATAGCCTCTTCCCGAAGTGCTGCGTCACTTTTTTTATTTTCTTCATTCATAATTTAAAAATTAAAAAAACTCGTCTCAATATAGTAAATAATAATACTATACAAGGACGAGTTTTCACGCGTGGTACCACCTTGCTTACTTCTCATTGCAGCTTTAACGGGCTTACCCGCCAGGTTCTACGCTGTGTATCTACAGTGTCTTCCCAGAGCTCAGGGGTGATATCCCCTTCGACGCTTATAAATAAAGTATAGCATACTAAATAAAATGTAAAAGTGGGCGGCACCTTTCGGCGCCGCCCACTGTCTTGATTGAAGGATATTTTTGCCTCAGGTCATCCTTCATAACCCTGTCGCGATCTCTGCAGGGCGCCGCGGGACCCAATCCTTTACTTTTTTCTTGTGTCTTTTCTCCACCACCAACTAAAGCTGCGAAAGAGCCTTTTTGATTGCCTGTTTCTGTCCAACCAAGGCAGCCTTCAGGCTACGAACTTCCTGCTGAAGCCTCACGTTCTCGTCCAGAACTTCAGCTATCGCGACCCTTGCGAGGTCACAATCGCTTGCAAAACGCTTCAACATCTCGCCAGAATCTCGGCGAGAATTCGTTGAGGGAACAGAAACCTTCCTTCTTGCCTTCGCGGCAAAGAAGGCATGGCTAATGCTCCCTGACGTTGTCGAAAGGCCAGCCTCAGTCGCCAGCTGCGCCAAACGTACAATTTCCACACTTGGCTTATCTGCCGCCAAATCCGCCTCCTTTTTTACGAAATCTGTTACTCCACTCCTACTTGGCATCTGCTCCTCCCGAATCAACGAGACATTCGACACCGCAGGCTGCAACAAAACAGGCTGATGATGTCTTGTAAAAACAATTTCTTCTCTTTGATCCACAACCAACTTAGGCAGTGGTGTGTAAACCGTTTCAAGGAGGTCTTTTAGCTCCCCCGTCGAAACATGTTTAGTGTAAAACGTTGCCATTTTTGGCAACGAACTTCTCAACCATTCAGTTGTTGTGTGGCACATAAACCTAGTCACAACGACTAAGCCCACCCCCACAGGAAAAACGCGACGAGTTGTCTGCCGAGAAGCAGATGACCAAAAAACCAATCGGTGGTCGTCTATCCCATACCACTTACCAAGATTGCCAGGAGTGACACCAACGATGAGGATTTTATCCCCCACCTCAAGCGTCTTCCGGGCAATCTGAACGATCCTATCGTCCATCCCCATCCCTCCCGTAAAAGTATTGTGAGCACCCTAGCTTTTAACCATAAACCCCCTATGTAAAAGAACGAAAAATAAAGACACGAAGAATTTCGTGTCTTTATTTGAACAACTATAAAATGACATATTTATATCATTTTGTCAATATTAGATTTACATCTTCTCTGGAGTCTTGATACCAAGAAGTTGTATTCCTGTCCTCATAATAAAAGCGAAAGCATAAGTGAGAGCAACCTTATAAGGAGAATTTTCATCGTCTTTGTTTACTACGAGAGTGTTGCCATAAAAGCTGTTGAATGAGCGCGCGATTTCTATTAAATAACTAGCAATATGATGTGGCTCATATAATGAAGCTGAACGGAGGACAACTTCGGGAAATCTATATAATAACTTCTCTATTTCAAAAACTTCTTCTGGAGTCTTTTCAAAGTCAGGCAAAATATTTTCTGCATGAGCCTTTTCTAAAATTGAATTTGCTCTAGCAAAGGAATACTGAAGATAAGGACCAGAGTCACCTTCAAATGAGATAGACTTTTCAAAATCATAAATAATATCTGCACCGATAGACTGCCTCAATATGGAATATTTTATTGCGGACACGCCGACGTCTGTAGCAATTTGTTCCTTCTCCGATAGTGGAATATCGCGGTCCTTTATTTTTTCCATTATGGCACCTCGCGCATCAGCTAAAAGAGATTCTCCTGTGACCACGTTACCCTTCCTAGAGCTCATCTTGCCACCAACGAAACGCATCATCCCATGAGTGATGTGCTTCATCCTATTTTCTAACTCTGGATGAATTAGCGACAGAGCCTTCATAACGACTCGCATATAGTCCATCTGCTCTGTCGCGGTAACTGTTATAGAAAGGTCCATGTTTGGGTTTGTTTTAAATTTTTCTTGCGTTAATCCAAGCTCCTTGGTCTCATATGTAGGCAAGCCCTGTGAAGTAATGAAGACCCTAGTATGAAGTTTGGGATCATGCTTCTCTGCTTTGAACACGACAGCACCGTCAGACTCCTCGAACACTTTACCCATATTCTTATTTACTATTTCTCTACCAAAGTCAGCCATTACACTCTCAAGAAAATAAAACTTAAACTTTGTGCCAAGCATTGTATAAATATCTTCAAATGCATCCATTGTGACATCAAAACCCCAATGATAAATCTCATTTATTTTTTTATCACTTCTGGCATAAAGCTTCTTATTTATTTCATCTATTTCTTTTTTACCATTTTCATTTGTCTCATAAGCCTCGGCACCATTTGAATATGCCTTGCCAATATTCATCGCCTGTAAATTATTAGAAAGCATTTTGTTCTGCAAAGACTCATCCTGAAGAAGGCCATAGATAGCCTTCGCGACGTGCAATCCAATGTCTCCCTGGTAGTTTGCCCGAGAAACATCGGCCCCTGAGTGTTCTAAAATCCTCGCGATAGATTCCCCTATTGCATTCGTCATTAAGTGCCCAATGTGAAATGGCTTGAAAGGATTTGGGTCTGTGTATTCAACCATTATCTTCTCACCTTTATTCGTATCATTCTTACCAACATTTTCTCCTTTATTTAAAATTTCCTCTATGCTGTCAGTAAAAAACTTTCTAGATAAATAAAAATTAATAAAACCCGCACCAGCTACTTCCACCTTGTGTATATTTTTAGCTACATTCAATCTCAAAATTTCTCTGACTATCTTTTCCGCCAAAGCTTTCGGGTTCTCGCTTATATTTTTTGCTATTGCCAAAGCAACGTTTGTAGAGTAGTCACCATTCTCAAAATCCTCTGGGTGCGTAAGCACAATATCATTAATCTCTATCTTGAGATTTAGGAGTGCATCTTTTATTAAGTTTCTTATTTTTGACTCCATCCTTATATTCTATCTTTTATCACCATCTCCATGCAATGCCCCTCTTTCTTTCCTTGATTTCAATTTATCAATGTTTGCTTTCGCCACATCGTCGAGAGTAATATCCAAATCATGCGCCAATAAAGCCACATACCACAAAACATCTCCAAGTTCTTTTTTTATACCATCCTTGCGTTCGCTAGTCATTTTCCCCTTTCCATCATCTCCACGTAACCATTTTTTAATTTTTCCCATCACCTCCCCAGCCTCGTCTCCGAGACCCAAAGCAGGATAAATAACTTTATATTTCTTTGGATAAAGTGCAGTCGTTAATGCCTTCTTTTGATATTCATTTAATTGCATAAAATTGTAAAAACTTAATTAATAATTTTCTTTAAAAGAAAAATAATAAGTCGCACTTTCTCTTAGACTGTAAAGAAAAATTTCGGGTGTCTCATCCAAGGCTTTAAAAAGTTCATCTTTAGAAAACCACTTAATTGCCTCTACTTCATTATCTTGTTTAACTAAAGGATAGTCGCTATTAATTGTCGTAATAAACCATTGAGCAAAGTACGCATGGTTGGTCGTACGACGGAGCTTTTGACTTAAGATTGGTTTTAGATCTTTTAGCCCTATCTCTTCCTCAGCTTCTTTAATTATATTTGATTCATAAGTTTCCCCTTCCTCAACAGTACCAGCGACTGCTGGACCCCACTTTCCTGGACTAAATTTTTTATTAAAAGCACGTTGAGCAAGAAGAACCTCGCCACGTTCATTAAACAACCAAAGAGCCGTTATCCTTGTAATATCAAGATTATTCCTGTCGTTTCTATCCTTATAACCTATTATCTCATCTTGTTCATTTACAACAGGAATTCTCATATTATTTTAATTATATATCTTCTGTTCCCAAAAACCAATTTAGTATTAGTGCGCGACCACTTACTAATGCTATAATATATAAATGGGACATGATATGCCAAGAATCGGAAACCTAAAAAAGAAAGTACTCTTACTCCTCCTTGCGGGGTTAGCGCTTGGATTATCTAAATCTTACAAAAAACATTTATGGATTTTAAAAGAGATACCAAAAGAACTGGAAAAAGAAAACAAGCAAGCACTACAAAGGGCAATTAATTCCATATATGCTTCCCACTTAGTTGCTGAAACAAACAATAAAGATGGAACAACTACCCTAATCTTAAATGAAAATGGAAAACAAAAAGCTTTACGTTTTAATATAGATAAACTAGAAATAAAAAAACCAGAAAAATGGGACGGCAAATGGCGCATAATCATGTTTGATATTCCTGAAAAATTAAAAGGGTTGCGTGATTCATTACGTATACATTTTCAAGAAATAGGTCTCAGGGAACTTCAAAAATCAGTATTTGTGTATCCATATCCGTGCAACAAAGAGATTGAATTTATTATCGAACTTTATAATGCCAGAAGGCATGTACGTTTTATTTTAGCAGAAAAAATAGATAATGAATTACATTTAAAAAACAAGTTTAATTTAAAATAGTAATAGTGCGCGACCACTTACTATTGCTAAATAAGTTTGTTGGTCGATTTAAATTTATCATTTAATAATCTTTTTAACTTTTTCATAAATTTCTTTGTGGATATTCTCGCGAGTATCTAGAACATCATTTTTAACACACTCTATCTTGGTCCAACCTTTCTGAGTTTTTGCAAGCCAGAGTGCGCTCTTTCTAGAATTCTCTAAAAAATTTACATCTTTCTCGTGTACATCTTTCTTCTTGCCTAAATATCCCCTATCGCTATTTTTATTTCTATCTTTCATTAATTTCATTACTATAGGGACAGGCACGCTCAAATAAAAAACTGCATCTGGTCTAGGAATTTTAAAAACTTTATACTCCATCTCGTCTAACCATTTCAAAAATCCTTCTCTTTTTTTTGCATTGCTTATTTTCCCTCCCTGATGAATCTGGTTCGCACTAGCATATCTGTCTGCAATTACAATATTTCCATCCTTCAGCCATTTATATATTTTATCTCTAGACTCAAAACGGTCTGCCGCATAAAGCACTGAAGCTATTTTCGGATGTACTTTTATAAAATTGTAATATTGTTCAGAAAGACAGTGCCCAATGAATTTACCAAAAAAGTTTGAATAATATTCGGGGAAATCAATAACCTTGACCTTTCTGCCTTCGCCCCTGAGACTTTCCACCAGAAGTTTCACCTGCGTCGCCTTCCCGCTTCCATCAGTACCGTCTATTACAATGAATTTGCCTTTCTTTACCATGTTATTTAGCTTCACCCAAAGACTCCATTTCAAATGAATTAATCAACAAATCGTCGTCAACATTTACAAGATAGTCCAAGGCTTTGGCTGCTTTTTCAACTGACATCGCCTTACTAAAATCATTTTTGTGATCGCCTGCCTTTTCAAAAATATCGGTGTGCATAAAGCCAGGGTAAAAACCGACAACACTAATATCAAATGGGGCCAGCTCCATCTGAAGACATTTTGTAAAGCCAGTTACCGCCCATTTTGAAGCATTGTAAACAGAACGTTCGGATTTTGGATTAAGACCGGCCCTGGAGCTAATGTTTATGATTCTGCCATGTTTTTGCTTTTTTAATTGAGAAACAACAGCATTTACCGTCAAAAATGTTCCTAATGTATTTACCATAACAGTGTTTTGTATATCTTTCGGATTGTTTTCTTCAATCGGTCCTTTTATCCAAACTCCCGCACAGTTTATCAAACAATCAATTTTATTATATTTTTTTATAATTTGAGAAAATGCATTTTTTACTTGTTCAGCATCTGTGATATCACAAATGATTCCATCACATTTCAATTCTTTTGATGTTTTTTCCACTTCTTTCACATTTTTACCTAAAATTACAACATGATTTTGAATTGCCAAAATTTTAGCTGTAGCTTTTCCTAATCCACTATTACCACCCGTTATTACAATTACTTTTTTGCCTTCAAGCATAAATTATTTTACTAAATTTTAATTTCTAAACAAACTTTTTTGGTATTGGAAACTTTTTAGCTAATTTTTTAATTTCTTTATGCACAGAATCTTTTACTTTTTTGTCGTCTTTATTTTTTAATGTCTTTATCATAAGCTCTGCAACACATGCGCAGTCTTTCTCTTTAAATCCACGTGTGGTGATAGCTGGAGTGCCAAAACGAATTCCCGATGGGTCAAGTGGTTTCCTAGTATCCCCTGCAATTGAATTCATATTTAATGTTATGCCTACTTCGTCTAGCACCGTTTGAGCTTCTTTGCCTGTCACACCCAAAGAACCAAATACATCAGCCAAAATAAGATGATTGTCGGTGCCGCCACCTATCATACGAACATTGTTCTTCTTAAAAACTTTCTCCATTGCTTTCGCATTTTTCAAAATTTGCTTTGCGTATTGTTTATATTTTGGAGTCATCGCTTCGCCGAAAGCCACGGCCTTGGCGGCTATGGTATGCATGTGAGGACCGCCCTGAATACCCGGGAAAATTGATTTATCAATTTTCTTTGCTATCTCTTCACTCTCGCGAGTTAAAATAAGTCCTCCGCGTGGACCACGAAGAGTCTTGTGAGTAGTGGAAGTTATAATATCAAAACCATCATCAAATGGATTGCGAAGTACGCCAGCAGCGATGAGCCCAGCAATGTGCGCCATGTCAGCCATAGTGACTGCACCAACCTCATGCGCAATTTCTACGAATTTCTCATAGTCTAGTGTTCGAGAATAAGCAGAAAAACCAGCGAGAATTATTTTAGGTTTATGTTCTAATGCTATTTTGCGTAAATCTTCATAATCAATCTCCCCAGTCTCAGGATTCTTCATCTTGTAAGTAACAAATTTGTAAATCTTTGCTGGCAAGGTCATCGGATGTCCATGAGTAAGATGTCCTCCATGCGAAAGATCCATGCCGAGCACTGTATCCCCTGGCAATAGTAATGCTGCATAGACGGCCAAGTTTGCAGGAGCACCAGAGTGAGGCTGAACATTGGCAAATTTACATTTAAAAAGTTTGCAGGCCCGCTCTATCGCCAATCTCTCTACTTGATCAGTAAACTCCTGCCCGCCGTAATATCTGCGTCCCGGATAACCTTCCGAATATTTATTTGTAAAAATAGAACCATTTGCCTTCAAGACATCTTCTGAAACATAGTTCTCTGAGGGTATGAGCTCTAGGCCCTCTTTTTGCCTCTTTTCTTCCCCTTTTATCAATTTTTCTATTAGTTTATCTCGCATATACCCATAATATCACACTTTATTATTATTGTGCCGAGAAGATCTGTACGCAGAACTTTGGCACCAAGGCTGGCAAGAGTATCCAATGTTTCTTTGTGGGGATGACCATATGTATTATCCTTGCTGAGAGAAATAAGAGCATAAGTAGGAGAAACTGCTTTTGCAAAAGAATAAATAGTAGAAGTACGTGAGCCGTGGTGCCCAACTTTTAAAATATCGCTTTTTAATTCCGCCTGAGAATTTTCAGAAAGAATTATTTTTTCAGTTTTTGCTGTTGCGTCACCTGTAAGCATTATAGAGTTCTTGCCATATGTCAGACGTGCGACCACAGACCCTTCGTTTGTAGCCCATTCTGAAACATCACGGTCCGGAAATAAAATATCTATATAAGCGCCCCCTCCAATATTCAATCTCATCCCCCTTCTCGCTAGTATGTCTGGTATATTTTGTTTCTTTATTTCTTCATTAAAATTTTGATAAATTTTTGAATCAGTGAGTGCTCCAGACTCTAGAACCACACCAACTTTATAATTTTTTAAAATATCTGTAAAACCACCCAAATGGTCCGCATCAGGATTCGTAATTATCAATGCATCAATACTTCTATCGAATGGTGAAATTACACTAGAAAGAGAGCCGAGAATCTGGCGTGGTGGTCCGAGATCAAATAAAACCTGAGTTCCAGTAGGTGACTCTATAAAAATTGCATCCCCTTGTCCAACATCAAGCATTGCAAAAGTAAGAACTCGATGAGAACTTTGCCAGTCGAAACAGAAAAGGAAAATATTCAATACAAAAAGCAAAAAAAGCAGAATAATTGACCAGTATTTCTTAATATAAACTTCATGCTGCTCGCTCATGCTATAATAGTAGCATGAAGAATTTCGAAGAAATAAAATTTAGTATCGGGCAATTAAAAGGAATCTCCGTGAAAAATGTAGAAGAACATTTGAAACTTTATGCTGGGTATGTAAAAAATACCAATCAAATATTCGACAAGCTAGATGAATATATGTCCGACCCGGAAAAAAATGCTTATGTCATCGGCGAGCTACACCGCAGAATTGGTTTTGAGTTTAATGGCATGCGCAATCATGAGTATTATTTCAAATCACTCGAAGGTGGTGCAAAGCCATTGCCAGCCGGCTCAAAATTTAAAATGGAGTTGGAGAAAGTCGCCAATTCATTTGAAGCTGCGATGATGAGCTTCAAAACTCTCGCAACAACACGCGGAATAGGCTGGGCAGTCCTTTGTTGGGATAAAAAATCTAAACAACTAATTCCAGTGTGGATCGATGAGCAACAGCTCGGCCAACTAAATGGACTGGGCTGGGTTCTCGGTATTGATATGTGGGAACATGCATATGTTGCAGACTACCAACCAAGCGGAAAGAAACAATACATAGAGGACTTTTTTGCAAATCTAAACTGGGAAGTAATAGAGGATAATTTTCTTAAGGCTCAGTAGTGTCAAAAAACCTTTTAATATTTCTACTCCAAAGCCTGTATATAAAATACATGTAGATTAAGATTGTTAACCAGAGTGGAAAATTTGGAAAAGTAAAAGAAGCAAACGGTAAAGTAGAAAAGAAACTTACTACTCCTAGTTCATAATGCAAAAATAAATACGATAGGTAGCCAAACGGGACAGCAAGAACATAATAAATAAGTCCTAAAAATCCTGTCAAAAAACCAAGCATCATTGTAAAAGGGACAAACGGCAAAATCAATGCATTTGCTGGTATCGCAATTAATGAGAAATTCCCCATCTTATATAAAATAAATGGAAAAACAAAGACATAAGCAGCAACAGTAACAGAAACAATATCTCGCAAACCAAAACGTTCTGGGGCCCACAAAAAATATTTCTCAATCCTTGGTGACAAAAATATGACAGCGACAGTAGCTAAAAATGAAAGCTGAAAGGAAACATCATAGACCAGCAAAAACGGATTAAGAAATATCATTAACACACCAGCAAGAATTAGAGCCCGCATGACATCATAATTTCTACCAGTCGCACGAGCTATGAGTGCAAGGGTCGCCATTATCCCGGCGCGCACGGCTGTCGAGCTCACTCCTGTCATTAAAATAAAAAGAATAATCGCCAAAATACCCATGCCAATACCGAAATTCTTCGCAACGTAAGGCACATGCGCGAACAACTTCATGATCCATTCAGCTACTATCGTCACATTATATCCAGAGAGTGCGATTATATGAATAGTTCCAGTGTCCACAAAACTTTTCCTTAAGTCCTGACTGAATGCAGCCTTCTCGCCGAGAATTAGTCCACCCATCAATAAACCTTCATTATTATTTATCACAAAATTCATTTTTTCCAAAAACTTTTCTTTGGCGAAAAATAGAGCACTTTTAATTTTATTCCCATTTCCACGAGAGATAATTTCAATTTTGGGATTATTTATTACATACAATATTCCATCTTTCCGCAGATAATTTATATAATCAAATTCTTTTCCTTGATCTGTCATAAAATTCTCCGGCTTTTTCAAAACACCAGTGAAATTTATTTTATCTCCATATTTATAATCTGTATCTAAATCAGTCGATAATAAAATTTCTGTTTTTTCTTTACCTGTTACTGTTTCTATAATCAATTGCTGATTGTTTTCTTTGAGACTGGGTTCATTGATAATTTCTCCTGAAAAATTTATTTTTTCTCCGACTTGAGATTCAAAAACTATAGGGTTTGAAATATCTACTAAATGAAACCTAAAAATCCCTAAACTAAACAATAAAATGAAAACAGAAAATATAATCCCCCAATTATCTTTAGAAATAATGGTAAAAAACAAAAAAAGCGTGATACCAATCACGCCAAATAAAATAACTAAATATAAATTTATAAAGAAAAAAGAGCGCAACAGCACTCCTGTGATAAACCCCAAACACGCGACATAAAATATTTTATCCCGCATTTAATATTTCTTCGATTTTTTTAGCTATCTCTGGACCACTTACATCCTTTAGTTCCATTTCAAAATCACCTACTTCGTCCAAATCTTCTTGCGTCTGCTTAAAACCAAAAATTTCAGCAATGTGAATAGACCGTTTATTGGTTTCTTCCATCCCTGTTCTTACTTTTGTACCACCTCGTATTTGTATTTCTTGTAAACGTTTCGCGAATATCTTTTGCCCTATCTTTTTACCCTGAAACTCTTTCTTGACGTAACCACCACCCAATTCCCAATATTTTTCTTTCTTGCTTATTACCCCCATCCCTATCGCCTTAACGCCCTCCCAGTATAAAACAACAAACCTATCACTTTGAGATAAAAGATCACGCCATTCTTGTTCAGTCCTATTTTGTTCTTTTTCTACTTTATCTGGATGCTTTGATACATCAAACATTTCTTTATCTTCGCTAGTAATCGCAAGAAGTCGCAATTCTTTATATGCTTCCCAGTCTTCTGGTGTTGCTATTGTTATTCTTATTGCCAATTGCTCTCTACTTTCTGGTCTTTGATTTTCAATAGGATTTTGATTCATAATTTTATATTTGTTTCATAAGTTCGACTGGTTCCCCTTCTGCAAAACTTGTCGCAATAAGATCGGCTCGTTCGTTGTGTTCATGCCCGTTGTGCCCTTTAACATAAGTCCATTTGGGTTTTACTTCTTGAACTAACTCATATAATTCTTCCCAGAGTTCTTTGTTCATTACTGGCTTCTTTGCAGCGTTGCGCCAGTTGTTCTTTTGCCAATTAAAAATCCATTCTGTAATTCCTAAAATTACATATTTTGAATCTGATACTATTTCTACATCTACGCCATGGCGTGGATTAGTTTTTATGTATTTTAAAGCTTGTATGGGACCGGTCAATTCCATCTGATTGTTGGTTGCATGTTTTACCCCTCCCCCAATCTCAACAACTTTCAACTTACCATCATGAAACATAATGATCGCACCCCAGCCTGCAGGACCTGGATTCCCTTTCGCTGCACCATCGGTATAAATTTGAACCTTATGTTTTTCTGGATTTTGCATAATTAGATTATATCAACAATTCTTAATCTTAGCTCCTCGCGACCGCGGAAACGAGACAGGTCAAAAGTGGCGAGCAGGTTCACATTGAGACCTTCTACCAACTGATTTTTAAATGAGTCGATGTTGGAAAAAAAAGAAATTGCCACTGCTTTGTGTTTGCTGGCATCAGAAAAAGTAATTTCCAAGTGCTCGCCTGAACCATTTTTGCCAAACTTTTTTAATTTTTCTATTTTAACATTCTCAAAAAGAAAAACTGGTTTTGGATTGCCAGTACCAAAGGGCGACATCTTCTCTATCTCCTTCCAGTTCCCCATGTTCACAACACCCAAATCTGCCTTTACATCAAAAGTTATTTCTACCCTCTTTTTATCTCTTTTAACTTTATTAAATGAAACAGACAAAGCTTCTTCTAGGAAATGAATTTTGTCATTGTGCACAGTGAAACCTCCAGCTAACTCGTGTCCACCAAAATCAACAAAAGATTCTGTTGTTGCAGTCATCAGCTCTACGACGGAGACAGAGCCGTCACTTCTGCACGAACCCTTGATACAATCATTCTCATCTTTTCCCCAAACAAAAACGGGTTTTTTATGTTCATCAGATATTTTACCAGCGACAAGACCGAGAACTCCCACACGCCATTTTGGATTACCTATTACCAACACCTCTCTATGTTCACTGTCTTCCAATTTTTTTTCAAGTGTTTTATTTACCTCTCGCATGATGCTCGTTACTATTGTTTTTCTATTGTCGTTTATTTTAGACAAGTGATTTGCAAGAGCGCCAGCCTCAGGAGCATCCATCGTCGCCAAAAGCTCGTAAGCTCGCATTGGGTCATCCATGCGTGATGCGGCGTTCAGCCGAGGGGTAATCATAAATCCGACATCATCCTCCGACAAATATCTCTGATCTATGTTCATCTTTGCGAGAAGTTTCTGTAATCCTAATCGAGGGGACTTTCTCAAGACTTTCATCCCAAAATAAGCGATGGCTCTATTCTCCCCCGTAAGTGGAACCATGTCAGATAGAGTCGCGAGTCCTGCCATATCAAGCATCCATTTTTCCATTCCGTCTTTTGTTTTAAACAAATTTTCCTCTTCTTTATATTTTTTTATAAAGCCTTGAATAAGTTTAAAAACAACACCTGCCCCACATAACATTTTTTCGGTGTATTCATCTACTTTGGGATTTAAAATGGCAAAAGCCTTGGGTAATACCTCCCCCGGAATGTGGTGATCAGTAATTATCACATCAATACCGCTCTTGTTTGCTTCTTTTGCCTCCGCAACTGCTGTAATACCAAGGTCAACTGTAATTAATAATTTTACTCCTTCGCCCACGAATTGTTTTATCGCATCCATATTAAGGCCATACCCCTCGGAATGCCTGTGTGGAATATATACTGAATAATTTTTATAATTTATATTCTTAAAAAAATCAGTCAAAATAACTGCTCCGGGAATACCATCGCAGTCATAATCCGCGTAAATAACTATTTTTTCATTAGCCTTAATTGCATCGTAAATTCTCTCGCATGCACGCTCCATATCGCGCATCTCAAATGGGTCATGAAAATCTCGCTCGTATTTTGGGTTTAAAAAAATATCGGCTTGCTCTTCATCTGTAATTCCTCTTTTTTCTAGAAGCGCTCGAAGTAATTCACCATACTTTTGCATAGATGAAATTTTAACACATTTTGCTATAATAAAGTTATTATGAATACATGTATTTTTTGCAAAATAATAAATAATGAAATTCCTTGCTCAAAAGTCTATGAGGATAAAGACTTTTTGGCCTTCTTGGATATTCAGCCAGTAGCAGATGGGCATCTTTTGATTATCCCAAAGAGACATGTGGTCTGGATGCATGAGACGGACGATGAAACAATATCTGAGATTTTCAAATTAACTAAAAAAATAATGCTCGCAGTAAAAAAGGGTCTCCCTTGTGACTATGTACAAGTTTCTGTAGTAGGAAAAGATGTTCCACATTTCCACATACATTTAATCCCAAGATATTTCGACGACAATTTGCCTCAATTCCAAATCAAAAAATACAAAGACATTGAAGCTAGTAAGAAAGTTTTAGATAAAATTATTTTAGCGCTTTAATACCAGGCAACGTTCCGTTTGCTAGAAAATCAAGCGTGGCTCCACCACCTGTAGAAATAAAAGAAAATTCATTCTCCATTTTCATTCCTGAAATTATTGTTACTGTATCTCCTCCACCAATTATACTTTTGGCTCGAGAGGTAGCAACGATTTTGATAATTTCCTTGGTGGCTATTGCCCCTCCTGCCTCATATTTACCAAGTGGTCCATTCCACAATACAAGCTTCGCATTTTTAATAAATGGCTTTAATTTTTCTATCGTCTCACTACCAATATCAATGATAACCTCATCTTTTCCAACTTCATTTACTTTTTTATTAATTAATTTATCACCATTTTTTACAAGAACATCCTCAGGCAAAATTAATTTTTTATTTTTTAAAATTTTTTCAATGCCATAATTTGTATCGCTAACTAGAGACTGCCCCACCTCGTACCCCTTGGCCTTTAGGAAATCATTCGCCAATGCTCCACCAATGAAAACCTGGTCTGCCAACTTTAAATATTTTTTAATCAAAGGTACCTTTGTAGAAAATTTTGCTCCGCCTAAAATAAATAAAAATGGATGTTTGGTATTTTTAAAAGCCTCCGACAAATTTTTTACTTCTTCCTCGAGCTGTAATCCTGAATAAGAAGTTAGAAGTTTTGGTAATAAAATAATAGATGCATCTTTCCTGTGAGACACGGAGAAAGCATCATTAACGTAAATATCAGCAAATTTGGCTAATTCTTTGGCAAAAGTTTTACTACATTCATTTTCACCCTTATTATTCCGGATGTTTTCTAACAACACAATGTCGCCATTCATCATCAAAGAAACTGCTTTTTGAACGATAGGTCCAACAACATCTCCTACAAATTCAACTTTAATATATTTATTTAAAACATTCACAATAGGCAAAAGCGTTTCACCTCCTTTGCCTAGGTGTGTTATCAAAATTAATTTTGCTCCCTTTTTTTGTAAAAATTTAATAGTAGGCAGAGCTTTAATTATTCTAAAATCATCTCCCACTTTCCCATCAACAATAGGAACATTGAAATCCACTCGAAGAAGAACTCTTTTTCCTTTAACATTTTTTATTTGCTTGATATTTCGCATGTTTTTACAATTTCGTTAAATTTCTTTGCATTTAATGATGCGCGGCCGACGAGCAACCCATCCACCCCGCCATTTGTCAGAAAATCTAACGCATCTTTCTCGTTTACAGAACCTCCATAAATAATTCTGGTATCAGATGCTTCCCCTTTAAACTTATCAGAAAGAACTTTACGAATAAAAATAACCATTTCTAGAGAATCAGCGGATGTGGCATCTTTACGATTAACAGTAGATGAAATTGCCCAGATTGGCTCATAAGCAATAATTATTTTTGAAATTGAACTCTTGGAAATACCCGACAAGCATTCATCGATCTGAGATTTTACTAAATTAAAATAGCTATGCTCCTCGTCTCTCATGCTTTCCCCTACGCAAAGTATAGGAACCAGTCCTGCGACAAGAGACGCTTTTATCTTTTTATTTATATCAGTATTCTTCTCCCCCATTGCTCGTCTTTCGGAGTGGCCTAAAATAACATATCTAACACCAAGATTATACAGCATTTCTGTAGAAACCTCGCCAGTGTATGCACCGATGTCTCCGGCAAATGCATTTTGAGCGCCTAGGCTTATTTTCTTAGATATTTTTTTTAAGTCATTTAAATATAGAAAAGGTGAGCAAATTACAATTTCAGTCTTTTTAACTCCTGATATTTCTTTATTAACTCCGGTAAACAATTTTTCCGCTTCTTTTGAGGTGAGCGGGTTCATTTTCCAATTACCTATAATGATTTTTTTAGCCATGAAAGAATTGTATCATATTTTTTAAATAAAATTTTATTGGCTTTCTCCCCAGCTTTTTACTTTCCAAGCACCTGACGGACCCCCAATAAAGTTTTGATTGATCAATCCTTTATCATAAATCAGGTCAGAATCATTACCTAAATCAATGCCGTAGCCCGTTACTTGTTTGGCTTTGGCCCTACTACGTACATCAATAAGACCATTTGCTGCATATAATATTACAGCGTCCACCTTACTACTTAATGTAATAGCATCATTGCCAGCACAACTCGGGTCAAAAGGACAATTGCTCGTACTTAGAGCCAACACATAACTACGAGAGTCTCCTGAAGTGAATTCAGCATCATTTTGGATAGTGATAGTGCCATCGACAATTACAGCGACACTTGAACCAGAATATGAAGCCGAGGGTTCTACAATAGCTCTATGATCCACACGAAGATTTCCCGTAACCCAAATGGTTCCTGTGAGAGTTAAAATATCCTTGTCGTCCAAATGAAAATTCCCATTAATTTTTTTAGGACCTAAGGTGACCCCATGTCCTCCAGGAATATAATCACCCTCAATAACCCCACCAGTGAGTGCATCATCTTTCCAATCTTGAATATTCTGCTCTGAAATAGGCATAGCTATAGAAACTGGGTCAGGGAGTGATGTATTACAACTTTTATTATTACCACTTCCTGTCTGACAATAATTTATTCCTGTGATTGATGAATCTATCACATTATGAGCATATGCATTTGCAGTACCATTTTTACCAATATTTACATTATCAATCGAACCAAGTAAACCATTGAGATATATTTTGAAAAACAAATCAGCGTTTGATGGAGAAACTGGGTCCCAGCTACCCTCATGGTGATGATGGTCGTGAGAATAAGTTCCAATCAAAGCAGAACCATTTGCATAAGAAGTGTTCGCTCCTGCAATATAATAATCATGGTCATCATTGTTACTCTCAATTACCAACCAATAAGTCTGGCCACTAATAAGATTTGGATTAGTCTCAAATGTCACTGTCACCCAACCATAATTAGTAGAAACTAGAGAAGCAGACAAAACACCCTGCGCTAAAATATCTCTTACGTCGTCTGGCTCACCACCTATATCATGAGTAATATAAACAGTTACGTTGGCTGGATGTCCAACTTTTTTCATATAGACTTCAGCTTTGTTTAACACACCCGTAGCACTAACGACAAAACTCTGCGCGATATCTTCGGCCGCATCATGCGAATCATGTCTAGCAAAAGCCAGATTGTATGTCGGTGTACCTGAACCATTTTGCTGGTCAGCCACTAAAGCAGGAGTATTGGCCGAAGTAACAGTTCCAGTGACATCTGCTGTGCCTGTTCCTATAACGGGTCCATTAGAATATATGCTGCCATCTATAAATGACTTATCCCCCATACGAAAACCCCATTCACCTGCCTGAATACCATAACTAAAAGAAATACCATCACCCTCCCCTAAAGACAGAGCAACCTTTCGTTGATAACTTGAAACATCACCTAAAGAAGTAATACTTTTACTTCCCAAACCTCCATCTGTAATAGTTGTGGTCGCTGTATTGGAGTCCAGTGTTAGTGTTTCATTAACTCCTATCGTCATATTATTCAATAAACGATACAGGGCATCTTCGCTGCCTGATTCTGCTAAAAAATAAGATTTTTTAGAGCTTAAATTCACACTTGCATTTCTAAACTCACGCACCGTAGGTGAAAAAAGGCCAGAAATTATTGCTAGAGAAATAAAAAGAAAAAAGATAACAGCTACAAGCATTGCCGCCCCCGATTGATTATTTATTTTTCTTTTTACTTTTGCTTTTATTTTTACTTCCATTTTTATTTTTTAAACTTTACAAATAATCAATAACTACCTCGTAAAGTGACCGTATCATAAAAATCTTGGGTGCGAGCTAGAGCGTCATTGCTCGACCTAACTGTTAAAAATACCTTTACTGCTTTTCCTTTTGTTGTAGTTATTTGTGTAAAATTAATTGCAGTAACAACAATATTTGGTGTATTTAAATTTCCAGTAAGAACATTGTTTTCCTTAAAAGCTATATCTGAACCAGAAAGTAAAAATTCTACTGTTTTATTTACACCATTGTTGTCCTTTGTATTAAGTACTAAATCATTCGTAGTTATTGAACCTATATCATAAGATGCTCTAATTTCTCTAACCATTTTTTCCATGATGGCTCCACTCTGCTCGAGTTCTGCTTGCAGGGTAGTTTCTTTAAAAGACTTGGCCATAGTAATCATGGCATTGATAACCACCAAGGAAAGTAGAACAAATAAAGCAATATAAAATATAAGTTCTATTACTGCATATCCTTGTTTTGTTTGGTTTTTTTTAATAATTTTATTCATTTTTATTTAAGAAAAAATATTTATTATATAAAATTTCAAAGTTTTAGTTACTGTCGTCCCTCCTTCCTTCCACGACACTGTCACTGTGATTAATTTTGTACCAGGGTCATTTGTTCCTATGGCTGCAATATCCTTCGTGGTGTTGTCACGATTAACATTGGACATGTTTACTGTGCGTGTAAAAATCCCAATAGTATTGGCTTCAGTTGATAAAGTCCACGTGCCACTGCTAAAAGTCGGATAGTAATTTGTACCAGGAGTTAAAACAGAAATATTATTCCAGGAATTATCTCGAAATACTCTAACTGATTCGGCGCCTTCCTCCAGTAAAAATGCCGCCTGAGTAGAGTGAAGAGCCTGACGAGAAACATAAATGGATTTTTGTGCAACAGTCATAGCAGCCATAATAGAAACTGTAATAATAGAAATAGCTACAATTATTTCTATCATCATAAACCCGCTGTTTTTAAAAATTTTTTTCATAATTAATTTACACTCATGGACCCAGTCGCAGAAATTGTAATAATCTTTGAAAAAGAAGTTGTAGAAACTGTAACGGTACCAGTTTTATCAGGGGTCCCAGAAAGACGATTGAAATACATATCTCCAGAATTACCACTCACCCCAGCCAAGGTAACATTTGAGATTGTAGCTGGTGTTGTAATATTCGTAGTGACATTGTTCACATCATTTGCAGAAAAAGTGATTCCTTTAAAAATTATAACTCTATCAGACTGAAAATGAACCCCGTATTGTGAAGAATTCATTGATGCTAGGGTCTGCGATTTTGCTTTATTTAAATTAGACATTACATCCCCTATCGTACTCTTCAACACTTGATTTTCTCTCATTTTGGAAAATTGTGGAAATATAATTAAAAACATAATTCCAAGCACAGCTATGACAACCAATAACTCTATAACTGATATACCTTGTTTGTAATTTTTTATCATAATAAATTAATTTATGCTTCCCAAAATAGAGTAAAGTGGTGAAATCATTGAAATTGCAAAAAATCCAACTCCAGCACCAATAAAAATCATAAGCAAAGGCTCAATAATTGTAGAAAGGTTCTTTGTTTTACTTTCAACCTCCTCCTCATAAAATAAAGCAATCTGTAATAGCATATCTGATAATTTACCTGTCTCCTCTCCTACTTGTATCATTTCGGACATCATAATTGGATAAAGATTTGTATTTTCTTCGAAGGCAGTAGAAAATGGCGCCCCTTTTTCTACTGCTATTTTTGCTTCGTCCAAAACTCTTTTGTAATAGATATTTTGCACGACATCTTTGGTGATATCAACCGCTCGCATAATAGAAACTCCAGAAGATAACAACGAGGACATCGTGCGCGCGGTACGAGCAGTATTTAATTCCTTTGCTAGGGTGCCCATAAGTGGCGCCCTAATAACAATAAAATCAATATATTTTGCGATAAACTTCGAACGAAATAATAAATATAATGCAAATGAGATACCCAAGATAATCACAAAGGTTAGTATTAAATTATTTGAGAAAAAATTACCAAAGAAAATAAGAACACGGGTAGATGCAGGCAAAACTACACCTAGCTCCTTGAAAGTATTTGCAAGTGTCGGCACAACGAAAGCAAACATCAAAACACCTATCACAACCATGGCTGACATAATAACCCCAGGATATATTAAAGCTCCGTGTATTTTTTTAGTTAAGGAATGTGATTTCTCTAAATTCATCCCTATATCAGAAAGTGCTCCAGCTAAATTACCAGACTCTTCACCAGCACGTGTCATCGATACAAAAAGTGTTGAAAAAACATCAGGGAATTTTGCAAGTCCTGAGGACAATGTTCCCCCAGAATTTATATCCTCAGAAATAGCTACTAAAATTTTACTGAGTTTAGGATTTTTTGTTTGTTTTTTTAAAACTAACAATGCACGATAAAGAGAAAGCCCTGCTTTAATCATTCCACTTAGATTTTTAGTAAAAATAATTTGCTCTGAAATACTTACTTTTGAAAGAAGACTGTTTAAAAAAGAAACCTGATTATCAAACTTGTTATTCTTTTTCGTAATTGACAACGGGACATCGCCATGAGATTTAATCTCTCGCATAAGAGAAAAACGGTCTGAGGCATCTGTCGTGCTGTCAATGATTTCTCCGTTTTTTGATTTTATTCTATATGAAAATAACATTGGTATTTTATTAATTTTCAATTACTCAGAAACAACACGGAATACTTCTTCTAGGGTGGTGATGCCGAGCACTGCTTGGTAAACTCCATCTTCAAGCATTGTCATCATCCCCTCTTTCTTTGCTTGTATCTCTATATCATCCTGAGAACTTCCTTTGATAATCATTTCTTTTATCGTAGCAGTCACTTTCAATACTTCGTGCATACCAATACGGTCTCTATATCCATCTTCGAATTCTGTACTCTTGACGGCTTTATAAAAAGGAATTTTGTCCCATGTATCCTTGGCGCCTACAATATTTTCTATTTTCAAAAATCCGAGCATTCTATCTAGGTCAACGACTTTGGACAAATTCTTTATTTCCGCAGCTGATAAAAAATATTTTTCTTTGTTTGGGGTAAGCCTGCGCACCAGTCTCTGAGCAATGATAGTTTTGACTGTTGCTGTTATCAAAAATGGCTCGACATTCATATCTATGAGTCTAGGGATTGCACCAGCAGCAGAATTGGTATGTATTGTGGAGAGAACTAGATGACCCGTGAGTGATGCATTCACTGCAAGTCCAGCCGTCTCGCCATCTCGAATCTCTCCCACCATGATGACATCCGGGTCCTGGCGCAGAAGTGAACGCAAACCATTTGCAAAAGACAAACCTATCTCTGGCTTTACTTGTGTTTGATTAACTCTGGGCATTTGATATTCTATAGGGTCTTCAACAGTAGAAATATTAACTTCAGGTTTATTTAAAAGATCCAACATGGTATAAAGTGTCGTTGTCTTTCCGCTTCCTGTCGGCCCAGTAGCTAATACCATTCCTGTTTTTTGTTTTAAAGAGTCGTGTATCCTTTCGAGTCCCTCACCATGAAAACCCAAAGATTCGAGCGAAAAGCCGTGTGCATTTTCTTTTAAAATTCTCATGACGGTCTTCTCTCCAAAGAAAGTCGGCAATGTAGAAACACGAAAAGAAATCTTTTCTCCATCTTGCTCTATCTTGAACCTGCCATCTTGGGGCAACCTTTTCTCGTCGAGTTTCAAATTAGAAAGCACTTTGATACGAGCTGTTATCCCTGCCTTGGCACTCTTGTCTAGAACCATCGCATCATGCAATATTCCGTCTATTCTGTAACGTACAGTCAACTCCTTCTCCCCCGGCTCAATGTGTATGTCAGATGCATTTTGTAAAATTGCATGAAAAATCAAAGAATCAACAATCTTCACAACAGGCAAACCTTCTGCCATTTCTTTTAATTCCAACTCCGTTTTCTCAGAACTTTTTTCTCCTTCCTCTTTAGAAAGAACCTTGAGTGAGGAAGTTTCTTTTTGAATTATGTCCTGAAATTCTGCTTCTAGGCTTTGTCTGTATTGTACGAGTACAGACCTGATAGAAGATGCATCAGTGAGACGAGGCAAAATTTTGAGACCAGAACGCTTCTTAATAAAATCAATTACTGGTAAATCTTCAACATCTAGCATGGCCACTTCCAAGCTTGTCTCACTTTTTTTATAAGCGACAATATTGTCATTACGTGCGATAGGCTCAGGAATTAGAGACAATACAGAAAAATCAATCTTTTGATTTGTTAAATCAACAAATGGTATTCCCAGAATAAAAGCTTCCATTCTTTTTAAATCAATTTCTGATATTTTCCCATCAGAAAGCAAAATATTACTAAACTTTTGTTTTTCTGTCTCTGCTTTTCTTATTGCATCCTCTAGGTCTTTCTTGGATACAAGAGCAGAATCCAAAATAAGTTTTTTTAACTTCTCTTCATCGATTTGCATATATACATTATAACAAAAAAATCTCCTAGAGGGGAGATTTTTTTGTTAATTTGAACACTAAGGAGCAGCTGCTGGGTCACATTGCCATGCCCATAGATTAGTATCATCAAATTGGTTTGTGAGAGTACCTTTGTCGCATGTGTAAAAACTAGTTCCGCAAACTCCCACTATGATCTGGGCACACACACCACCATTCCATTCCGTATTTGCAGCACAGCTTGATGTGATTATAGGGGTTTCATCCAACTTCAAGCTATTGTTATAAAGATAAAATATTCTAGAACCATAAGGCACAGCAAAAGGTACCGAGGTTCCAGAGTTTCCATTTACATCTGTCATGCCGTTCGCAGTAACAGCTGAAGTAGCGATAGGATGCGTCGTGCTCCAGGTTAAGTCCACATTACAACTGCTTTCTCCTCCCGCGATAATACAAGAATTGCTAGAAGAAGAAATCGTACCAGTCATGTGTAAGAATGACACAGTAACTGTACAATTATTTATTATATTTCCAGTAGTATAAGTTATCGGAATAAATGATGCTCCATTTGGCGTTCCGCTACACCCTGCTACAGACCCAATATAATATCCAGAATTTGGAGCAATATCAAATGTTGTGTTGTCGGCATAAGTTACTCCTATTCTTGATGCTGGAGATATAGTACCACCAGCATTCGATGAAGTAGAAACTATAAATGTGCTGACTGTAAAGGTTACAGAAACTGTACAATTCCCTGTAATAATTCCTGTAACATAAGTAAGTCCAGAAAGTGATCCTGCTGCACAAGTACCTCCAAAATCAGCTTCAAAACCAGCATTTTTAGTAATCGTAAATGTTGCCACAGAACCATAATCGGCTTGTTTTGTAGCGGGCAAGATTGTTCCATTTGCGCCTGCACTAGCAGTAACAGTATAAGACTTGACTGTCCATTTTGCATATAGAATCACATCTGCTCCACCAATGGTATAACTTGCGTTATTTGCGTATCCGACTACTCCGACTGCTGTAGTTGCCCAGCCAGCAAAATCATATCCCGTCTTTGTATATCCATTTGCTGTCAGTGCTTTTGGTATATTGTAAACAAAAGTTTCGGTGGCGGTAGCTCCTCCTGTATTTGCATTTCCATTAAAGGTAACTGTATAAGAACCAACCGTCCACTGTGCGTATAAGGTCACATTTGCTAAACCTATAGTATAGTCCGCGACTTCTGCATATGTTGTTCCTGTTCCATTTGCTAGTGTATTCCAACTTGTAAATGTATAGCCAGTCTTTGTATATCCATTTGCTCTCAGTGGTGTCGCTGTGCTATAAGCAAGTGTTTGAGTTGTCGTTGCTCCTCCTGTATTTGTGTTGCCGTTGAATGTGACCGTATAAGTATCTACTGTCCACTGCGCATATAGCGTGACACTGGCAGTGCCTATGGTATAGCTTGCTCCATTTGCATAAGTTGTTCCTGTTCCATTTGCTAATGTATTCCAACTTGCAAATGTATAGCCAGTCTTTGTATATCCATTTGCATTTAGATTTGCAGTTGCAGCAGTTGCAATGTTTTGTGATGCAGTTGATCCTCCTGTGTTTGTGTTGCCGTTCAATGTGACTGTGTTTATGTTTGGAGTCCATTGTGCAGTAAATGTTCCACCACCTGAAGGCATTGTTGCTGGAATTACGGGAGACCATCCAGCAAAGGAATAACCTGTTTTGGTAGGACTTATTGGAGAAGAGACAGAAGCTCCATAATCTGCTGTTATAGAAGAAACAGCCGAGCCACCATTAGAATTAAATGTAATTGTATATGAATTTAATGAACACGTACTGGTATTCCATGTTGTTTCTGAAGCACAGCTCGCAGCTGAAGCTGCAGTAGCTAGTAATTGTGCGTTGTTGTAAAGATAAAATGTTCTCCCGCCGTATGGCACTGTAGCAGATTGGACACCAGACTGTGGAGACGTCAATGTGTTTGTCACATTTAGATTTGTCATTAGAGAAGCAGTAATAGCAGTAGGTGTGCCTATTGGATTTGTAATTCCCCACGAAAGACTCACACTACAAGTACTTCCCCCTACTGGAACAGTACAACTAGGAGATGTAAGAGTCCCTGTCATTTGTGCAAAAGATACAGACACAGTACAAGCAGAAGTTATCGCGCCAGTAGTATATGTATAAGCAGAA
>JBAXTS010000008.1:0-37255 GCA_037130055.1 bacterium | reverse complement strand
GCGATTACCTCACTTTGTTTTGAAAATAGGTTCTGATTTGGTAGAATAAACGCACCACAAACGAACTAGACGGTTTTTTGGAAGCCAAGATGCGGGACGCGCGAAGCGCGTCCCAAGGATTCCCGCCGATTTTCCCAAACGAATTTGGAGCACCGCCTTCGGCGGTGCGCACTGTTTTTTCGCCAAGAAGCAGGTTCGAAATCCCGTGCGATACAAATTCAGTATTTGCTTTGGATACAAAAAGAATTTTTGTTGCGGAAATATTTTTTGGTATACTAACTATGTTGAAACCATTATTAGTAAAGTTAGCAGAAATGGCTATTCCAGCTATCTTAACTTTACGTTAGGGTTTCAACACTGGAGTAGCCATTTCTGCTTTACAAAAAATATATGCAAAAATTCTTTTTGTATGCTCGCAAGAGCACCGATGTCGAGGACAAGCAAGTTTTGAGTATTGATGCGCAACTCACCGAATTGCGGGCATTTGCCCGAGAGCAAAGTTTAGAGGTCGTTGAGGAATTTATCGAAAAGCAATCTGCTAAAATTCCAGGTCGCCCTATCTTCGGGCAAATGCTGAAACGCATTGAACGAGGTGAGGCAAATGGTATCGTTTCTTGGCATCCCGATCGCCTTGCCCGCAATTCGGTGGACGGCGGACAGATTATCTACCTTCTCGACATCGGAAAACTTGCGAGCATGAAATTTCCCTCGCACTGGTTTGAAAATACTCCGCAAGGGAAATTTTCATTATCAATGGCATTTGTCCAAAGCAAATACTATGTGGATTCTCTTTCCGAAAATACGAAACGAGGGCTTCGCCAAAAAGTGAGAATGGGAATATTTCCAAGCCAAGCTCCTTTAGGATATATCAACGACAGTAGAACAAAAATGATTGTGGTAGAAAAGAAAAAAGCGAAAATTATCCGCTTGGCCTTTGAGCGATACGCGAAAGGAAATCAAAGGTTAGAAGATATTTCCAACTTTTTGGCGAAAAACGGAATCGTTTCGAGGGGTGGAAAGAGAATCCACAAAACCCGTGCGACTTTTATTCTCTCCAACCCTTTTTACACTGGACTTTTTAACTACGCGGGTGAACTCCACGAAGGCAAGCACGAGCCAATCATTTCAAAGAAACTTTTTGATTCGGTGCAAGAGATTATGAAACTTCGCGGACAACCCGAACGAAAAGCGAAAAACGAACCACAACCATTTTGCGGATTATTGTCTTGCACCGAATGCGGAATGATGATAACTGGCGAATACAAGGTTAAAAAGCAGAAAAATGGAAATGTCCACAATTACACTTATTATCACTGCACGAAAAAATCTAAAACTATCAAATGTTCCCAACCTTGTATTCGGGAAGAAGAACTGGATCGCCAGTTATCATCCGAAATTCAAAAAGTTTCTTTGCCACGAGATTGGGCGGAGGAGCTAGAAAAAATGGCACGAGCTGATTTTAAAAATTCCGCCCAATCCGTGGGTGCTAGTGTGAAAGAGAAAGAAACAAAAATATCGGTCATTTCACAAAAGTTGGAGCGACTTCTAAATACCTATCTTGACCAAGATATCGAGAAAGAAACTTATCGTGTAGAAAAAGCAAAATTGATTTTACAAAAGAAGTCGCTCGAAGAAGAAATGACCTCTCTTTCACACAAGCACAATGATTGGCTCGAACCGCTACTAGATTGGTTAAAAGTCGCACAAAACCTTAATGGAATCGCACGGGATACAGACCTTTTTGCGAAAAAGGTCTGTGCCAAAGAAATCTTTGGCTCGAACCTGCTTCTTGGCGAAAAAACAGTGCGCACCGCCGAAGGCGGTGCTCCAAATTCGTTTGGGAAAATCGGCGGGAATCCTTGGGACGCGCTTCGCGCGTCCCGCATCTTGGCTTCCAAAAAACCGTCTAGTTCGTTTGTGGTGCGGGATGGGAGAATCGAACTCCCAACCTCAGTTTGGAAAACTGACGTTTTACCATTAAACTAATCCCGCTAATATAACTAACTACAAACAACACGCCAACATACTTCTGGTCGGGCTGCTGGGAGTCGAACCCAGCCTAAATGCTCCCAAAGCACTTGTACAACCGATATACTACAGCCCGCTATTAATTTCTTAACTGCATTATCTTAACACAAAAAATTTAAATATTCTACTAGATTACATAAATTTTTAAAAACATTGACTAATCTTTTTTTAGTTGTAGTATCAAAAATGAACAAGGGAAGGAGGTGATGACACGTGTTTGAGGCAACGGTTCAGACAGGACCGAGGCCGGTGGTGACCCCGTTTCGTTTTGTTGGGGTCGTCGTGGCGGCCGGTCTCATATATGCGATCGCGACGAACCACGACGCGATCGCAAAATTCTTCGCGTTCTTCGCGAAGTAATTCTCACGCCCCAGAAATTGGGGCGCATCAGGGCGGGGAAGTTCGACGCATACACGCCTCGACACCCCGCCCATTTCTATTTTTTACTAAAGTTATATGTTTGACTAAAGTTTTTATAGAGGTAATATATTGAGTGAGGAGAACACTATGCTAAAAGACGACGACGGTGTGGTAGTTCCAGTACAGGAGCCCTACGAACTAAGGATGAAGCGGAATGAAGGGCTCAGTTTGGCTGACATGTTGAAGATCTTTATCGGCACACTGATGGCGATATTGATTTTCAACAACAGGGAAGCAATACTTACAATGTTAAAAGGGCTATTCGTTGGATAGCCAATCAAGCAGGACACAAGGGGTGGGCTTTAGAGATACAACTCTAATTGACCTACCCCACATTTTTTTATTTTAAAACTTTTTTCTGTTACAATACAAATATGATTATTTGGATAAGTATAGCTACACTAATCTCCACTTTTTTGGGTGGAATGTTTGCGCTTCGTTTCAAAGATAAATTACATTTAATTCTTGGTTTTTCTGCCGGAGCAGTTATCGGCGTCGCATTTTTTGATTTACTACCCGAAGCAATAAATTTAGGTGGTACTGCTTATCACACCTCATATATCACTTCTATAATGGCTTTAGGATTTATTATTTATATGATTTTAGATAGATTTATTTTTTTTCACTCGCACAGTGAAGAGAAACATGACCACGATAATCCAACAGATAACCACGTAAACAATAGGGGAATACTAGGAGCTGGAAGCTTGTCTATACATAGTTTCTTTGATGGAGCAGCTATTGGTTTAGCTTTTCAAGTTTCTTCCATGGTGGGCTTAGTCGTAACATCTGCAGTTTTGGTGCACGATTTTTCTGATGGAATAAATACAGTTAATATGGTTTTAAAAAATTCTGGAACACGAACTCAGGCATTCAAATGGCTCCTAGTGGATGCAGTCGCACCAGTCCTAGGAATTGCTTCAACATTATTTTTCTCAGTACCAGAATCAACTCTAGGAATTATTCTCGCAATATTTTCGGGTTTCTTTTTATATATTGGTGCATCTGATTTATTACCAGAAAGCCACCACAGCCATCCGACAGCATGGACAACTTTCGCTACAGTTTTGGGTGTCGCGGTTTTATATGGAGCAATAAAACTCGCCGGCGTGTAATTACGCCAAGTATGCTTTTAAAAAGCCTTTCACAGGAGCTTAGAAAATAAATGAGGTATTCCGAATATTATTTTCTTGAGCGACGAGAAGAACGCTCCCCAAGCTTGGCCAGATAGATTGCTTTATAAAAGCATACTCGGCGTAATTTCTAGTTTGCCCAACTCCAGTCAGAGCCTGGATTTTTAGCGCTATAAACTTCAAAGTGAATATGTGGTCCTGTAGAATGACCAGTGTTGCCGACGTAGCCTATGATTTGGCCTTGGGCAACCTGAGCACCAGTACTGGTATTAAGCTTAGACATATGGCCATAAAGAGTCTTGGTTCCATTTGGATGTTGAACGATAGCCATGTTTCCATAACCACCACCACAACTTACCTTGCCAACCTTACACCCAGTCTTTATTATCAACACTTTTCCGGAGGCTGCTGCATATATTGGTGTACCAACAGGTGCACCGATATCTATACCTCTATTTCCTGGACCATGGAGACCCTGGGTCTTGTGCCCAGTAGGTACGGGGTTTATAAAAAATCCAAGAAGAGCTTGTATTGGATGAGTAATATAGTAATTTGTGTCTTTGGCTATCGCAGAGCCCAGGTTTGATGCTGGCTTATCACCACCCTCATCAGACATTTCACCACCAGGAATAATCAGCTTGTCTCCTATGGCTAATTTATCATCTTCAGAAATACTATTATAAATAGCAATATCAGTAGCATCCACCTTATAAATCTTGGCTATGCTCTTCAGTGTTTGGCCTTTGATTACTGTATGTTCTACGCCAGAAATAGGTAAAATAAGGAGAACGTCTCCCTCTGTTAGCTTTTCGCCCTTCTTCATGTCATTGGCCGAAAGAATAGTATTAACAGAAACCCCAAACATATTAGCTATTTGAGAAACAGAATCTCCTTTTCTAGCGACATAAATACTTATTTGGTCCAGAGATGGATCAGGTACATCTTTGCCATCTGAAACACCCGTCGGACCAGTCAAGGGAACAAGTGCGTTGCTAGTTGTATCGGCAGGACTCGACAAACTTTCATTTTCATCCTTTGTATTTTTTTTATCTTTAATTATAGAAGAGTAAGAAGCCTTGGCCTCTAAAACCTCAAGATTTTGCAAATTGCGAACGAACGGGGAAGTATCTTGAACATTTGTCTCGGCAAGAGCCTGGTCACCAAAAAATGATGCCAACAAACCAGCTTCTACTTGTACTGGTACAAAAAGAGCCCCAGACAATATGGAAAAGGCCAAAATAGATCTTAAAATTTTAAATTTAGGTTTTATAAATCAAACAAAATATCGCAAGATTTCCTTTTCTATCCCAAAATAACTAATGTAAATAAGGGTAGAATCACAGGACGACCTAGATTGTGCTGTTTCGCCAAAGGCGATAAAGGTTCTCACGATGGTTACTATCGTCTCTAGAATTCGGTCATCTAATGCCGTGCCTCTTCATCAGAACTACATCTCTAGAATAGCTCAAAAGTGGTCAAAAGTCAATTTGACCACCCCCTCCTGTGGATAACTAAAACTAACTTTTAGTGCCCTAAAATTTGACAAAATTGAGTAAAATATGAATAATTTGTGGTGTTTTTAATAAAAAATTAGTATTTGGAAATTAAAATAGCTATAATACAAAAATGGAAGGACTACCTAAAACCAAACTTGAGCTAGAAATGGAAAAAACAAAACACGACAACAATGCTCGTCTAAAAGCTCAAACAGAAGACCTAGAGAAGGCAGCAAAAGCAAATAACGCGCCCGAAAATACAACAATAGAAAAACCCCAAGGATAGAAGGATTATTTTTCTGTGCTATATTAAGCTGGTGCAACATCTAAATGGATTAAATAAAGAACAAAAAGAGGCGGCTATGCATATGGATGGCCCACTTCTTATCGTTGCTGGTGCAGGAGCAGGAAAAACAAAAACCATTACTCACAGAATAGTAAATTTAATAAAAAATGGAGTGGCTCCGGAGAAAATCCTCGCTGTAACTTTCACAAACAAGGCTGCGAAGGAGATGCGGGAGCGGATAATTGCGGAGATAGAAAAAAATGTCAGAGGACTTATTTTGGGCCAGGACAAAATGCCTTTCGTTTCTACTTTTCACTCACTTGGAGTTTATATCATTAAAGAAAATGCTAGATTATTAGGACTAACAAGACATTTTACAATACTAGACGAAGGAGATACTACCTCGCTCATAAAAGAAATACTAAAAGAGCTCGGACTAGACCCAAAACAATACGACCCTAAAAAAATAAAAGGAATAATCTCAAGAGAGAAAGGAAAATTTACACATTTGTCTGACTATGCAGAAAATGAAGTTGGGTATATGGGCAAGATTGTGGCTCAAGTTTGGAATTTATACGAGAAGAGAAAGATGAAAGAAAATTCTCTCGATTTCGATGACCTGCTTCTCAAAGCTACAAAATTACTGAAGGATAATATCGAAATAAGAAAGATTTATCAAGAAAAATGGGATTATATTCACATTGACGAGTATCAAGACACAAATGAAGTTCAATATTTGATGTCAAAACTGCTTTCAGAAAACAATAAAAATATTTGTGTTGTTGGGGATTATGACCAATGCCTAGCAAGAGGAACAAAGATAAAAATGGCTGATGGTAATTTAAAATGCATAGAAAAAATAAAAAAGGGAGAGCTCGTTTTATCGAATTATGGAAGTGGTGATCTTAGGCCAGCGATAGTCCTCAAAAAAAGAAATTTACAATTTAAAGGTAATTTAATAAAACTTGAGACAAAAAGTGGGAAAATTCTTACGAGCACAAGAGACCATATTCATTTTGCGGGATATCGCTTGGGAATAACTCCGCAAATATATCTAAATTATCTCATGTATAAAAAAGATTTTGGATGGCGCATTGGAACAACTTCCGTATATACAAATGGACAAAAAAAATCTATTGTTGGCTTTGTGCAAAGATCAAACCAAGAACATGCAAACGACACTTGGGTCATAGCCACACACAACACAGAAAAAGAAGCTCGCATACAAGAATATATATTTTCACTTAAATACCAAATACCAACTATTCCATTCACCCCCAGAAAAGGACACGGTATAAATGGATATGTGCATGATAAAATTGCATTAAAACAAATATTTTACTCCCTAGACACAGAAAATTCAGCATTAAAATTACTCTCAGATATTGGGCTTTCACGAAAACATCCGCATCACCACCCACAAAATCACAACTCAACCAGAAGAAATATAAATATTACATTATGCGCAGACAAGCGTAGTAAAACTCCAATGCACCTTGTTTCAACTTTTGGTAATGATATTATCGGAAGAAAAAAACTTGAATCTCTGAGTTTTTCTGTCCGATCGGCTAAAAAAAATACTAAAAATTGGAGATTTGAAACAGTCTATGCTGACTACGGGAAGGCTTGCTTGTCGGCAACTCAAATAGCTTCTGTTTTTCCTGACGCTAACCTTATTTTTAAGGCTCGCCTGGGTGGAATGAAAACTAACCCAAAAGATGGTAATTCTCTACCGTGTTTACCTGCAGGCTCTATTATGCCCGGTATGGCACTTTTTACTGAGGATGGTTACGATGTAGTTTCAAAAGTTTCACGAATTCCTACTTCAAAAATAGAAGTTTTTGATCTTGATATCGAAAAAACTCACAATTTTATAGCAAATGGTATTGTTACTCACAATTGTATATATTCATGGCGGGGAGCAAATTTAAAAAATATTTTAAGCTTTGAAAAAGATTATCCAAATGCAAAGATAGTTTTGCTCGAACAAAATTACCGCTCAACAAAAAATATTCTTGAAGCAGCAAATGAAATAATAAAAAAAAATAAATATAGACCAGATAAAAATTTATTTACCAACAATATAGTAGGGGAGAAGATAGGCTTGTATGAAGCGATAGACGAAACAGACGAAGCAGAATTCGTCGCAACAAAAATTATAGAGATGCTAGACAGTGGCGCCGTTTCTCCTGATTTTTCCACGCGTCCCCCTTCTCAGAGTACTGAGTGGGACCCTGGCGATGAAAAAATCAAAAGAAACTCCGCCGAGACACGAGATACGTTGCCATTTTATGCTCGCGAGGGTCCCGGCCCGTACTCGGGAGAGGGTGACGCGACAGAAAATGGCAACGTATCTCGAGTCCTTTCTAATATCGCAGTTTTGTACCGCGCGAACTTCCAGTCGAGAGCGTTAGAGGAAGCAATGCTTCGCTATAATATACCTTATCAAGTTTTAGGTGTTAAATTTTTCGAAAGAAAAGAAATAAAAGACACTCTGGCATACTTGCGTGCAGCACTTAATCCTGAAAGTCTATCGGATATAAAAAGAATAATTAATTTCCCTGCACGTGGAATAGGAAAGGTAACTTTAGCAAAAATTTTTAGCGGACAGAAAGAAACTCTACCAATAAAAGTTTTAATAAAAGTAAATAATTTCTATCAAACACTTGAGAAAATAAAAGAAAAAATTGAAAAGGAAAAAGTGAGTGCTGTTATAAAATTTGTAGTCAAAAAGTCTGGCATTGAAACAGAACTTTCCTCGGGAACCGAGGAAGACATGGAAAGACTCGAAAACATAAAAGAGCTCGCGACCCTTGCTCTCAAATATGATAACTTGGAAAATGGAGCAGGTGTAGAAAAACTTTTAGAGGATGCGTCCCTCGCATCAGACCAGGATTCGTTGATGATTAACCAAGAAAAAAAGCAGACTATAAATGCTATCAAGCTCATGACAGTGCATGCTTCGAAAGGACTTGAATTCAACAACGTCTTTATCACAGGACTAGAAGATGGACTCTTTCCACACCAGAGACACAATGAAACACAGACAGGGGAAGATAGAGAGGAGGAACGTAGGCTTTTCTATGTGGCACTCACTCGTGCAAGAAATAAATTATTTTTATCGTTCGCAAATTTTAGAACAATTTTTGGTTCTCGAAATATAAATGCACCGTCAGAATTTATTAGTGACATTCCGACAGATTTATTAGAAAAAGAAGGAGAGGAAAGTGGAATAAAAACAATTTATTTATAAATGAAATTTAGTGAACGAAGTGAATATAAATTTCTTTACCCTGTTAAATAAATTTTGCTTTGCAAAATTTGTCATGTTAGCATGACATTTAACAGGGTTCATATTTTAATAATCGTTTCACTCTTTTAAAATTATGAAAGCAAAAAAATCATTAGGGCAAAATTTTCTTAAATCAGAACCTGCATTGCGGAAAATTGTTGAAACGGGGGAAATAAAACCCACTGATGTAATTTTAGAAATTGGACCGGGAAAAGGAGCACTTACAAAGAAGCTTCTAGAGCAGATTTACCCCCACCCAGCCTCCCCCTACGTAGGGGGAGGTGCCCTGAGTTCATCGAAGGGTGGAGGGGGTATGGTAATAGCTGTAGAAAAAGACCGCGAACTTTTTGAGCTTCTTAAAATAAAATTCGAAAAAGAAATCCTGTCAGGTCAATTAAAATTACTAAATGAAGACATATTACAATTTCAAATTACGAATTACGAATTACGAATTTATAAAATAATCGCCAACATCCCCTACAATATTACCGGTGCGATTTTAAAAAAGTTTTTAACAACTGAAAACCAGCCAGAAATGATGGTGCTCATGGTACAAAACGAAGTTGCAAAAAGAATAGTTGCGCGAGACGGAAAAGAAAGCATTCTCTCTATTTCTGTGAAGGCCTATGGAGAACCAAAGTTAATAATGAAGGTGCCAGCACGATATTTCTCTCCAGCTCCAAAAGTGGACTCAGCAGTGATTGCAATAAAAAATATTTCGAGAAAGCTATTCACCGACAATAAAATATTCGAAGAAAAATTTTGGGAAATAGTAAAAACTGGCTTCGCCCACAAGAGAAAAAAGCTCTCTGGTAACTTAAAAGGGCTCGTTTTTTTAGAAAAAGATGAACTACAGAATTTTGCCGACAAAAGAGCTGAAAACTTAACCTTAAAAGACTGGATTGCGCTTACTGGGGATGCTATAATTAATTCATAATTAAATTAATGTATTTAAAATACAAAAGATTTATTTGGATTGCTTTTGCAGTTCTATTTCTTGTTGTACTTTTTTTAATAAAAACAGGATTTACATTAAAAAATACAGAAAATTACCAAGCATCTAACGAGCAAAATGGTTTAGCCTATAGTGCTAAGACGATAGAAGAACTCGCAACTAAAGATACCGATGGCGACACTGTGCCAGACTGGGAAGAAAAGCTATGGGGAACAGACCCAAATAAAACAGAAACCACAGCAGGAACGCCAGATAGTGTTGCCATAGAAAGGCTGAGGGCAGACCAAATAATAAAAACAGGAACAACTGGAAATAGCCAGAACGGGGGAGTCATAACACAAACAGACCAATTTTCTAGAGACCTTTTCACTACGATAGCTGCCGCCTCACAAGATGGACAGCCATTAGACCAAACAACCGCTGACAAAATTAGCAACTCATTAGCCGACCATATTCAGAATTCTCCACCAAAAAAAGTATATACCTTACTAGATATTAAAATTCTTAATGACGACAGTACTCAAGCAGTAACAAAATATCAGTCAACTCTCGGCACTACTTATAAAAAGTATGCCATATATGTCAGCGTCTATGACATCCTAGCTGAATCAATTAAAAACGACGATATAAATATAAATGTATTAAACAAACTAGACCCTATTATCAAAAACATGAATGCAATAGTTACAGAAATGCTATCAATGAAAGTTCCACAGTCACTTTCTGCTCTTCACTTAGAAGTAATAAACGATTTTCAAAAAGTTTCAGAAAACATAACTGATATAAAAGCAGTCAACACCGACGCCATACTGACAATGAGCGCAGTTAGTCAATATCAAAAGAATGATGACCAATTAGCAATATCAATAGCAAATCTTATCGCAGAAATCAATAAAAAATTAAACAATTAAATAAAAATCGTATATAATTAAAGGGAAGAAATAAAAAAATGATATTGGTTAAAAATAAAACAATACAAAAACTCATATCTGGATTAATTGTCCTTACAATGCTCACTCCGGCTATTTTTGTATCGTTCCAACCTAGAAAAGCTGACGCATTTTTATTTAGTATTGTCATAGACCCAGCGCACATAGTGGTAACTAGTAAAATTGTTGCGGGTGACATTATAAAACAAGTGTTAATGGCTGTAGCTAGAAAAATGCTCAACCAAATAACTCAGAGCACAATAAACTGGATAAATACAGGTAATTTTGGCAACCCTTTCTTTTTAGAAAATCCAGACTCCTTCTTTAAAGATATAGCCAAATACGAAATCAAAAACATCATAAACACTTACGGCTACGATAATCTTTTATATCCTTTCGGAAAAGATTTCGCTTTAAATACTATCAACTCTTACCAAAGACAAGCATCTGACAACGCAGCTTACACACTAAGCAAGGTCATAACCGACCCCGTCTTGTTGCGTAGTTATCAAAATGATTTCAATGTAGGAGGTTGGAATGGTTTCCTCATTAATACACAATATCCACAAAATAATTATCTCGGTTTTCAAATGTTAGCGACAGAAGAACTAGCTAGAAATCTTCAGGGAACAACTCAGACTGCTGCACAAAAAGTACAAAAAACTCTAGAGCAGGGGCAAGGTTTTCTAGCTCCACAAATTTGTACGACAAATCCTAAATACAACAACGCAAAAAATGAATTTCTACAGCCAAAATGGAGTGATGCTGAATATATAAAAACTCATCCTTACACTGACAATGAGGGAGTGAGTTATCAAGATTGGCAAGAAGCTGCAGCGCTAGATAAGGCCAGTTGGGATGTAAATAATGGTTGCCCTGGTGGTTTACAAACCACGACTCCTGGCGCAGTCGTAGCCAATCAAATTTTCGGAGCGATGTCTTCAAAGACTCGCCAAGGCGAGCTCGGAGCAGCCATGGGCAACAGCCTCGCTGCAGTATTCGATGCTTTGATAAATAAATTTGTACAAAAAGGTTTGAGTGCTTTGACAAATACGGGCTCATCAGACGAAGCAGCTGGAGGGATGATGGATACGAGTGGACAACAAGCTTTCGGAACTAATTATGTGAATAGTTTAAATAATATTAGTGATAAATATTTACCTCCACCAGATACCACGAATACTCAATCTGGAGTAGCCTGCACCGGGCTCGGACAAGACGAGCAAGACTTCATGCTTCCACTTCTATTAGAAGGTGTCGCCCCTCGTGATGTCGTAAACCAAACTAATGCAAAATTTAGTGCAGAATTAAATGTAACTGGAGAAAAAGGAGCAATGTATCTCCCAAAACAAAATGTTATCAGACTACCAGAATTTTATATCATTGGAAACAATGAGAACGACCCAAATTCACCAGCTCCCGGAGAGTGGACTATCTCATCACAATGTTCCGATACTGTCGTCATCCCAACATCTTCTAATTCAGGAAGTGGTAGCACATCACCTGCTTCATTGCCTTCTTCGGGCGGAGCGACAATCCCAAGTGGTGGGACTTGTGGGGAGACAGGCATGCCAGCTTGTGGTGGGACAGGACCAATCAATAACGCTCCAGTCACAGAAGTTACTCCAGGATGGGGAGGTGACCTTGCATATAATGAAAGTGCAAACAATTGGCTAGTTGTTTCCAAGGATGCAAGTGGGACAGCTCATGATGGTATTATTACCGGAAGAATAATGAGCAACAGCAATACTCCAGCAGGAGGACAATTTGACATCAGTCATACAAATCCAACTTTACGTGGAGGCAATCCTAGAATTTCTTTCTCTCCAAGCCTAAATAAATATCTCGTAGTGTGGGGAATAGATTTCGGTGCGCCACAATATGGAGGACAGATATTTGGAAGGTTTGTAACAGCGGATGGACAAATGTCTGGTCAGCCATTTCAGATTTCTGGACAAATAGGCCAGGCAAATATTTCTAGTAAAATAGAGTATGATTCAAATCTGAAAAAATTTGTCGTCGCTATAGATGGTTTTGAAGGTGGTACTTACCTCGTTACAATAGGAGAAGATGGAAAAGTTGACGCACCTCTCAAGGTCTCACCATATGTAGGACACAACTTTTCTTCAAATGTTTCTATCAATCCTACTCTCGGTGAGTATTGTGTTTTTTATACCAATCAGCGTTCAACTGCAGAATATAGCCAACTTTTTGTAAAAAAATATGATGCAAATACAAAAACATTAGGAAAGGAATACACCGTGAGTAGCCGTACAGACAGCCATTTTGGAGGGGGGCCAAGTGTCGCTTATAATAAAGATGATGGACAATATCTAGCTGTTTGGTCATACCGTAGCACAAAAGCAGGAGTAGGAAGATATCTCAAAAATTGTGCACCGACAGGTAGTGAATTTGTTATAAAACAAAATTTTGCCGCAAATAGTGTGTCTTACAATCCAATATCAAAACTTTTTGGAGTTATTGGTGGAATAACTGTACCAGCACCAAATAGTGGGAAAAATGGTGAAGAGAATTATTATTTATTTATTGATTCATTGGAAAAAATAATCGCAGGTGCCAGAATATTTACTAATTTTAATGCAACAGGAAATATCGGGCCAATAATTAGAGCAAATACAAAAGACGGAAGCTTCGCAGCGACATCAAGCCGAGACTTTGGGGTGACGAGAATGGTGACAAATATAACGGAATAGTTATAAAGTTGTAAAGTTCATAAGATTATAAAGAAAAAAATGGAAAACGCCAAAAAAAATACAAGTAAATCAAAAAGAAAAACTAAAAGTAAAATTTTAGTATCGGGGTTTGTGTTTGTGATACTGATCAGTGTTGGATTTTTAAGTGGAGCAAAAAAAGCAGAAGCCGCTGGAGCTTGTTATTTAGGAGTAGGTGGTTCAACCGGATGGGAAAAAACTACAATAACAGATCCTAATCAATGTGATGGCAGAAAATTTACTCCAGTACGTAATTATTTTTGGTCTCAAGATGGTACAAAACCAACACAACAATCACCAGCTGTAATAACTACACCCCAACCTAAACCAGGAGACCCCGGCTACCTTAAATGCACCTCGGGCGATGCAAAAACTGGATATATGCCTGAGGGGTGTACAGACATAAGCGGCATCACCCTACCGGGAGCAGAAGCAGCGCGAACACCGACACAAGGTAGCTTGCTTAGCGAAAACATTAAAAATTGTGTAAGTATTGTTAATGGAGATTTTGATGGATGCATAGAAAAATTATTCTATTACGTTTTCTATGTCATTCCGGGTTTTTTTCTTGAAAAAATAGCTTACTTTTTCAACGCAATGGTCGCCCTAGGGCTAAACAGCACATCTATCGGTGAATCCACCTTTATCGGCCCTACGTGGAGTATTGTTCGTGATATTTCAAACATTTTTTTTATACTTATTTTAATTTATATTGCTATTAAAATTATTTTGGATTTAGGAGGACACGAAGCCAAAAAAATGATTGGCCAGGTGATAATCATGGCTCTCTTAATAAACTTTTCTATGTTCTTCACAAAAATAATAATCGACTCCTCAAACATGCTGGCTTTAGTTTTCTATAACAAAATAGAGGTTAACATGAAGGGACCCGACGGAAAAATTATTGAAAGGCCTTATGTGCCAATAACAAATGTTGGAGAAAAAGACATCGCTGGTGGCATGGCAAATGCTTTTGATGCAACATATTTTATGTCTCAAAGTTTTTACGACCAACTAAAAACAAGAGGACAGGTTGTTCCAGTAGGATGGGGTGGGGCGGCACAAGTGGCAGGGCTGGCCCTCATTCCTTCTGGTGGTGTAACCCAAGTAGCAGCAGTAGTACGTGGGGCTTATTTATTATATGGTTCTTTTATTGGATATAATGATATACCCATAACAACAATGCTCGCAATCATTATCCTTTCGGGCCTTATTATGGGTTTTGCTGCATATGCTTTTTTTATCGCGGGAATGAGTTTCCTTGGAAGATTAATTGAACTATGGGTTTTAATTATTTTTTCCCCGTTTGCTTTTATGTCTTTCACTATACCCCTACTGAAATCGACTGAATATATAGGGTGGGACGACTGGCTGAAAAGGTTGCTGAAGGTTTCGTTTATGGCTCCAATTTTTTTGTTTTTTATGTATTTTATCTTTTTGCTAATAAATGCGAAAATTCTTGATGGTCTTAAACTTATACAAGACCCCGGCAAACAAACCGTACCACAAACAATAATGTTTATTGTTATTCCTGCTATCATGATTTTAATATTACTCAACCAGGCAACCAAATTCGCAAAGAAAAGTTCTGGAGCATTAGGTGAAGCATTGATAAGTGGAGTAAAAATGGCAACAGGAGTTGCGATAGGTGCTACAGGACTTGGATTGGCTGCATTTGGAAGAGGCACCCTTGGCGCATTTATGAAAGGTGCGGCAACAGGAAATACTGCTGCAGATAAAATACCTGACAACCAGGCAAGAATACTAAGAAATGAGGCTATAAAGAGAGACTCAAATCAGAGCATAGTAGCAAGAACAAAAGCCTGGGGGGAAATAAGAAGGGCAAAAAGTGAAATAAGACAAGGAAACCTTGAAAATAAGTTCGGAATACAAAAAGCAAGAAACTTGGTTGGTCCGTTATTAATAGAAGATCAAACAGACATACAACACGCAGCACACGCTAGACACAAATTAGATGAGGTCACAAAAACCATTTTCCAAGATGGCCGTGTTTATGACCAACTAGTAGCAACTGAAAGACAACAAGTAAAAGACAGAATCGACTTAGACATATTAACTAGAAACAGAACAGTACCAACAACCGCAAGCGGGGCCAAAATAGAATATGGAAATAAACAAAAGTACTCAGAATTAAGCGATGGAGAAAAAGCAGCCCTTGAAGCACATTTGGGCACAATGAGAAGATCTGACATACATCACGGGTCCGTTGACACTATGGCAGATGCAGACAAAAAACAAGGAGTAATAAGTAGTGCAATGCAAGCATCAAGAACTGGCACATACGATATAAGAAACCTTGCCAACGTTGTAGCAAAAGAACAAGGTACTGGCTTTGCAAAAATTGCAATGGGTCTTACAGGAGCAATGGCTATGGGAATGAGGGGTGGCTTCAAACAAATGGGGGTAAACTATGGTGAAGCGCAAGGAAAAGCCTTCAAAGATTTAGGAAATACACTTTCTGAAGCATTAAAAAGTGTAAAAATAAATATTGACCTATCCCATGTAGGAGATGAAAAAAAGGAAACTGGACATGGTGGTGGAGGAGGGCATAGCGGGGGTGGACATGCTCCAGCACATGGAGCACCAGCGGCACCAAGTGGTCATGGAACACCTGCTCATAAATAAAATATAATATTATGAACGAACAAGAATTACAACAAAATATCGCTCTATATTATTCCAAACTCCCACCAAAATTGCAGGAAATATTTTCCAGTATGAAATGGCTTGAAGCTTTACAACAAATAGCTACAAAATATGGTTTGAATGAGGAACAAATACAAACACTCGGCACAGAGACGACTCTGGTACTCCTCGGCATGGTTCACTTGGATGAATATGAAACAACATTGAGAAAAGAAATAGTGTTGCCACTTGAATCTATAGACAAAATGCTATCAGAAATAAATGAATCTGTAATAAATACTGTTCGCCCTGAGCTATTGGAAGCTTTCGATACAAATACGACACCCACAACAGAGGGAGAAATCCAAAGAGAAGAGGAATTGGACGAGCGTTTTGCAAAGCTTCCAGAAGAAACACAAGACGCAATTCGTAAATCAAACTATCATGCGACGCTTTATAAAATAGCCGATGAATACAAACTTAAAATTCCACAAATGGTTCAACTTGAGACAATCACGACCAATGTAATGCTCGGCATAACTAAAGGAGAACTATTCGAAAATTATATAAAAAATGCTTTAAAATTATCAGATGAACAAACCAAAGAATTAGCCAACGCTATTACTAATAAAATTCTTAAAGAAATAAGAAAAGAAATGATGGGGCCTTCTTATGTCGCACCACCCACAGACACAAAGGAAGATCTAAAAAACACACAAGTATTGAGTACTGCGGGAATAGAAGTTGTTAATAAAGTAGATTTAACTATACCAGAATTGCCCGCAGGCGTGTCTGCGCAGGCAGGGGATAAAAAAACTGGAGCAGAAGTCGAGAAAATACATCCACTCTTAACGCAAAAGTTATCCGACTCTGTCCAAACAGCAGTAGTAAAAACAGAACATTCACTAGAAAATATTACGAAGGCTTCTATCCCCATCAAACCAACGACAAAAGTAAACAGGCCAGGAATTGACCCTTACCGAGAACTTCCAGAATAAACCAAAAGTTTAGTAACAAAAAAACTAAATCTATATTATAATAAGGGTAGCTTTGTGATAAGTGTTAGACATTGGTTACGCAACGCCTCATCATGCAATTCAAGGTACCACAATTTTTAGATATAGAGGACAAAATGTTTGGCCCTTTTACTTTTAGGGAGTTTGTTTATATAGCTGGTGGAGCAGGATTTTGTTTTATAGTTTACAAGTTGTTGGGCCTCGCTATTGGAGCAATACCAATTCTACTAATTGCAGGGTTTGCAGCAGCTCTCACATTCTATCGCCCAAACAATAAACCTTTTATCAACATGCTCGAAGCAGGGTTTAGATATTTTACACAAAACAAACTTTATATTTGGAAAAGACATACAGAAAAAAGCAGAAATGATTTCAAAAAACAAGCGATATTGAGTGATGAAGAAAAAATCAGAGTGATGTCTTTGAATAACGTTAGATTGAGCGGGAGCAAGCTACGAGACTTGGCATGGAGCCTAGATGTTCTAGATTTAAAAAAGGAGGGTAAATAATATTTTTTAGACCTAGAACAATTACGAATGGACAATTACGAATTACAAATGAAAAAACAATTAAAAACCATAAATAATAGAAGGCAAATTAAATTCGTAATTCGTAATTCGTAATTTCAAATTGATTCATATGTTAAACGCAAAAGCAACACAAGAATTCATACCAATAAAGGAAATACGCGATGGAATAATCGTGTTGAAAGACAGCGGACTACGGGCAATAATTCTGGCGAACTCCACAAACTTATCACTAAAATCATCAGACGAACAAAAGGCAATCATTATGCAATTCCAAAACTTCCTCAATACTCTAGATTTCTCTGTACAAATATCAGTCCAGTCTAGGAGGCTAGACATCCGACCTTACCTACTGCTCCTAGAAAATAGACTAAAGGTACAAAATGAACCATTGCTCAAACTACAAACCAGAGAATATATAGAATTTATTAGAAACTTTACTGACTCAGTAGCAATAATGACAAAAAGCTTTTTTGTAGTTGTGCCTTATACACACACCAGTTTGAAATCAGATTCAAATTTATTTGGAAGACTATTTTCAAAGAAAAGCAGAGAGGAAGCACAAAGTGCAAAACAAATAGATTTCGAAGAAAAAAGGTCCCAACTAGAAGAGCGGGTGGATGTAATACAGCAAGGGCTCAGCCGTTGTGGTATAAATTCTGCACAGCTTGGCACTGAAGAGGTGATAGAAGTATTTTATAAAGTTTTCAATCCTGGGGAAGTAGAAGGCAAAATTAAGCTTGAACAATAACATATGGACTTTTTTAAAAAATTATTTGGACAAGAAAAAGCATCTTACAAAGGCGAAACAGGAGCCTCTACTTTGGCAGTGCTACCAGAAGAGATATACGAATCTGCTACACTCGAGCTCCAAGATGTCATCGCACCTTCAGCTCTCAAAATTGAGCCTAAATCAATAAATCTGGGTGAAAAGATAGCTCGAACTTTTTTTATAATATCTTATCCACGATTTCTAACAGACAATTGGTTTTCCCCGATAATCAACCTAGATAAAGTTTTTGATATTTCGATTTTTATCCATCCGATAGATACATCACTCATGCTACGACAATTCCAGAAAAAAGTCGCCGAAGTACAAAGCCAGATAAGTGTACGTGAGTCTAAAGGTATGGTGCGTGACCCAATGCTAGACACAGCATACCAAGACCTCGAAGGGCTTCGTGATAGCTTGATACAGGCACAAGAGAAAATGTTTGATGTTGGTATTTATATCACTATCTATGCAGATAATGAACTAGAGCTTTTCAAAATTGAAAGTGAAATAAAATCAATGCTCGAATCGAAAATGATATATATCAAACCAGCCCTCTTCCAACAAGAAGAAGGTTTCAAGAGTGTTATTCCACTAGACACAGACCTACTAGGTATTCATCAGAAGTTAAACTCCGAGCCTCTCTCTAGTGTTTTCCCATTTATATCCTTCGACCTTACTTCTGATAAAGGAATACTCTACGGCATAAACAGACATAACTCGTCCCTCGTTATCTTCGACAGGTTCAGTTTAGAGAACTATAACTCAGTAACTTTTGCTAAATCCGGCTCAGGAAAATCTTATGCAACAAAATTAGAAATCTTGAGGTCGTTGATGTTCGATGTCGATGTCATAGTGATAGACCCAGAGAGGGAATACGAATTCCTGTCTGACGCTGTTGGTGGGCGATACTTTAATATCTCTCTTTCCTCAGACCACCACATCAACCCTTTTGACCTGCCTATACCTCGCGAAGACGAGACTGCCGAGGATGTCCTCCGTTCAAATATAATAAACTTGGTTGGACTTTTCCGCTTGATGTTGGGAGGACTCACTCCAGAAGAAGATTCGCTGGTGGACAGAGCTATCTCAGAAACATATGCAATGAAAGATATCACCCCTGAATCGGATTTTTCAAATATTGAACCCCCGCTTCTTTCTGATTTTGAGATGGTACTCTCGGGAATGGATGGCAGCGACTCCGTGGTACAAAGACTCGTAAAATATACCAGGGGTTCTTGGGCAACATTTTTAAACAGACCTTCAAATGTGGATATCAACAAAAAATTTGTGGTATTTTCCGTCCGTGATATGGAAGATGAACTGAAACCGGTCGCAATGTATATAGTCATGCATTATATTTGGAATACGATTCGTAAAAATTTGAAAAAACGTTTAATGGTTGTGGATGAAGCCTGGTGGATGATGAAATCCGAGGACACGGCATCATTCCTATATTCAATTGCAAAAAGAGGCAGAAAATATTATCTCGGTCTTTCCACTATTACTCAGGACGCAGCTGATTTTATGAAATCCCCATATGGTGTGCCGATAATTACCAACTCTTCTATCCAGCTCCTCTTAAAACAATCACCAACTACTATAGATATCCTACAAAAAACATTCAACCTCACAGATGAAGAGAAATATCTACTTCTAGAGTCTGGGCTAGGGGAGGGCATCTTCTTTGCAGGGTTGAAACACGTAGCTATAAAAATAGTCTCATCATATACGGAGGACCAAATAATAACATCAGACCCTTCACAGATATTATCGAATAAAAAAGCAAAACAAGAGCAAGAAGCAGCAGAAGCGCAGACAGCAGGAGCACAATAAAAAGGCTGTCTGCTAGTTATAAAGTGGAAAGTCATAAAGTTATAAAGTAGATATGATATAATTACAGTATGAATTTTAGGGTTCTATCATTATATTTAATTGTAATATTTATAATATTTGGAGTGATTTCCACGCCTAAGGTATTTGCTGTAACGGCAGACAGTATTTTGGTGACTATAAATCCAGAAAGTCCAGCTCCAGGAGAAAATACAAATATTACATTAAGTAGTTATGCTAGCAATCTAAATAGCGCCAAAATATCTTGGTCTGTTGGTGGTAAAACTCTTCTTACAGGAGTTGGAGAAAAGTCTTTTTCGTTAAATGCTCCCTCAGCTAGTGCCGAAACAGCAGTAACTGTGACCATAACTCTACCAGATGGAAGTATAAAAAAAGTAGTAACAATAAAGCCTGCCATCATGGTGCTACTCTGGCAAGCAAATGATTCATATGTGCCACCATTTTATAAAGGTAAAGCATTGCCTACACCCGACAGCCAAGTAAAAGTAGTCGCTCTACCTGAAATTAAAACAGGCTCAAAAATAATAGACCCAAAAAATATGGTCTATGCCTGGAAACAAGACTATACGAATGACCAAGAAGCTTCTGGTTATGGTAAAAATTATTTTATTTATACGAACGATTATTTAGATAAATATAACAATATAAGTGTGAATGCCTCGACCACGGACCAAAAATACTCCTTGGATAAAGGTATGGATATAAAAACATACAAGCCAAAAATTTTATTCTACAAAAATGATGCCAATCTGGGAACACTCTGGGAGCAAGCCCTAGCTAATGGTCATAAAATACAAAACGATGAGACAATAGAGGCTGCACCATATTTTATTTCACCGAAAGATATCAGAATTCCAATCCTCACATGGGATTGGTCTATAAATGATAGCCTAATAGACATGTCAGTTATTCAAAAAAATTTATTGCCACTAAAAGTACAGCCGGGAGTATCTGGAACATCAAAAATAAGACTTGAAATTAATAATAAATATAAAATTTTTGCAACAGCAAGCAAAGAAATAAATGTAGAATTTTAATATGCAAAAACACCTATCATATATTTTAATACTAATAATACTCATTGGAATTTCTTTTCCTTGGATGGCACATGCGGAAACATATGCAGAGTGTATGGCTAAACCAAACGCAAATCCAGGGTTTTGCAGTCAAAACTCGAATTCGACTCCATCAACAACACAAGCAACAGCACAAACTTCTTTTCCTCCATGCACCAGTGCAGCTACTTATAAAGTGGATAGTAAGGGTTTTGGATGGGAAAATGGAGATTCTTGCACAGATACAAGATATGCTCTTCTTGCGCCACTTCCATGTGAAAAAGGAACATCGGGATGTGATGTAAATGGTCAAGTTTCAAGTTTTGACCCCACACAGGCCAACAATATAGGCGCATATTTAAACATGATGATACGACTTTTCATCGGTATCTGCTCTGTCCTCGCTGTAATAATGATAATAATGGGAGGCATAGAATACATGACGAGCGAACTCGTATCAAGCAAAGAAGCGGGAAGAGAACGCATTCAAAATGCTCTTTTTGGTCTTCTCCTTGCTTTCGGCGCATATACTCTTCTTTATACAATAAACCCCGACTTGCTCAAATCTGATTTAAAAAGTTTAACACCTGCAACTGTTGAAGTTAACCTAAACGACCTAGGTGGTTTTTCTAGTACCCCTTCTGTGCCAATACAAAAAAATGCCTTACAAGCACTTGGTATTAAAGACTGCACTGGAAGCGGGGGTAAGGCCTCTGTGACAACAATTGCAAATGAATTTATAGGTAAAACAAAATATAGTATGCCAAACAGAAACACGATATCTGGTTCAACAATAAACGTTGATTGCACTTCTTTTATAGACCAAGTATATAGTTGTGCAGGATTAACTCCACCTTATATTACTAGTGGTAACATAACTGGTGTTGCAACATCAGCAAATGGCAAAAAAGTAGATGGAAAAACTTTTGATTTTAATACTTTAAACCCTGGTGATACTGTTGGTTGGGAGGGAAATGGTACTATTTCTTATGGCCACATGGCAATTTATATTGGAAATGGACAATTGATTGATACAAATTCGCATGGAAATACACAAATAATCCCCGTATCCCAATATAAGGACAAAATAACATTTGTTAGGTGGCCTTAATAATATATGTCAAAAAGAAATTTTATACTTTTAATAATCATTTTAATTCTAATAATAGCTGGGGTCTTTGTTTTTTTCTATTTTCAAAAAAACACAAATACTCCAGGAGGGGATAACACAAATACAAATTTTTTCTCCCAATTTAATCCATTTGGAAGTAAAAAAACAACAACGCCTCCACCATCAACAACTCCACCTGCAGATATTTCTGATTACGAACCACCCACAACATCTATAGAAATTACAAACACAAATCTAAAAAAAATATCAAGTATGCCTGTCGCAGGTTTTGTAGTATTTTCTAAAGAAAGATTAAAAGACACGCCAATATCAACGACAACACCAGTAGTAGAAACTACTACAAATGGAACAATTCCCGCCACAACACCAGTAGTAAAAAAAACAACTACAAAAATAACATCACCATTGACTGAGTTTGTGTCTGCCCTGCGTTATGTGGACAAAACAAATGGAAATATATATCAAACTTTTGCAGATAAAATAGAAGAAAGAAGATTTTCAACGACAGTAATACCTAAAATATATGAGGCTTTCTTTGGAAACAAGGGAAATTCGGTAGTAATGAGATATTTAAAAGAAGATGGAAGAACAATTCAAACTTTTGTAGGTAAACTTTCAAAAGAAATATTGGGTGGAGACACGACAGAGAGTAGTGAACTAACAGGCTCTTTTTTACCAGAAAACATTAAAGATATAAGCATCTCACCGGATACTTTAAATTTATTTTATTTATTTGAGCTTGGAAATAACATAGTTGGTACTACACTAAACCTATCTGATGACAAAAAAGTTCAAGTATTTGATTCTCCTTTCACTGACTGGCTGTCCCTCTGGCCTAATAGTAAAATAATTACTTTTACCACAAAGCCTTCTTCGGGGATTCCTGGATATATGTATGCTCTAGATTTGAGTAGTAAAAATTTCAGTAATATTTTAAGTAATATCAACGGACTTACTACACTAACAAGTCCTGATGGGAAACTAGTCTTGTATGGCAATGATGCTTTGTCTCTTAGTATTTTTCACACTGATACAAAAACGTCAGACTTATTAGGAATAAAAACAATACCAGAAAAGTGTGTCTGGGGAAGAGTGGGTAACACTCTTTATTGTGCTGTACCAAAATCTATCGACAATGTGGGGTATCCTGATTCTTGGTATCAAGGAGAAGTTTCTTTCTCTGATGAACTTTGGAAAATAGATATCCTAACAGGAAATGCAACTATGGTTTTTGACCCAACAACTGCGGCCGAAGGATTGGAGATTGATGGTATTAAACTAGCTCTAGATGACAATGAAAATTATCTATTTTTTGTGAACAAAAAAGACTCTTACCTTTGGGAATATAACCTGAAGTAATTATCAATTACGAATGATCAATTTCAAATTGAAATATGAATGCAATTCGTAATTCGTAATTCGTAATTCTTTAGATTCCTCCGACGTATTTAATAACGACTCTGCGGTCGCGCCCCATGCCCATAGATTCAGTTTTTAAATCAACTGCGTCAGATAAAAATTCGTGAATGATTCTGCGTTCAAAAGCAGACATTGGGTCAACCTCTATATTTGATTTAAAATATCTTGCCCTTTCTGACATCATGTGAGCCACAGCCCGGATGTTGTCTATGTGTTTCTTTTGGAAACCATTGACGTCAACAAGCACACCTAGGCCTCTGCGCTCTTCTCCTTCACGAGTAGGACTCTTGGACTCTATTATTCTCTGAACAATATGATTTAATGCATGAAGACCCTCTCCCTCGTGGCCAATGAAGAAATGTGGCTCGCCGACTTCTACAGAAACCCATATATTTTTAGGACCTTCTTCTACAAGAGAAATAGCAGTTAGCTTTACTGTAGTTTTTTCTACTAACTCTTTTATTAAATTTTTAATTTCATCCTTCTCCATAATTTATTTAATAACTATTTTAAAATTCTTTTCTTTCTTTACATAAATCTGTTGTCCTACCATAAATAGATTACTTGTAATCCAATACAGTGCAACTGCACCTGAAATACTATAAGCAATGAATGCGACGATAAAAGGGAATACGTATTTCATTTGAGTATTCATGCTTTTAGCAAAACTATCTTGAAAAGAGCCACTATTACCAGTTGATGGTGCTGGTTTAGGCATATAGTATGCCTGTAAGTATTGAGAGACCCCAGCAAGGACAGCTAGAACTATACTTTTTTGAGTTATATCAAGAATTCCCAAGAAAACCATATTTATATGTTCTGGAACATGAACGAATGAATAAAGAAAGCCGCCATCAAACTTGATTCCCTTTAAAAATACGTAATATAAAGCAAAAATAATTGGAATCTGGATTAAAACCAAAAGACACCCTGAAAAAGGGTTAGTATTGTGTTTCTTATAAAGTTCAAAAGTAAGACGCGCTTGCTCCTCTTTAGAAGCACCACTAGCTTTAATTTTATTAATTTCTGGAGCTAAAATGTTCATTTCAGCCTGACTTTCTATAGACTTTTGAGAAAGAGGGAAGAGAACAATCTTAACAAGTATGGTAAGCACAATAACAGCAACACCAACATCTCCACCAGGGATAATAGACACCAAAAAAGCCAATGCATTTAATAAAGGTTGATATAAAATCAAATTCCAAAGATATGACATAGTCCCATTCTATATGAAAACAATAAAAAATCAAAGGAGAGGGTCTATATGATTCTTTTGCCAAGGATGACAACGTAAAATACGCAAAAATCCTAGGTAAATACCTTTAAATACACCATATTTTTCTATTGCTTTTTTTGTGTACATAGAACAGGAAGGATAAAAAACGCAGCTCGGTTTTATAAAAATAGAAATATATTTTTGATAAAAATTAATGAACTTTATTGAGTATTGTTTTGACTTCGTTTTCAAGTATAGAAATATCATCTTCTTTTCTTTTAAAAACAAATGCCCCAGTAATACCGAGAGGGAAGCCACCTATGTGCCTTCCCAGTGCCGTATATCCAGCTCTTCTTAAATGATTACGCAAAACAGCTGTTTTGGCTAGGCTTTTTGGGGCTATAATAGAAAGCTTTGGCTCGTGTGTGTTGCTGGAAAGTATAAATTTAAAGGTTAAAATAGAAGAATTAATAAATTTACCTTCTTTAAAGATTTTTTCTATAGCCTTTGTACTGGCTCTGTTCTTTTTTAACAACATTAATTTAGTACAGACCAAATATTAGACGGAAAGCTTCTTTCTCCCTTTTTGGCGCCTTCTCTTCAGAACCTTGCTGCCTGTCTTGGTTCTAGAACGAACCAAAAAACCATGAGATCTAGCTCTTTTCCTTTTTTTAGGTTGATATGTAAATGACATATTTAGATACTACAATAAAACTAAGCGTTAGGCAACTAGGCCTGCGCCTCTAGTTAGTACTTCGTGTGTTAAACCCCAGGGGCTGTGTTTTTTATCCACAGCTTATCAACATAGTTAATAAGTATTTCAAGATACCATCTATTTGGTAAATAGTATAATATAAAACCATGAATCCAAAACAGTTGTGGAAAAATTGTCTATTACAAATTGAGACAGGTATCTCAAAGGCAAATTTTAGTACTTGGTTTAAAAATACATCCATCACAAAAGAAGAAGATGGAATTATCTATATTGGTGTGCCAAACGAGTTTGTTCGTGATTGGCTAATGAATAAGTACCACAAACTCATAACCAAAACAGTCGCAGATGAGTATGAAAACATGCGCGCTGTAGAATATGTAATTACTAAAATAAAAACTACAAAACAAGAAATAGTAACTATAACCGAAACCACAGACAAAGAGCTCCCACTTCGTGATTTGTATATAAACCCTGATGATAACCTAAATCCGCGTTATCATTTTGATTCTTTTATTGTTGGAACTTTCAACGAACTTGCATATGCTGCATCTCAAGCAATCATAGATTCGCCTGGAACAAAATATAATCCATTTTTTATATATGGAGGTACTGGATTGGGAAAAACACACTTAATACAAGCAGTAGGGAATACAATAAAAGACAAATACCCAAATAAAAAAGTCCACTACATGACTTTGGAAAAATTTGCGACAGACTTTATAAATTCACTTCAAAGCAACAAGGCAAACTCTTTTAAAGAAAAATATCGCAAATATGACCTCCTTATCATAGATGATATCCAATTCATTGGTAAAATGGAAAAAATTCAAGAAGAGCTTTTCCATACATTCAACACTTTTTATGAAAATAATAAACAAATTATTTTTTCTTCTGATAAACACCCAAACTATATTCCAGAGCTAGCTGACCGTTTAAAATCTAGATTTGCTGCTGGGATGATTGTGGACATTTCTGAGCCAGAATACGAGTCTCGTCTCGCTATTTTAAAAGTTAAACTTCGTGAATTAAATATTGTTTTGGGAGAAGATCTAATAGAGTATGTTGCCAGCTCTGTGCAGGGGAATATCCGCGAATTAGAGGGAAGCCTTAATCTTATAGTCTGCCAATATCGTTTGAAAAACAAAGACTTGTCGCTCCAAGAGGTTAAAAATCTACTAAAGAACAACATGAAGCCTAAAAAGAATATGGCAATAAAAGATGTTGTAAAAATAGTAAGCGACTACTACAAACTAGAAGAGGCATCTGTTTATGAAAAAACAAGAAAGAAAGAAATAGTAAAAGCGAGACAGGTAGTGATGTATCTCCTCAGAGAAGACTTCAATGTATCTTTCCCCTTAATTGGACAAAAACTAGGAGGGAAGGACCACACGACAGTAATACACTCTTGTCTAAAAATTAAAGCAGATTTAAAAAACGATCCACAACTCCTACAAGAGCTAGAGCAAATAAGAATTATGTTTAAATAAGTTAATAAGGTTGTGGAAAAGATAGGAATAAGTAAATAAAAAGTAAAGAATAACTTGTTGGAAACAAATAATAAAAACACTGTTTAAAATAATAAAGAAAAGTTATTAGACAAATAAAAAGAAAAAAAAACAATAAATATCTTTTTAAAACAACGCAAAAAATACTTATCCACTTATCCACAACACTAATATTATTAATAGATTATATATATAAGATATAAACAAATATATGAAACTAGAATGTTCAATTGAAAAACTTAAAAATGCTATCTCTCAAGTAGAGAGGATAACTGGTAAAAATTTAACATTACCGATTTTAAATTCAGTGTTACTAATAGCTAGCGGAAAGTTTTTAAAACTAAGATCGACAAACCTCAGTCTTGGTGTAGAAGTCGAAGTCCCAGCAAAAATAGAAAATGAAGGAATATTGGCTGTATCTGGTTCTGTGCTGACAGCAATTTTTTCTAATATATCACAAAACGAAAATATATTACTTGAAGAAAAAGAAGGGAATCTACTAATTAAAGCAAAAAAGAGCCAGATTAAATTAAAATGCCAACCAAACGAAGATTTTCCAACTATTCCAATTGTAAAAGGAACAAGTTTTGAAATAGATGCCAAGAAATTAATAGATGGTATAAAGTCTGTTTATTATAGTTCTTCTTTTTCGGATGTTAAACCAGAAATTTCTAGTGTTTATATATATACAAACGAGGATGGTTTGGTTTTTGTATCCACAGATTCATTTAGGTTGGCAGAGAAGAAGATTAAAGTAAAAGAAGTTCCAGAAATATCAGGGCTTTTAATTCCATTCAAAAACATTTCTGAAATATTAAAAATATTTGGTGAAATTCAAGGGCTTATAAAGGTTTGTTTTAACAAAAATCAAATTTCTTTCTCATCCGATAATATATATTTAACTTCTAGAATTATCGATGGTATTTTCCCTGATTATCGTCAAATTATTCCAAAAGATTCATTGACGAACATAGTAGTACTAAAACAAGATTTATTGAGTGCATTAAAACTGTCGAACATCTTTTCAGATAAGACTAGCCAAGTTAATTTGAAGGTTATACCAAAAGAAAAAGTATTTGAGCTATCATCTGCAAACAATGATATTGGAGAAAATAAAACACATCTCGATGCTGTTATAAATGGAGAGGTTGTAGAACTAGGATTTAATTATAAATATTTTTTGGATTGTTTTCAGTCTATAAACACAGACAGTGTTTCTATAAAACTAGCCAGCTCGTCCAAACCTATAGTAATAAACCCAGTTTCTGATCCATCTTTCACATATCTAATAATGCCAATGAATAGGTGAAAATTAATGAACGAAGTGAATATAATTTTCCCTACCCAGTTAAATAAAATTTATTAAAATTTTGATTTTGCAAAGCAAAATCATTTAACAGGGTGAAGATTTTTAATCACTTCGCTCAAAAAATCATTCATGATAGAGATTAAAGATTTATTAAATAGATTTAGAGATATCCTCTTCAAAGAAGAGGATAAAAAAGAAATAATAAGGAATATTATTTCTAAAATTATAAGAACAGAAATAAATTCAAAGGATATTGAAATTAAAAAAGGAATTATTTATTTGAATATAAAACCAATTTATAAAAACGAGATTTTTATAAAAAAAGAACAAATTTTTCTCAGACTAAAAGAAGTTTTGGGTGAAAAAACACCACAAAACATTCGATAATCTATTGTACTAGAAAGTTTATTGTAGCCTCACTCTTGTTATATGTAGAATCATAAGAGACTATTTTTAGTTCATTACTGTTATGTAGATTTTCCAATTCTTTTGGTATGAAAGAATAATTAAATGGTGACAAACTAGTTTCCAAATATACGCCATTTATAAAGATATCTATTTTTTGAAGAGGAAAAGTTCCATTATTTGAAACCCGCAAGTATATTTTTTGATCAGGAGAATATATTGTTGTACTGTTCGGCTCTGTAATTAAAACAGAAGAAGTCGTCGTGCCAGTGTGTATGTTATCAGAAGAAGAAGGCTTTTCACTCCAAGTAGTTGTGGGGTATTTGTCCTTGTTTTGTGCCCACCAAGATTGTATCGGTGTTTCCCAATGGTTAAATTGAGAATTCGACGCCGGGTCAACTGGCGCAGGACCAAAAATATCGTTTCGGTCAACCCAATATAGGATAGAGTGTACATTTGTTATTACTTTTTCTTGTAAAGTCTCCTTTGGTGTATTTGGTGTTGCTAGCAATCCAGAAATTTTATCTATAAAGAAGTTTTCGTTGCCTTGCCAATAGCCACGAAGAACTGGCTTTACCTTTAGTGGATCTACCGCAAGGTCTGGCTTTTCAAAACTTTCTGTTGGTGTATTTTTTAATACCTCGGTCATGAATTTATTCCAAATAGGGCCAGCAACTGCGGCACCACCTTTTTTCATTGGAGTATTTTCATTATTTCCAGCCCAAACACCTACAACAATAGATGGTGTATATCCTATTGTCCAAGCATCCTTGTTGTTGTTTGTAGTTCCTGTTTTTACAGCTACACTTTTACCAGTGATATTGAGTTGTGAATTTGCTCCAAATGTAGGAGTGCGCGCTTTGTTGTCAGAAAGAATATCAGAAATAGTCAAAGCCGTATTTTTAGGCAATACCTCTTCTGTATTTTGTTGAAATTCTTCTAAAACCTTTCCACTTAATTCCTCCACTTTTAAAATTCCAGTATATGGATTTTTAATACCATTGTTTGCAAAAACTCCGTAAGATGATGTCATGTCGAGTAGAGAGACTTCTCCGCCCCCAATAACAAGAGTAAGACCGTACTGTCCAATATTCCCAAGCGAAGTTATTCCCATACTTTCTGCGGTTCTAAGTGATTCAGGAAGGCCAGCTAAATAGAAAAGTTTAACAGCAGGAATATTTATGGATTGTGCCAATGCATCACGCAAACTCATAGGCCCACGGGTTTTTCCGTCATAATCTTCTGGCATGTAACAATCTTTTTGATTGTGACCGGGCAAAGCCTTGCCATATGCGTCGCAGGTACTCTGAAATTCTGTAGGTAGGTCAAATAGTACTGTGTCTGGTGTAAATCCTTTGTTGAAGGCTGTAGCGTAAATAAAAGGCTTAAAAGAGGACCCAGGCTGTCTGTTTGCTGTTGCAATATTGTAATTACCATCGATTTCCTTATCAAAATAATTTCTCGAACCAACCATTGTCAGAATTTGCCCAGTTTTGGGGTCTATGGCAACCAAACTAGCATTTTTCCCATTCCAATCTTTTTCATTTTGAAGTGCTCCTTCCTTTACAAATTGTTCAGCCTTTGCTTCCAAGTCAGCGTCTAGTGTCGTGGTGACCTTTAGTCCACCATTTTCTACCATTTCTACACCATACCTTTTTTCAAGATAATCTTTTATAAAAAAAACAAAATGTGGTGCTATTATGCCCTGGGTTGCCTGCGGAACAAACACGACAGCTTCATTTTTTGCTTTATTATATTCTTCTTTGGTAATAAATTTAAGTTCAAACATTCTAGAAAGAACAAGATTTTTTCTAGTTTCTAATTTAGCTTTATTTTTTCCATAAGGAGAAAGAGTCGTCGGGGACTGTGGTATTGCAGCGAGATATGCTGATTCGGCCAATGTTAAATCTGATGCATCTTTCCCAAAGTATGTCTTGCTTGCTGTTTCGATGCCATATACGTTCCCTCCATAAGGAACCTCATTTAGATATGCCTCTAGGATTTTCTCTTTTGGCATTGAATTATCTATTTTTATTGCCAAAACCCATTCTTTTATTTTTCTTATGTAACTTCTGTTTTGTGTTAAAAGAGTATTCTTTACTAATTGTTGTGTAATAGTAGAACCACCACCGCCTATACCTGTATGTGATAGGTTCGAAAAGATAGCTCGTATAATCGAAGTTACTCTGATACCACCATGGTTGTAAAATTCAGAGTCCTCAATAGCAACGGTGGCATTCTTTATGTTGATGCTCATTTGTTCAAAAGGAATATTTGTTCGTTTTACATCTTGGTGTATGTCATATAGTAAGATTTTCCCGGTGCGGTCGTAGATTTGAGTAGAGTTTGTGATTTTTCTATCCCCAAATGAATTGAAGTCAGGAATTTGTAGTGAAGAAAGCATCATGATTATTAAACCAGACATCAAAACAAAGATACCGGCAACAAAAAACACCATATTTTTCCAAAATTTTTTACTTTTATATAATTTTCTCATTACTTTAATCATAGCAGATTATGTGTTATAATCCGAATATAAATATGAAAATAATAACAGATGAAAAGAAAATAGATGAAGTTTTAAGCCGGGGAGTAGATAAAATTTACCCATCAAAAGAAGCCTTGCGAGAGGTTTTATCTTCAGGAAAAAGACTTAGGCTTTATCAAGGTTTTGACCCTACGGCAGACAAACTTCATATTGGTCATATGGTAGGGTTGTTAAAACACAAACAATGGCAAGATATGGGGCACGAAGTAATTTTTCTTATTGGAGATGGCACCGGGGAAGCCGGTGATCCGAGTGGCAAAAAGAAAACTCGAGAAAAATTTTTTACCAGTGAAGAATTACGCGAAAATGCAAAAAATTATCTAACCCAAGCGTCAAAAATTATTCATTTTGATGGGACAAATCCAATCAAGCTTTTATACAACGGGGATTGGCTTAATAAGCTGACAAAAAGAGATATTTTAAATATTGCTCAAAATTTTTCTGTTCAGCAGTTAATTGAAAGAGATATGTTTCAAGAACGCATAAAAAACGGAGAAGAAATAAATATGCGTGAATTTCTTTATCCACTTCTTCAGGCTTACGATTCCGTTGCCATGGATGTAGATTTAGAATTAGGTGGATCCGATCAGACATTTAACATGCTAGCTGGTCGAACGCTCATGAAAAAAATGAAAAGTAAAGAAAAATTTGTTATGACTATGCCCTTGATTGCTGATAAATCCGGCAACAAAATAGGCAAATCAGAAGGTAATATGATAGCTCTTACCGACGAGCCGGAGAAAATATTTGGGGCAGTGATGGCTTTTCCGGACGAAGTTGTTATTCAATGTTTTGAATGTTTAACTGATGTGCCGATGGAGGAAGCTAAAAAAGAAAAAAATCCAATGGCTAATAAAAAAAGATTAGCATTTGAAATAGTAAAAGAATTGTATGATAAAAGCCAGGCGGAAAAAGCGCAAGACAATTGGAGTAATACTTTTCAAAAGAAAGAAATTCCAGATGCAGAGGAGGTAGAAGGGGATGGCTTACTTATGCCGATTCTTTTGAAAAATAAATTTGTTGCTTCCAATAGTGAAGCCCGGCGTTTATTTGAGGCTGGAGCTATCAAGGATATGACGGACGACAAGAAAATGTCTGGGACGGACTTTGTTACAAAGAGCCATGTATATAAAATAGGCAAACACAGATTTATTAAAATAAAGTAAATAAAAAAATCCACCAAAAAGGTGGATTTTTTTATAGTTTCAATTAATGATCTTTGTCTGGATCTTCCTCATCTAACCCGAAGTCAGTCATTCCTTCAGGAATATCCATATCATCATCTATTTTAAAACCATCATCATCTATATTTTCTTCTTCGTCCATATTTTTGTGATATTTTGCACAACAAATCTTATAATAACTATTTTGTATCAAAATAAGAAAAGGATGTCAACATTTTAAGTGTGCAAAAGCCGTCAAGGCGATTGCTATAGCATCTAGCTCATCGTCTGATTTTTTTGAATTATCTATTTCAACTAATATTTTTACCATTTTCATGACCTGAGATTTGTCTGATGCACCATATCCTGTCGTCGCTATTTTTATTTGTGGAGGGGAGGCTTCGAAAATTTTAAGTCCTGCACGGGCAGCTTCGTAAATTACGACACCACGTGCTTCTGCCACACGCATCACTGTCTTGTGGTTTGTTGTTAGAAAGAGTGTCTCAATTGATAGAGTCTCCGGGTTATATTCTTTTATTGTTTTTTTAACTTCTTCGCCTATTAAAAATAATCTTTTGTTAAAATCTAGTTTTTTAGAAGTTTTAAAGCATTCAGAAAAAAGTACGCGTTCTTTGCCCTGAGTAGGGTCAAAGGGTTTTTTGTCACTTTTATTTTTTTCTAGTATTGCTATTCCTAGTCTTTCAAAACCAGGGTCTATTCCTAAAATTCGCATAGGTAAAGTTTAGCATTATTCTGCATTGGTATATACATCCTGCACATCATCATTTTCTTCCAACTCTTCTACGAGTATATCTAAAAGTTCTAGGTCTGTATCGGAAAGGGGAACGAGTATATTTGGTTTCCAGATTAATCCTTCAGGTGTTTTCTCTTTTTGGAAAGCCCATAGGGCGGAGCCAATACCTCCCAAAACAAAACCATTTTCTACTAATATGTGTTTTATATCCTGTACAGTTCTATTTTTGCTATCTGTTAATGTTTCTATAATTATTCCCACTCCACCTGGACCATGGGCTTCATACATAATTGCATCCATATGAGCTCCTATTTCATTCGCTTTTTTGAGTGCTCTTTCTATCACATCTCCAGACATATTAACCTTTTTGGCTTTTTCAATAGCAGTACGTAATCCTGGAGAATCTTTTCCGCCAGAGAGTTTTGCCTCTACAGAAATGAAACGTACAAGTTTAGAAAATATTTTACTTTTCTTTGAGTCTGTAATCGCCTTTTTATGTTTTATTTGTGCCCATTTGTTGTGACCTGACATATATGTTTAGGCTTTAGGAAATTTAGGCTCTAGGCTTTAGCTTTTTTAATTTGCTAGTGCCTAGTTGCCTAAGGCCTAGTGCCTGTATTTTTGTAATCAAACCCCAAATGCTCGTATGCTTTAGGTGTAGCCACACGTCCACGTGGAGAACGCTCTAGGAGCCCGAGCTGTATGAGATATGGCTCTATGACTTCTTCTACAGTAGCCTCCTCTTCAGCCATTGCGGCACCAATGGTTTTTAATCCTACCGGCCCACCGTTGAATTTTTCGATTAATATTTCTAAGAATTTTCTGTCAGAGGAATTTAATCCAATGTCATCTATTGCTAGCATGTTCAATGCTTCTCTAACTGTTTTTTTGTCTAAATCTTTCTTGTGTACTTGAGCAAAGTCGCGGCAGCGTTTCAAAAAGTAGTTTGCAGTGCGGGGAGTAAATCTACTTCTTTTTGCGATTTCTTTTAATGCTTCTTCTTCTAGTTTTATTTCAAGAAGTTTGCTGGACCTATCAATAATTTTCCCAATTTCTTCATTAGAATAAAATTCTAATCGAAAAACTCCTCCAGAGAAACGTGAACGGAGAGGGGATGAGACCAGGGCAACACGAGTAGTAGCCGCAATTAATGTAAATGGAGGAAGGTCGAGCTGAATGGTGCGGGCAGATGGGCCTTTGCCAATAATAATATCTAAAACGCCAGATTCCATGGCGGGGTAGAGTATTTCTTCTACCATTTTATTAAGTCTATGAATTTCATCAATAAAAAGGATGTCCCCAGCAGCTAGATTCGTAAGTATAGAAGCCAAATCTCCTACTTTTTCTATTGCTGGTCCGGAAGTAATCTTCATTTGACGCCCAGTTTCTTTGGCTATGAGGTGGGCAAGAGTAGTTTTACCTAGACCTGGCGGCCCATAAAAAAGAATATGCTCAGGAATATGGCCACGTTCTTCAGCAGCTTTAAGTAGTATTTTAACATTGTCTTTTATGTGTTTTTGACCAATATAGTCATCCCAATGAGTAGGCCTGAGGGTTTGGTCTAGAAAAGACTCGTCGCTTGCGGACTTTCTACCAGAATCCTCTTTATTTATAATGTTATCTTTGGTGCTTGACATTGGTTTTATAATATGCTATACTCTACATGTTGAATTATCAACACGATATTAACATTATAGCATTTTACTTAATGTGAGATATAGTATAATTTAACCATGAGAGGTTTTAGACCTCTTTTGTTTTTTAAAAAAAGTTACCGTCTCGACGGAACAAGAAGGCATTAATCTCTAAGCAATCAGCCATCGGTTATACGATTTTGCATAGGACGTTTTGGTTCTATTTATAGACCACTGGAACTATCCTATAATATTTTGTTACTCTTGGGGCCCAGCTCCGAAAGGATTGTTTAGAGATTAATGCTTTTTTTAATTTTTCTTATTCCTCTCCTAAATCCACTACGCTTTGTACTTCTTCGAAAGAAGTAATTCCATTTAGTATTTTTACTATTCCGTCTTGGCGCATAGAGAGTATTCCTTGTGTTCGAGCAACTTTTTTAATTTCATGCTCACTGGGGTTTTGCGGAATTATTTTTTCTATTACCTCGTCTGTTTTTATTGCTTCAAAGATACCAATACGTCCTTTATATCCAGTCATGTTACATTTTTCGCAACCGGCTATTGTGAAGATTTTAATAGGGGCATCAGGATTTATATTGTAGTTTGAAAGACTTTTGCCTTCCTCTTTTATTCCATCCATTACTAGTTTAATTATTTTATTTTCATTTTCAGTTGGAGTTTTTTCTTTCTTACAGAAGGTGCATAGCTTGCGTACTAGACGTTGCGCGATGGAAAGTGAAAGCGCAGAAACTAGAATTTTAGGATTAACTCCGAGATCGATGAGGCGGGGGATGACTCCAGCGGCATTGTTGGTGTGTAGGGTTGAGAAAACAATGTGCCCTGTAAGTGATGACTGAACTGCAATTTCAGCAGTTTCTTTGTCTCGAATTTCTCCAACCATCACAACATCAGGGTCCTGGCGGAGAGCTGAACGCAGCCCCTCCACAAAAGTATAACCTTTTTCATCATTTGTTTGGGTTTGAGTTATGCCTGGTAGGTGATATTCTATTGGGTCTTCGATAGTTATTATTTTTATTTCAGGAGAATAAATTTTTCTTAAAAATGCATAAAGGGTTGTAGTTTTTCCAGAGCCAGTTGGACCGGTAACTAAAATCATTCCATTTGGTTTTGCAATTTCGTGTTCGATAATAGAAAAGAGATATGGTTCTATTCCTAATTCTTCAAGTTTTACTTGAATTGATTTTGGATCAAGAATACGCATAACGATAGATTCACCATATGCTCCGGGGATTAGGGAAGTACGAATACTTATTTCTTCTTTTTCTTCCATGATGCTAAAACGCCCATCTTGTGCTATTTTAGAAGTTAGTTTCATTCCAGAAAGTAGTTTGATACGCGAGTTGAGTAATCGATATACATCTAGTCCAAAGAAATTTACATCTTGAAGTACTCCATCGATCCTAAGACGTAGCCTGCCACGCTCTTTTTCTGGTTCTATGTGTATATCAGAAGCTTTAATCGCAATCGCACCACCCAAAATTATTTCGAGAAGATGAGAAATTTTATGAATTTTGTTTCCCTCTAGTGCTTCTGTCACCATTCTTTCTATATCTTGTATTTTTTCAATTTTATTAGCTATATCTCTTAAAACTTCTCCAGAAATATCAATGCCACCTATTTGTATATTTTCTGCCATTGAGATTTCTTTATATCTCTCTAGAATTTTATTTATACTTGCGTTAGATACCATATAAAAAGTCGGAATTAGATTTTTCCTTTCCATATCTTCTTTGAGCTTCTTAATTAAGTCATCTGAAGGAGAATGTATTCCAATAAAAATGTTTTTTCCAAAAAGCTTAAATGGAGCAATATTCATTTCTCTGGAATCTTTTTCAGAAATTGCTCGGAGTGCTTCATTGTCCACACCCAAGCGATACAAATCAATATATGGAAGATTGTATTTTGATTCCGCTAGTGTTGCTATTAACTGTTCCTCCTCTTGCCTATGCAAGTCATCAAGTTGTTTGTTTTGTTTTTCTTCATCAAATAAAGCCATTGAATTAAATTATATCCTAAATGTATGAAATATGTTAGCATCAAAATATGCTTTCAAAAAACATTAAGGAAACAACAAAAATTGCTAAAATATTTCTTAATAAAATCTTTAAAAAAGATATTAAAAAAGGAGCAATGGTGGTGGGTATGATTGGTGATTTGGGTGTCGGAAAAACAGCTTTTGTCAGAGAAATCGCATTACAATTAGATGTTAAAAACAAAATTACCAGTCCAACTTTTGTAATAATTAAAAATTATAAATTAAGAAATACAAAATATAAAAAACTTTTTCATATAG
>JBAXTS010000007.1:0-37691 GCA_037130055.1 bacterium | reverse complement strand
CTCCTCCTCCACCGCCACCTCCACCACCACCACCAGAGGAAACAGCAGTAAATATTTGTGAAGCAATAGAATATTCATTTCCAAAAGTAACTTTTAATTTAAAATAATAAGTCCCGGCGCTCGGCACTGTGGCACCTTTGTCTGTGACCCAACTCTCTCCCGAAGAAATGAGCTTCGCTGCCGAAGCATAAAAAACATCATCTCCACCACCACAAGAATTATTTATATCTGAAACGACACACCATTCATATTGATATTCAGTATCAACAAACCCTTCGTTTGTTATTGTAATATTAGCAGAAATTGATGGAATACTATTGTCTGTAATGCTATTTATCAAAACCTGAGCTGGAGACTTACATTTGAAATTTGTAGCAACATCACAATTATCACAATCAAAATTGAGTCTCCCAGCTTTACTTCCTATGCCGTCTGTCATTCCTGTAAACTTTCCATTACCATCAATAACAGCTCCAGAGAAATCCAACCAACCCAAACTTTTTGACCAAGCCTTCCCAGAGAGCACACCTGTATCACCGATACATTGATTGCCGACACCACTTCCGTCTGGAGATAAATTAATCCATCCATATTGACGACTCCAAACATAACCAGTCAAGCCTGTAGATGATACTCGGACGTTGCAATTATCACAACCAAAATTAACCCAACCCAAATTTTCACCATAGACGTATTGTTTGTTTGGAAGAATCATTCCATAACTAGCAAAAGAAACAGAAAAAATTGAAAAAAAACCAACAGCAAAAAAACTTAAAAAGAATAATTTTCTTATCAAAAATTTAATTGCCATATTTTTCTTTAAAAACCTCTAGTACCTCACATAAAAAAGTGTTCGGTACTTCTTATATTATATCAAAAATAGCCCTACAATAAGGGAAATTAACTAAAAAAAATGGGGATAACTCTCTATTTTAGGTACCCTTTCAAAAACTCCTCTTTAAATTCAAAAAAGTTATCGTCTAAAATTGACTGTCTGATTTTTTTAACCAGATTAACTATAAAATGCAAATTGTGGATTGATGCCAACGTGCCTGCCAACATTTCTTTACCGTGAAAGAGATGGGCTATATAGCTTTTAACGTAATTCTTACATGTATAGCATTCACAATCTTTTTCTATCGGACCAAAATCATTTCTAAACTTTGTATTCATTATAATTATCTTTCCAGTTTTTGTAAAAATTGTACCATTTCTACCCAGCCTAGTAGGTAAAACACAGTCAAAAAGGTCCACCCCATTTTCTACTCCCATAAACAAATCCTCTGGCTCCCCTATGCCGAGCAAGTGCCGAGGCTTTTCCTCTGGCAATATTTCATTGACCCACCTGACTGCTGTTGACATATCTTCTTTGGCAAAGCTCCCACCAATACCAAAACCATCAAAATATTTTCCATCTACATTTATTTCAGAAATAATTTTTGCAGATTGTTTTCGTAGTGACTCTTCTCTCCCGCCCTGCACGATACCGAACAAGGCTTGAGGAAAAATACTTTCATTTTTCTGCTCTTCAAGTTTTAAATGCTCAACTAAACTCCTTTCTGCCCATCGATGTGTCCTCTCCAAGGCCTCTCCCTGGTACCTCAAATCCTCTGTCGGACTCGTGCACTCGTCAAAAGCAAAAATTATATCTGCACCCAGATTGTGTTGAATCTGAATTGATTTCTCTGGGGTAATGTAGTGGATAGAACCATCAAGGTGAGACTTAAAAGAAACACCGTCCTGTCCAATTTTTGCTAAACGTGGGGCATCACTGTCATCAAAGCGTTCAGGAATTAATAAAGATGGGTCAGTAATTTTCGTAATTTTAGAAATATCTTTCCCATAAGCTGCCCCCAGAGAAAAAACTTGGAAGCCACCAGAATCCGTCATTGTTGGACCTGGCCAATTCATAAATTTGCCAATACCTCCAGAATCTCGAACAATTTCATCTCCAGGCTGCAAAAATAAATGATAGGTGTTACCAAGAACTACTTCTACCCCCGCATCACGTACTTGCTCAGGATTTAAAGACTTTACTGTCGCTTTCGTACCCACAGCAACAAAAGCTGGAGTCATGATAACTCCGTGTGGAGTTTCCAACATGCCGACCCTCCCCAAACTATTCTTTAATTTTTTTTCTATTTTAAAAATCATTACTTAGCAGAAACTTCAACCTCAACAAATTTCAATTCCTGTATATTTACCGGACTTGTTAATAATGCTTTATTAAATGGATCACGTGGGTCAGAAATTATTGTTTGAACAATAGCTAAAACATAAGGATTGATTCCTGTAATCACTACCTGGTCCCCTTTTTGCAAAACCAAATCTCTAGGTAAAATCATTTCAAAGTCTCCTCCTCCACGCCCCACCAGCTCAAGAAAAACGTCCTTTCCTGAAATAACTGCTTGCGTCTTTTCTCCTCCATTAGAAAACAAAATAACCTTGGAAGAATTCTCGTACACCAAACCAATCCGCCCGATAGGCACATTGCCAAGAGCATAAACGACCTCCCCCTCCTTCACTTTTTGATTTGCCCCTGCATCTATGATTAAAATATCATAAATACTTTGATTGGGTTTTGATAATATGGCGGCCAAAACCATATTAACTTTTTCGGTCTTCCTTCCAAGTACTTCCTTTAGACTAATATTCTCTGCTACTACCGAATCATAATTAGCATTGCGGGCATCATTTTCTTTTACTTGGGCTTGTAATTTTTGATTTTGAAGGTACAGATAATTTTTAGAAACAAAATAAGAACCAAATCCATTAAATTTTTCTCCAATTCCATTACCTAAAACTAAAATAGGATGAAAAACAAATTGACTTGCGTGAGACAAGCCATTAAAGACACCAACTCTAAAATAGAATAAGAAAATTATAGCTATGACAACTAGCGTCATATTTGAAAACTTTTTTCTTTTAATTTTTTTATCTAGGAGGTAACTCATCTTGATTACCAATCAAAACTTCTTTGTAAAGAGGCAAATTGTCTAAAATTACTCCTGTTCCCCTGGCCACAGCCGAGAGAGGATCTTCCACTACATAAACTGGAATCCTGAGAACCTTTTGCAAAAGCTGATCTAGCCCAGGAATCAAAGCACCACCACCAGAAAGCGTGATACCACGATGCATTATGTCTGACAAAATTTCAGGTGGAGTTGTTTCTAACATATCTTTTACCCCTTCGACTAAATCCTTGATAGACAATGATAGCGCCTCACGAATATCAGAGTCCGTCACCACTACTTCTCTTGGTAAACCTGTCAAAAGATCTCGTCCATGGACTTCGGTCTCCATGTATTCACCAGGGATGACAGAACCGATCGCAATCTTCACCATTTCCGCCGTTCGCTCTCCAATAAGTATTTTGAATTCATCTCGCATATATGTGATGATGTCATTGTTCAATCTGTCGCCCGCGATCTTTAAATTTTTTGACTTTACAATTCCTCCAAGAGAAATTACTGCTATGTCCGTAGTCCCACCACCTATATCTATAATCATAGAGCCGACTGGGTCTTTGATAGGAAGTCGTATTCCGATAGCTGCCGCCATCGGCTCCTCCACAAGGAAAACTTCTCTAGCGCCCGCCGACCTCGCAGCATCATAAACTGCTCGTGTCTCTACGTTGGTCGTGCCTGATGGCACACCAATTAAAACTCTCGGTCGTGCTAATTTCTTAGACATCTTGTCTGCCTTATTTATCAAATACGAAAGCATTTCTTCGGTAACTTCAAAATCAGAAATAACACCTTCAACAAGTGGACGAATTGCCTTGATGTGCCCTGGAGTACGCCCGAGCATTTCTTTGGCTTGCGAACCCACTGCCAAAATTTGGTTCGTCTTGATGTTCACAGCTACAACAGAAGGCTCGTTTATTACAATGCCATGGCCTTTTAAATAAACTAACGTATTACTAGTACCCAAGTCTATGCCTATATCATTAGAAATTAATTTGTAAAATTTTTCAAACATAATAAACACAGGCACTAGGCTTTGGGCGCTAGCATTTTTAGTAACTCATCGACAGACACAATATTGCCCTTCTCCTCTGTGCGCTTTTTTATTTCTATGCCATTTTCTTTCAAACTGCGAGCTGATACAACTGCACGATATGGCATACCAAGCAAATCTGCATCAGAAAATTTCTCTCCAGCTGATAGACCAACTCTGTCATCAAATAATACTTCTATATTATTTTTCTTTAAAGTTTCGTAAACTTTCTCTGCTTCTTTTGAAACAGCTTCATCAGCACCCAAAGAAAGCAAATGAACATAAAATGGTGCTACTTCTGTAGGCCAAATAATACCTTGATCATTGGCCAAGGCTTCGACTATTGTACCCATAAGTCTTGTCGTGCCTATTCCATAACAACCAACGACTGGGATTTTCTCTTCACCATTTTGATCTGTATAGGTATAATCAAAACTCTTTGGATATTTTTGACCCAAATCAAATACGTTTCCAACCTCAGACGCACGCCCCTTTTTCAATTTACCTTTACCACACTTAGGACAATCATTGCCTTCAGGCACTTTAGAAACTTCTACATTTGCACAATGAGTACATTCTTCGCAATATAAAATATCATCCTCACCTGCACCCGTCAAAACCATAAATTCATACGACAATTTTTCAGAAAAACTACCACCAGAAGCTTCTGTCACTTTGGCATCTAGGCCGGCCCGTTTAAAAATTTTGAGATATGCTTTTTTAGCAATTTCATAAAAACTATCAAAGTCTTCTTGAGAAGTATGGAAACTGTACATATCTTTCATGCCAAATTCTCGCCCACGCATTATCCCACTTTTTGCCCGGAGCTCATCGCGATACTTTTGTCCTATTTGATAAATTGCTACTGGTAAATCTTTGTACGAACTGGCATATTCTTTTGCTATAGGTGTGACTATCTCTTCTTCGGATTGCCCGAGAGCATATTCCTTTTCGGTACGACTTTGCAACTTAAAAAGCACATCTATGCTATCCCAGCCGCCTGTTTTCTTCCAATTATCGCTAGGGTGCAGTGTCGCCATTTGTATTTCTTGTCCACCAATGGTGTTCATTTCTTCTCTTATAATATTTTCAATTTTATTAAGTACACGCAGGCCCAAAGGTAAATAGGAATAAACTCCAGCCATTTCTTTATGAACAAAACCACCCCTAACTAGAAGCTCGGCATTCTTTGACACCTCGTCTGCTGGAGCATCTTTCCTCGTTTTAGTAAAAAGCTTAGATTGTCTCATACAGCCCATCTTACCCGAAAAAAGTCTTTTGGTCAAAGCACAAAAAAATCTGCCAAATGGCAGGAAGGTTTGCAAAAAGACCAGCTTTCTGTTAATATAACCGGTATGATAAAAGTAGAAAATAAAAAAGAAATTGACAGTATTGTAGAAAAAATGTTTAAGGCTGGGGCACATTATGGCTACAGCAAGACCAGAAGACATCCTTCTGTTTCTTCATATATACACACTACTAAGAACAAGGGAGACATAATAGACCTTGAGAAAACAAGCGTTTTATTGGAAGAAGCCACTTTATTTATAAAAAATCTAGGAGCTCAAAACAAGGTCGTTCTTTTTGTCGGAACTAAACCAGAAGCAAAAGTAGCCACAAAAGACACTGCAGAATCTTTAAATATGCCTTATGTTAATGAACGATGGATAGGTGGAACACTCTCTAATTTTACTGAAATTAAAAAGAGAATCGCTGAACTTGAAAATTATCAAAAAGACAGTGCTACAGGTGAACTTGAAAAATACACCAAAAAAGAACGTGTGGTCATGGCCAAAAAAATGGAAAAGCTCGCAAGATATTATACTGGGTTGCTCGGATTAAAAAAGGCTCCAGACGCGTTATATATTACAGACGCAAAGAGCGAACATATCGCTGCGACAGAAGCCAGAAAATCTGGTGTCCCTGTCGTTTCGTTGGTTAATTCCGATTCAAACATCAAAGGGATAGATTACCCTATCGTAGCCAATGACTCGGCAATACCATCAGTAAAGTTTTTTGCAAGTGCTATCGCTTCTGCATACAAGGATGGACAACTATCCATCCCAGAGAAAAAATAATAAAATAAATAATATGCCCACAAACATAACTATAGAACAAGTTAAAGAACTTCGTGACACCACAGGTATCTCTGTAATGCAATGCAAACGCGCACTAGAAGAAGCAGATGGAGATATGAACAAGGCTCTAGCGATACTAAAAAAAACAAGCTCTGATATTGCCCAGAAAAAAGCTGACAGGTCTTTAAATAGCGGAGCAATCATGATAAAAAACGAAGGCAACAAAACAGTTTTGGTTGGCCTGCTTTGTGAAACTGATTTCGTCGCCAAAAATGAAGATTTCAGCACTCTCCTTTCAAAACTAACAGATATTGCACTTGAAAAAGGACTTCCAAAAACAAAAGAGGAAGGAAAAGACGCGATTGATCCAATAATCCAAAAAACTGGAGAAAACATTCAACTAGGTGAAATGTATGAGGTACTAGGAGACACGATAGGTAGCTACTTACACAACAACAAAATAGGTGTTATCGTAAGCTTGTCTGGCGGAAACAAAGAGCTGGCAAAAGATGTAGCTATGCACATAGCTGCAATGAAACCAGAATATATTTCACAAAATGAGATAACTGACGCTGCAAAGAAAACAATGCAAGAAATTTTTGAGAAGGAAGTTGAATCAATCAATAAACCAGCTGACATCAAAAAGAAAATGCTCGATGGCAAAATGGCAACATACTTCAAAGAAAAAACTCTTCTCGATCAGCCATTCATAAAAGATGGAGAGCAAACAGTTGGAAAACTTCTGGAAAAAAGTGGAGCACAAATCAAGGAGGTCAGGCGATACTCAATATAAAAAAATATGTATTTTCTTATAACTTCTTTTTTTATATCACTTTTTGGAATCACTTTCATGATAGGAAGAAAGCTTTTGATACTACAGGGTGGTCAAGTATTTCACAACGAAGAAGCTATTTTCAAGACTCCATACCTAGAAGAGTGGAAACACCTAACTGTCAAAAGTATCAGGAGATATGGTTATGCAGGATTGGTCGCGACAATAAGACTTTATGTACGGACATCTGGTTTCTTGAATAATACATACCAGAAAATAAAAACAAAAATAAAAGAAAGGGGAAGAAAAAGTATTAATAGTGATAGAAAAGAAATTTCCAAGTTTCTAAGAGTAATCTCTGAATACAAACACAAAATCAGAGAAATAAAGCATAGAATAAAAGAGGAAGAAAATTTGTAAATACAAGCCGCCTTAGCTCAGTTCCCGCCAGAGGCGGATAAAGTCCGAGCAAAATTTAGAGAAGATTGTTGTTTATTGTAAAAGTATAATAGTGCCGCCTTAGCTCAGTTGGTAGAGCAACACTTTTGTAAAGTGAAGGTCCTCGGTTCGAATCCGAGAGGCGGCTCCGCAAAATTAATCTCAAAAAACTTTTTTATAAAGCACGTAGGTCAATATAGGTTCAAAACAAGAGGCGGCTCAACAATCAAACTCAAATTACTTTTTTACTGTCGGAGTACTCGCTGCTTCTTGAAGTTTAAATGAATCATTTAATATTGTATCGAGCTCATCTACGCCATGAAAACCAGTCAACACAGTATCGTTTATAATTACTGCTGGCAACACAGTGTCTTTTATCTTATAAATCTGAAGCATAGCAGTAACAGCAGACAAGTCAGTACTATAATCAAAAGAATAAACACGTAATTCGGGATATTTTGTACGCAAACTTGAAAGCACAAAACTCTCCTGTTGACAGAGACTACAGTTTTCAGCCGTTGTATAAAAATAAAGAATAAAGGCTGACTTTACCCCACACCTCGAAGAAATCTTTTTTGCCAGCAAATAATCTTTAATTTGCAAAAGAGCATAATATTTCTTCAAATAAGAAACCTCATCAGTAGTGCCTAGGTTGTTTTGACTCCACTCAAGCTTGCTACCCAGCTCTCCTAGCTCACTTGAGAAAGTAGAATCAGAAATATTCTTGCAGGACAGCTCCGAAAGTAATGAAAATTGAGTTTCAGAAGAAAGAATATCGATAGCTATCTTGTCTTGAATCACTTTTAGTTGATTAATTTTTTGATTTCCAAAATAGTTACTTAAATAACTGGCCGTTAAAAATAGACAGATAGTAATCAAAAACACAATAAAATATTTTTTCCAATCAAGATTGTTTGAATTCATTTTTTAAAATTTGTAATTCGTAATTGATTATCTTACCTCCAAGCAGGTTTTCTGGACACAATAGTATTATAAATCCCCTTCAAAAGCCAAAGCGGTGCAACTACACTAAAAACTGGGAAATAATACAGCATTTTCAAAGGAAAAACGCTTTTTTCTTTCGCCATCTTTTGTCCAAAAATTATTGCAAAAATTACAAAAAAATAAAGAACATACACCAGAAAAACAAAGACCTGGGTGTTTATAAAAAAGGGATCGAAAGAAATATGTTTAAAATTAAAATCAAATCCAACAGTATTAAATTTTAGAAGCTTTATATATAAATAGTGGCAAATATCGTAAACAATACGCCCAAAAAGAAAACTTACAGAAAAAATAGAAATAATCCCGGCTGGCAACGTAAAGAATGCAAAATTACCATATTTTTTCTTGCCTAGAACTTCTTTGTAATCTAAGATATTATTAATAAATCCATAAATCCAACGAACCCTCTGCTTGTAAAGTTTTTTGACAGTCTTTGGTGTATTTGTATAAATAAATGCATCATTGCAATGCTCAATTTTATATTGATTTTTCTGCATTCGAAAAGCAATCTCCATATCCTCGGTGTTGTGGCCTTGCCTATATTTACCCAAATCATCAAAAACCTTTCTCCTAAAAATAGTAAACGGCCCGGGAGTCACATGTATAGCTCCAAGGAAACCAAACATTTTTTTGAAATAAACACCCATATTGTACTCGGCCTTTTGTGCATACTGGACAAAGTTTTTTGGGTTATACACTGTAACTGAAGGAACTACAGCCATATTTGTAGGGTCTTTTTCAAAATAACTCATGATACGAACGAGCGCTTCCCTGTCCACCAACGAGTCAGCATCCAAGCAGCCGAAGTATTCTGTATCTGAGTTTTCCAGCCCAAGGTTGAGCGCAGTATGCTTGCCTCCATTGTTTTTGTGGAAAATTTTTATGTTAGAATAATTTACAAACTTATTTAAAACATTTGATGTATTATCGGTTGACCCATCATCAATGAGAAATATCTGCACTTTATCTTTTGGGTAATTTAGTTCAAACAAAGATCTTACAGTCTTCTCTACTGTATTTTCCTCATTCCAGCAAGGAACGGCAATAGTAACTTTTGGGTAATAACGCAATTTGGTTCTGCCATCTCTGATTACTATTTTTTTCCTATTTTCAAAAAAAGTAATGAAAAAGAACACCTGTACATAAAGAGACAAGAAAACAAAAATATAAAAAATTATATTTAAAATTAAAGCCATAAATTTGCTTATAATATAGCATTAAAAATGCAAGAAGTAAATCGAAAAAGCCCCTCAAAAAAGGGGCTTTTTCTACAGAAACTATAGAATTACATAGGCTTCTCTACGCTTGGAACAGCGCACGCTGCACAAGCTGCTTTGCATGTCTTGCATCTGCAACCAAAAATCATCATAACTGCAGAAAGACCAACGAGAACATATACTACCGCTTCTATTGTTGGCATAGAACCAAATATCATATGAACAAGATTTAAATCATTATTCATCAACATTCCTACGCCGACCAAGCCCCAGTTTACTCCACCGACAATCACTAAAATCTTGCCGATCATAGATGGAACACAGCCCCCCTTACCACAACATTTTGTATTACACATATATTTTTTTGCTACATCAAAACAATTAACTAATAAAAGATACTTTGCTACAATACTATTATATCATATTCTATAAATATGTTACAATAGGTTTATTAATAATAATTAAAAATTAACATACATATGCATAATAGCAACGAAAAACAGATAGCCGGAGCAATACTTATCGTGGGGGTACTGATTGCCGGAGCAATTTTACTAAAAGACGCTAGGCCCCAAGTAGCCAATGCGCCATCTGCGAATGCACCATCTGCGAATGCACCATCAGGAAACAATATAGGTGCTATTTCACAAGGAAGACCTGTTTCTTCTACTGACCACATTACTGGAAATTTAAATGCAAAAATTGTAGTTGTAGAATATTCAGATTTAGAATGTCCATTTTGTAAAGTATTTGATGCAACGATGAAGCAAGTAACACAAAACAACAACGATGTCGCGTGGGTGTACAGACATTATCCTATAGCACAGCTTCACTCAAAGGCATTTAAAGAATCAGAAGCTACTGAGTGTGCATGGGACCAGGGAGGCAATGATGCTTTCTGGAAATACACAGACAGACTCTTTGCAGTCACACCATCAAACAATGGTCTTGATGCAGCTGAACTTCCAAAAATCGCAGAATACGTAGGATTAAATGTTGCGACCTTTAATACTTGTCTTTCAAGTGGAAAGTTCACAAGCAAGGTTCAAGCTGACTTTGACGATGGAGTCAAAGCAGGAGCAAACGGAACTCCATCTAGTATGATAATTACAAAAAAGGATATTTCAACATCTACACAAAATGAAATCCTTACAGCCTTGAACGCTCCTGGAGCAATTTCATTCAGTTCAAATAATAAAAAAATAATGAGTATGAATGGGGCTTTACCTATTGATATGGTAAACAAAATCTTAGCCGTTTTGTTAAAATAAAAACAGCAACACATACTAAAAACCCCGCTTAAAGCGGGGTTTTTAGTTTAATCAAAATAATTTTTCAAACGTGATATCTTTTCATGCTGGCGAAGCTTTTCATGAACTTTTGCCTCAATCTGACGAATACGCTCACGAGTAACGCCAAACTCTTCTCCTACCCTCTCTAGAGTATGCTGAATACCATCAAGCAACCCATAACGCATTTCAAGGATTCTTCTCTCTTTTGGATTAAGCTCGTCTAAAACTTCACGAATCTGGTCAGAAAGAATTCTACGAGAAGATTCTTGGTCAGGACGCAAAATTTTGTCGTCTGGAATAAAATTCTCTAACGTTGATTTATCATCATCATCTCCTACTGGCTGTTCTAGAGACACAGTCTCCTGGCTTATATTTTCGATGACATGTATCTTTTCCACTGGAATACCCATTTCTGTCGCTATCTCTTCTGCTAGGGGCTCACGGCCCAAATCCTGACTGAGTCTGCGATGTGTCTGCTTATACTTTGAAATAGTCTCAACCATATGCACAGGAATACGAATAGTTCTAGACTGGTCAGCAAGCGCACGAGTAATAGACTGACGAATCCACCAAGTCGCATAAGTAGAAAATTTATATCCCTTAGTCCAATCAAATTTTTCTACAGCCTTAAATAAACCTAAATTCCCTTCCTGAATCAAATCGAGCAATGTTAAGTTTGCACTTCTACCTACGTATTTTTTTGCGATAGAAACAACGAGGCGAAGGTTCGCTCGTGCTAGTAAATTCTTTGCTTCATTATCTCCATGTTCAATACGTTTTGCTAAATCTTTTTCGTCACTAGCATGAATAAGCGGATACTGCCCAATTTCTTTCAAATACATTTGAATCGAATCATGCATGCTACCTTTGTTCAAATCCTTGTCATTGACATCAATATCAAGATTTAATAAATTCCCACCTTCAAGCACATCTATTCCTGCTACGGCAAACTTTTCATAAAGTTCATCCAAAAATAGAATATTGTTTTCAATATCTGGAAACGTCTTCAATATCTCGTCGTATGTAATAAAACCACGTTTTCGTCCTTTTTCTATGAGCGTATTGGCCAAGCTTGCGAGCCCTTCAGCCTTTTTTTCTGCACCACTTAATTTCTTGACTTTGTTTTCCTTTGTAGATTTTTTAACAACTTTCTTTGCTTTCTTTTTTGCTTTTTTTTCTTTTTTTACGACTTTTGTAGCTTTCTTTGGGGTCTTCTTCCTTTTAATCACCTTTTTATTTTTTTTCATATATTGATATCTTAATTAAACTTGCGACCATTTTTAATATCTTCCTTTCTTTTGCTTATTTCATTTATCTTTTTAAAAATTTCTTTCTCTTCCTCTTTTCCTTTCGAATTTTGAAGCTCTATAATTTTCTTTGTTAATTCTTCGTTTAAATATTCTTCCTCGAGATTGAGCAGCATTTCTCCAACATCCTTTTCTAAATTTTCACTACCTGAATAAAATTGCTCAGCCTCATAAACCAAGTCTTCCTTTATGTTTTCATAAAGCCCTCTAACTTCACTCAACTTTTTAAAAATAATCTCTGGGTCTATGACCTTATTTTTAGCTCCTTCCTGCCAAAATGCTATACCTATCAAGCTGCGCTCGATCGGGTCTTTGCGTAATTTCTTTTCTACGTTTTCTATAGCTGTTTTTATTTCCTCTCTCTCATTCCTGAGCTCTGATTCTACCTTTTTTAAATCATCAACTAAAGCACTTTCTACTATCCCTGACTTATTACTTATCAAAGTTACAAAATGCATTTTTTCTATTGAGCTCTCGAGTGAATTAACGAAGGGTAATATCTTTTCTTTTATTTCCCTACCAGCTTTGCGCATATCATTACTATAATTCCTCAAAACCTTATTTAGCAAAAATTCAATAATGTGCCTTGAATTTTTAATAGCTTCACGCCATGCATCAGGCGAAGTCTTAGAAATTAAATCCGCTGGGTCAACTCCATCTGGCATATCTACCACCTTTACATCCATAGAAAGAGAAAGAGCTATCTTGCCTGCACGTATAGTAGCATTGGCTCCAGCTTTGTCTGCATCAAAGGCAAGCACGATGTTTGGAGAAAGACGTCTTACGAGACCCAAATTTGAAACTACATTTTCTTTAGAAATAGTAGAGTCAGACAACGCTGTACCTGACGTTGCAACCGTATTTTTATATCCTGCTTGGTGTGAAAGGATTAAATCCATCTGGCCTTCAACAAGAATAGAGAAATTATTCTTTCTAATTCCATCCTTTGCTTTATCAATACCATAGAGAACTGCATTCTTGCTAAAAATTGGTGTCTCAGGGCTATTCAAGTATTTTGCAGATTTTCCGTCGTCAACAAAAATTCTTCCAGAGAAAGCAACAATACGCCCACTAGAGTCACTAATTGGAAACATTATTCTTCCACGGAATCTATCATACATAATATTTTTTTCGCCTTTTTCAGACCTTTTAGCGAGACCAGCACGCTCTATCTCAATATCAGTGAAGCCTTTTGCTTTGAGATATGAATATAGCAGCCTCCAATCAAGATTTGCAAAACCAATTCTGAAATCATTAATACTCTTCTCATTTAATCCACGAGTTTTCAGATAATTTAACGCTTCAGTATTTTTAGTTAAATTATCTGAAAAATATTTAGTAGATTCTTCCATTGCCTCATAAATCCTCTCCTTCTCGCTCTTATTCTTTTGGTCCTCTTTGCTATAACTCTCAAGTGGTACTCCAGCCCTATCAGCAAGCAGTCTCAATGAACCTTTAAAATCAAGCCCTTCGAATTCCTGAACAAAAGAAAAAATGTCCCCAGATGCGCCACAGCCGAAACAATAGTAAGTCCCACGGTCAGGAGAAATAAAGAATGATGGCGTCTTTTCATTATGAAAAGGACAGCGAGCTTTTAAGTTCGTACCTGCCTTTTCAAACTTTATATAAGAAGAAACCACCTCTTCAATGGACAACTTCTCCTTAATTTTTTGTACGGGTGAGCTCATCCCGTTAGAGATTTTCATATATTAATTATGAACTATTTAATTATAATGAAACATCTTTTCCGTTATATATGACGGGGATAGAAAGATATTATTTCTCTTCTGCTGGAGTGAACTTGTTCTTGAACCCTGTTCCAGCTGGAATCAATCGTCCAATGATGACATTTTCCTTTAGACCTCGTAGTGAATCAACTCCACCTTTGATTGCGTTTTCAATAAGAACACGATTAGTGTTTTGGAATGAAGCAGCTGAGAGCCAGCTCTTTGTACGAAGTGAAACTTCAGTAATACCGAGTACAACTATTTCAGCAGTAGCCTTCTTGCCATTTATTTCTTCAACTCGCATATTTTCTTCTATAAATGCAGTATTTTCAACGATATCACCAATTGAGAAATTAGTTTCTCCTGCATCTTTTATCTTTCTTCGAGAGAACATCTGTCGAATAATTATTTCTGTATGTTTTCTAGAAATAGAAGCACTCTGAAGCTCGTAAACTTTATTTATTTCAGCAATGATATATTCCTCTACTAGTTCCTTACTACCTAGTCTAAACATTTCAGAAACATCTGCAGAACCATCTGTCAAAAGCTGACCCTTCTTTACAGAATCGCCTACTTTAACTATCGGAGTTCTGCGGAAGGCAACGAGGTATTCCATTCCATTCTTCTTACCGTCTTCCTTACTGTCTGACAATACTTTAATTATTTTTTCCTTACCATCCTTTGCAGTAATAGAGAATACTTCACCGTCTGTTTCAGAAATAATAGCTGGATTCTTTGGAACTCTTCTTTCGAATATTTCTTCAACACGTGGAAGACCTGTCGTGATGTCTGTTCCTGCAACACCTCCGGCGTGGAATGTTCGGAGTGTAAGCTGAGTACCTGGCTCGCCGATAGCTTGAGCTGCAATAATTCCCACAGCCTCGCCAGCCTCTACTAGATGGTTTCTTCCCAAATCAAGTCCATAACACTGTACGCACAAGCCATGTACTGTTTTACATGTAAGTGGAGAACGAACAAACACTTCGGTAAAACCTGCTCCTTCTATATTATAAGCTTCTTCTTTGGTAACCAGGAACCCTTTCTTGTAAACAACTTTGCCATCTTTGTCTTTTAGATCACCGGCAAGAACGCGCCCTCGAATATTTTTAGAAAGAGCGATTTCAATTCCTGAAATATTTTCTCTCGTAACTATTTTGCCCTCCTTCGTACCGCAATCATCTTCTGTAATAACTACATCTTGTGCAACATCAACCAATCTTCGTGTTAGATATCCAGCTTTTGCAGTGTTTAGGGCAGTATCTGACGCACCCTTACGAGCACCGTGAGTAATAACGAAGTACTCAATAGGAGAAAGGCCTTCTTGGTAACAAGGAATAATTGGGAACTCCAATGTCTTACCTTGGTTGTTTTGAATAAGACCAATCATGCCTGTCATTTGCATAAGGGATGACATTGTTCCTCTAGCCTTAGAAGTAAATAAGTCATAAGTAGAGCCTGTCTTATCTAGGGTACTAGGTAAAACTTTTTCCAAGTCCTTCTTGATATGAGTCCAAACCTCAATAATTTTTTGATATTTCTCTTCATTTGAAAGAAGACCGTCATTCCATTGAGATACTATTTCTTCTTCAAGTTTCTTGCCTTTTGCTATTATTTCTGGTTTTAGTGGAGAAACTGAGACATTGTCTAGCCCCCAGGTTGTTCCAGACACTGTAGAATATTTGAATCCAAAAGCTTTGATCTTGTCTAGAATAACAGGAGTGTTGTCCACACCGAAATGAACAATGAGCTCGTCTAGAAGTGAGATCAATCTATCCTGTGTCATTTCATCATTAATATAAGAAAAATCACTCGGCAAAATAGTATTGAATAGAAGCCTGCCGACAGAGGTTTCAAAAATTCCTCCATCAAATTTTCTGTATTTCTGTTTGTCTGTAGCAAGTACTTTTATTTTTGCACGAAGAGAAACAATACCATAATCATAAGCAGTGATAGCAACATTGGGACTTGAAAAGTACTTACCCTCACCTTTCTCACCTTCCACAGATTTAGTAGTCCAATAACTTCCAAGCACCATATCCATACGTGGATTTACTATAGGTTCGCCATTTTGAGGTTTGAGCAAGTTTTTGTTTGCAGCCATGAGCTCCTTTGCTTCCCATTGTGCCTCTTCTAGAAGTGGCACATATACAGCCATCTGGTCTCCATCAAAGTCAGCGTTGAAGGCCTGACAAACAAGAGGATGTACTTGAATAGCATTTCCTTCTATTAGGATAGGATTAAAAGCTTGGATGCCTAGGCGGTGCAAAGTAGGCGCACGATTTAGAAGAACATATTTACCTTGAATAACCTCTTCGAGCATAGCCCAAACTTCTGGGGAACGCTCTTCTATAAGTTTGTTTGCTCCACGGATATTGAAGGCTAATTCTGCTTGAAGAATTTTTGAAATTACGAATGGTCGGAAAAGTTCCAATGCCATATGTTTTGGCAATCCACACTGGTTCAGCTTGAGCTCAGGCCCAACGACAATAACACTACGACCAGAGTAGTCCACACGCTTTCCAAGCAAATTCTGACGGAAGAGACCTTGTTTAGATTTCAAATTATCAGACAAAGATTTGAGTGGACGCTTCTGAGACTGACTCATCGCCGCACTATCATTTTGTTTTGCGATTGAGTTGTCTATCAAAGCATCTACTGCCTCCTGAATTATTCTTTTTTCGTTTCGGAGAATAACGTCTGGAGCATTGATTTCTTTCAATTTCTTAAGACGATTGTTTCTGTTTATAACACGTCGGTATAAATCATTTAAATCAGAAGTTGCATGTCTTCCACCGTCGAGGGCCACCATAGGACGAAGAACTGGCGGAATAACTGGGATAACAGTGAGGAACATCCACTCTGGCCGGATACCGGCATAAGTCATAGCACGAATCAAGGAAAGTCTCTTTTGTAGTTTTTCTTTTTCGGCCACACTCGCTTTCTCTATCATCTTTTCTGTAAGATGTTTTAATTTGTTCAAATCAAGATTTTTGAAAATAGAATATATTGCTTCAGCTCCAATGTTGGCCTCAAAACATGTACCATATTTCAAAGAATAGTGATGAAAAGAAATTTCATTTAGAACCTTACCTTCATAAATTTCACCAATTTCTTTCTTGGTAATAGAAAGCAAATTCTTTAATTTCTCACGAGTCTCATCATCGGCAGAATTTTTTAATTTAGTTTTGTATTCCTTGTCCAAGCCAAATAATATGGATTCCTTCTCTTCTTCGTGAACCTTTACGATGATATATCCAGCAAAGTATATAACCTTTTCAAGATCTGAAACAGAAATATTAAGAAGAATACTCATTCGAGAAGGCACACCTCGCAAAAACCAAATATGTGAAACAGGAGTAGAAAGTTCTATATGGCCCATGCGTTCACGACGAACGATGGAACGAGTAACCTCAACTCCACATTTCTCACAGATAATATCCTTATAACGAATTCGACGATATTTTCCACAATAACATTCATAATCTTTTTCGGGTCCAAAAATTTTCTCATCGAAAAGACCACCACGCTCAGATCTGCCTGTACGATAATTTATAGTCTCTGGTTTTGTAACTTCACCAAAAGACCATTCCTTTATTTGCTCCGGAGACGCAAGTCGGAGTGCAATAGAATCAAATTCAGTTGTATTTAGAGTTTTCATATATTTTTTTTATTATTCCTCCTTACTCCCGGATTTTTTTAAATCGACATCAAGCGCAAGACCTCGCAAATAGTTCAGCAAAACATTGAAGGATGCTGGAGAATTTGGTGGCCTGATGGTTTCGTTTTTGATAATAGAATCGAATGTTTGAGAACGTCCCAAAATATCATCTGACTTGATAGTTAACATTTCACGAAGTGTGTATGCAGCACCGTATCCTTCGAGAGCCCAAACTTCCATTTCTCCGAATCTCTGTCCTCCACCTTGAGCCTTTCCGCCGAGTGGTTGCTGGGTGATAAGACTGTAGGGACCAATAGAACGCATGTGAATCTTGTCTTCGACCATATGGTGAAGTTTCAACATATACATATACCCCACCGCGACATCTTGTTCGAAGGCTTCCCCTGTTCGTCCATCAAAAAGTTTTAATTTTCCATTTTCTGGAAGACCTGCCTTTTTCAATTCCTCACTTATCTCTTCATGTTTTGCTCCTAGGAATGGAGGTACAATAGCCTGATATCCGAGACTGTTTGCTGCCATACCTAAATGCATTTCCAAGATCTGTCCCAAGTTCATACGAGAAGGAACACCAAGAGGAGAAAGAATAATATCGATAGGTGTACCATCTGCCGTATAAGGCATATCTTCCTCTGGAAGAATAGTCGAGATAACTCCTTTGTTTCCATGTCTTCCTGATAGTTTGTCTCCAACAGAAATATTTCTAATCTGTGCAACTTCAATAACTATCTTCTTTATGATTCCTGCCTCGAGAGCATGTCCTAGGTCACGTGAGAAAATTTTCACGCCAATAATACGCCCACGCTTTCCGTGTTCCATACGAAGTGATGTATCTTTGACATCTCTTGCCTTCTCAGCAAAGATCGAACGAAGAAGTCTCTCCTCTGGAGTAAGCTCTGTCTCCCCCTTTGGGGTAATTTTACCAACCAAAATATCATTCTCGCGAACTTCAGCTCCGATACGAACAACTCCATCCTCATCCAAATCTTTTAATTTTAATTCTCCAACGTTTGGAATATCGCGTGTAGTAATTTCAGGCCCAAGCTTGGTATCACGAACTACACAAGTAAACTCCTCAACATAAACAGAAGTAAACTTGCTCTTCTTTACTAGGCGTTCAGAAATAATTATGGCGTCCTCGTAAGTTGATCCAGACCATGACAAGAATGCGACGAAAATATTTTGCCCAAGAGAAATCTGTCCATCGACAGTACTTGAAGTATCTGCTAGTACAGCACCCTTTGAAACCTTGTCACCTACATTCACAAGTGGACGCTGATGAAAAACAGCAAAGTTATTGTTTCTTAAAAAATTAATTAATGTATAAGTTGTTTCTTTCTTTCCTTTAACAACAATCTTTTTTGCATCTAGATATGTGACGACACCATCTTCTGCTGAGATCACCAGTCTTCCAGAATCACGAGAAGCTAATTCCTCAATGCCTGTAGCTACAAGTGGAGCTTCCGGAAGTACGCACGGTACTGCTTGTTTCTGCATGTTGCTACCCATGAGTGCTCTGTTTGCATTGTTGTGTTCCAAGAAAGGAATCATAGAAGTCGCAATAGAGAATGCTTGGTTTGGAGCAACATCAATAAAATCAACTTCGTCACGAGAGACTGTTCCCGGCTCTGTCTTTATTCTAGCTTCAACTTTTTCCTCTGTTATTTTTCCATTCTCATCATAAGGAATACCTGCATGAGCAATGTTGTATTTTTCTTCTTCCAATGCATTAAGATAAACCATCTCATCGGTGATCTTGCCATTTTTAACTTTAATATAAGGAGTTTCAATAATTCCAAAATCATTAATCTTGGCATAAGTAGAAAGGTGAAGAATAAGACCGATGTTTGGACCTTCTGGAGTATGAATAGGACAGACTCTTCCGTAGTGAGAAGGATGCACGTCACGAACTTCGAGTCCTGCACGCTCGCGAGTTAGACCTCCGGGCCCGAGAGCTGAAAGTGTACGCAAATGTTCTATCTCATAAAGCACATTTTCCTGTGCCATGAACTGTGATAACTGGTTAGTCGTAAAAAACTCTTTAATACGAGCCTGAAGTGGACGCTGGTTAATGATAGCAATAGGCATTGCTGTATCAACATCAATAATAGACATTCTGTCCTGAATGTTTCTCTTTATTTGCATCATACCTGTGCGAACTTTTTGCTGAAGAATTTCTCCGACAAAACGCACACGTCTCTGGCCCAGGTGATCTATGTCATCAGACTTTGCAAGTGGAGTATTATTTAAAACAATAATGTGAGAAATGACTGATACCAAATCTTCTTTGGAAATAGTTCTGCGAGCGAGCTCTACCTCGTCCATAGGCTTTTCAAAACGTTGATTGAATCTAAAGCGTCCTACGGGAGAAAGATCATAACGTTCTGCTGTAAACAATGAATTTATGAATTCCTTGGCATTGTCAGCAGTTGCCATATCTCCATCTCGTAGTCTCTTGTAAATCTCTATATATGAATCACTCAAACTCTTTACTCCTTCTTTTGCAAGAGTCGCCTTGATAACCTCCTCAACTATAGGGCTTTTTGAAAACGCTTTTATTATAAGATCATTTGACTCATAACCCATTGCACGCAAAAGGGCCGTGGCTGGGAACTTTCTCTTTTTGTCTATTCTTATGTAAATACCACCATCAGCTTCTGACTCTATTTCAATCCATACACCGCGAGCTGGGATAACTTTCGCACCAAAGTATCTATTGCCTTTACTTTCTGATTCAGTGAAGAAAACTCCAAAACTTCGAGCAAGCTGAGGAACGATGACACGCTCTACTCCATTTATGATGAAAGTTCCATGATTGGTCATGAGAGGAAGCTCCGACATGAAAATCTCTTGTTCCTTAACAGTGCCGAGTATTTTATTAGTCAATTTTACCCGTGCTTTCAACTGTCCCTGAAAAGAGAGTTTGTTTATTTTAGAATTATTTTCGTCTGTCTTTGACTCACTTAAAGAAAAAGAAGTGAATTCTAACTGAAACTTTTTTCCTGAGTAATCAATAATAGGAGAAAATTCTTTGAATACTTCTCCGATCCCAGTCTCTATCAACCACTTAAAACTTTTGACTTGAGCTTCTATTAAATTTGGAAACGGAACGAGAGGTTTCTTGTACCTTGAAAAGTACTTCTTCGGACGCTTTGTTTCTACATGCATACGATTGAGTCCTAAATTAGCAACAAAAAAGTAAAGAAAAAATAAAAGAAAAACAGACGAAAAAAATGCTTTTCTCTTACTTCTTTTTATTTCTTATTAGCTAACCTCGGATAACATTAAATTATGCTTATTTCTAAGCCTTATAATCAAACGGAGATTGCATCCGATACTCAATCAATGAATCAAAGATACCTTACTCTTTTTTTCCTTTTTTGTCAAATATAAGTTGGGGATTACTTGTCTTTTTTCCACTCCTCGATAAGTTTATGATTTCCAGAGAGTAAAACCTTTGGAACTTTGTAGTTTTTGTTTTTATATTTTAAAATTTCCGGACGAGTGTAGACTTCACTACTTGAGACTCTCTCTTCTTCCAGAGACTCATATTTACCTAGCACTCCATGAATTTGGCGAGAGATAGAATCTATCAAAACCATTGCTGGTAGTTCTCCACCAGTTAAAACATAATCCCCTATTGAAAACTTCTTAGTCTTAAAAATTTTATCTATCCTCGCATCAATCCCTTCATACCTACCACAAATCAAAATAATATCTGTATATTTTTTAGAAATAATTTTTGCAGCAGTGGTTGTAAACTTTTCTGCACTTGGAATGAAATTTATTATCAGGGGTTTTTTATTCTTGGTTTTTTTCAACGCTGCCTCAACGGCTTTAAGAATAGGCTCCACACGCATGACCATCCCGGGTCCTCCACCATAAGGCTTGTCATCTACAGGTCTATAGTTATTCTTTGGTGCTTTTATGAAATCTCGTGGATTATAAAACTTAAAAGAAATATGTTTGTTTTTTACCGCCCGCCCCAAAATAGATTCATTCAAATATGAATCAAACATCTCTGGAAAAATTGTAATTATATGAAAACGCATATTTATATTTATAACATAAATTAACCAAAAGTAGCGATGACCAGCTCCTCCTCCCGGTGGAAACTGGCCATTTTTATTGTCCTTGCCAGCTACGAGACTGCTGACACATGGACGTATTCGTCAACCGCGAGATAGTCCGCCGGGTCTAGCCCTTTGGTCCCATCTCGCGGCTCCCTCGTGGGAATGTAGAACCTTATGATGTCCAAGTGGGACATCCTAAACACTGCATGGAAAGCGGGGCTCGCTCCTGGGACGAGAAGGGTAAACGTCATGCGTTTACCCCCATCAAGCCACTCGGAACTCAGCTTGATGGCAGTCTTCTTCCCCCTAACCAAGACTGCCTTTAGGAACCAGCCTTGGGACGCGATCTGTATCGCGATCCTCTCGGCCGCGCTCCTCCTTTCCATCCGTATGTGTGGAGCCCACCTAAAAGCCCACAAAATGTGTATCATAACAACGAAGAGAACGCCCAAGTTCCTCACCACAAACTCCTTTCTATGATTGCGTCAGTTCTAGTTATTTAATAACATATTTCTGAGAGAAAGTCAATACAAAAAACCCAAGATTTCTCTTGGGTTTTTTGCTATGGCTTAGTGCTTGAAACCTATAGCCTATTTAAATTCCTTTCAAGTCTTCCATTGCTTGGTCAACTGTCTTCATTGTTGGTGTAGAGCTAACTGGTCTGTCTGTTCTTACATAGGTTGGAGTTTGCTCTGTTCTTTCTGGTCTCATTGAACCTTCTGGTTCGTTGATCTTCAAGTTAACACGAGCATTGTTCTTCATGCCTATAATGCGAAGCAAGGTGCGGATAGCTTTGGCCGTGTTGCCCATTCTTCCGATAATCTTGCCCATATCGGCAGGATTTACAGTTAGAGTTATAAGTACACCCATCTCGTCAACAGTACGATCAATCTTGACATCGTTCGGATTATCGACAAGAGCCTTGACTACGTATTCTAGAAATATCTTATCTGCTTCTTCCATATATTTTTATTATAATCTTTTTCTAATAATAATCTTTTACTAACCGTGCAGCGTTACGACCAAGTACTACTGCTTGTGCTGTAATTATATTAAACCCGCAAGAGGATGGCAAGGTTTTATTTCTTTGCTTTTAGTTCCTTTCTTTTAACGGTAGGTTTTTTCTTTGGTAAAACATTTATTTTCTTTCCAGAAATAACTTTGTCATGAACTAAAAAGTTGTGAACTGTATCAGAGCATTGTGCACCTTGTGACATCCAATATTTTATCCTGTCAGCATTCAAATTCTTTTCACCTGCCTTTGGATTATAAGTACCGAGTATTTCTAAAAATCGTCCGCTCTTTGTACTGTTCTTTGAATCAGTCAAAACAGCACGAAACGACGGGTCATTCTTCCTTCCTATTCTTTGTAATCTTATTTTTAACATAAAATGAGTTTAACATAAATTTTTAAAATTGCAATTCGGACAATTGAAAAGGCGTCGATGGAAACACCTTTTCGGTTGTTTCCCTCCGACGCCTTGATATTTGCGAGCCCCATCTAGCCCGCGTGATTCACCTTCTGTTTCCTCCATAGGCAACGTTACCTCCACCAGAGACACCATTGCCACCGTAGGCAACCCCTCTCGGCAACGGTTGGAAACCACCGTAATTGTTTCCCCCGACGTAAACTCCGCCACTACACCCGTACTGGATGCAGTTGTAAACAGCCGCGAGCTCCTGTCTTGTTTTGGCCTCCTTGAGCAGAAACTCAGCCATGGACGCCGTGAGCACCCGTGAGGTTGTCGTTGTTGTGGTCCCCAGAGGGGTGGTCGTGGTTGTGGTCGTGGTGTCGCTCAGGACACCGGGTGTCTCGATCCTCGACATTCGAGTCGAGCAACCGAGTGAAAATACCACGATTCCAACTACCATCAGAACGAGGACAACGAGACGAAAAATCTTTCTGTTCATGTTCTTTTCCCTTGTTAAGGCGTCTATTCACATTGAATGACGCGCACGTTAATCATGTAAAGTATAGCACATTTCGACCCTGTTGTCAAGTAAGGTTTTATGTGCTATATTTATAAGGTGAAACACAAACCTAATAAAACATCTAATAAAATAAATCCTCCTTCCCACAAAATAAAAGCTCTTGGTACTATTTCCATCTCTGCTAAAGGCACAGGATATGTCAAAGTCCCCGACCGCGAGGAGGATATAGAAATAGACTTCAAACATTTGAATACTGCCTTGCACGGAGATACTGTAGAAATAGTAATTCACGGCAAGGGACACGGAAGAACAACAGGAGAAGTATCTAAAATTATCTCTAGAGCAAAAATAGGCTTCGTGGGAGTGTTAGAACAGGAAAATAAAATATTCTTTCTAAAACCTGATGATACAAAAATGTACACAGATATTCTTCTTCCCAAGGAATCTTTATTTGGCGCTAAAGTTGGTCAGAAAGTTTTTGTAAAAATAATTTCATGGAGCGATGCAAGTAAGGCACCAATTGGAAAAGTAATAAAAATTCTAGGTAAGCCTGGTGACAACAATACAGAAATGTATTCTATCGCAATTGAAAAAGGTTTTGACTCCGAGCTACCAAGTAATGTTGAAGAAGAAGCAAAAAGAATAAAACAAGCAGGAATCAAAGACACAGACTATACAGGCAGACGTGACTTTAGAAAGACTTTGACATTCACGATAGACCCATCAGATGCAAAAGACTTTGATGATGCTATTTCTTTTAAAGAAGTTTCAAATGGAGAGTATGAGATTGGCATACATATTGCAGACGTATCGCATTATGTGAAAGTTGGTAGCGCCCTAGACGACGAAGCTCGAGGGCGAGGAACTTCTGTTTATTTAGTGGACAGAACAATACCCATGCTCCCAGAAGTATTATCAAACGACCTCTGCTCTCTAGTCCCCCACAAAGACAGGCTCACAATGAGCGCAGTTTTTATAATTGATAAAAACGCAAAGGTAAAAAGTGAGTATTTTGGCCGTACAGTAATACATTCAAAGAAAAGATTTACTTATGAAGAGGCAGAAGAATCAATCAAAAAACTAAATGCTCCACTCCATAAAGAACTTTCCATTTTAAATAATTTAGCAAAGAAGCTTACAGCAGAAAGATTTGCCAAAGGTGCAATATCGCTAGACCAAGAAGAAGTAAAATTTGTATTGGATGATAAAGGAGTACCAAAAAAAGTAATAAAAAAAATACGCGGTGATTCAAATAGGCTCATCGAGGAATTTATGCTACTAGCAAATAAAAGAGTAGCTGAAGTATTGTCTCCAAAAAAATCAAAAGATAAAAAAACTATTCTGCCACAAGATAGTGTCTCTATATATAGAATACACGACCTGCCAAGCAAAGAAAAAATGGCAGACCTAGCATTCTTCCTACGTGGGTTGGGACACAAGATATCTCTTCAAGACGGAATCATCCCCACACATCAAATCAACACTTTACTAAAAAGCCTCGAAGGTAAAAGCGAGGAGGATACAGTACAACGAGCAGTAATACGCTCTATGGCCAAAGCAATTTATTCTACAAAAAACATAGGACACTATGGACTAGCTTTCGATTATTATACGCATTTCACTTCCCCCATCAGACGTTATCCAGATATTTTAATACACAGGCTTCTTTCAGATTTTTTGGCTGGTAAAAAAATTAAAAAGGAAAACATGGATGGAAAATGGGCAGAATATGAGAAAATTGCTGCTGTATCTTCAGAGCAAGAAAAACGTGCCTCTGATGCAGAACGTTCTTCTATAAAATACAAACAGGTAGAGTATATGTCTAAATTTATAGAAAAAAGTTTTGAAGGTATCATAAGTGGTATCACCGAATGGGGTATGTATGTCGAAGAAATAGGAACGAAATGTGAGGGTCTAGTGCGAGTACGAGATATGAATGACGACTTTTATATTTTTAATGAAAAGAAACTAGAGCTAGTTGGACAAAAAAAGAAAAAAAGTTATAAGCTCGGCGGTCGTGTTAGAATAAAAGTAAAGGCCGTTGACCTAGAAAGGAAAACAATAGACTATGTTTTAGTATGAATAATCCGTTTAACAAAAAAAGTAAATTAGAAATAATATTATGGTTAATATTCTGCATTTTGATTGGAGTTTTTTTTACATATTCACTAACACTAGTTTTCAAGAACAAAAATGAAAAAATTTTCCTAGAACAACAAAATACTGCATCAGTAATACAATTTATTTCTTCTCTACCTATAGCAGAACCAATAAATAAAAATTCCCCAACAACAAAATCACAATATTTTTATTTAAATAAAGAGACAAACGGACTACCCAAAATCTCCGCGAAGGCTTTTTTGGTTGGCGACCTAAATACAGGAGAAATTATCTTTTCCTATAACCAAGAACAAAAATACCCGATAGCCTCAACATCTAAACTAATGACAGCTCTAGTCGCCAGAGAAATCTCTAAAGGAAGCGATGTCGCCACAGTAAGCAAAAAAGCATTAGCCACCTTGGGGACAAATGGTGAGCTAAAACTCGGGGAAAAAATTAAAATCACAGATCTGATATATCCCCTACTTCTAGAGTCCAGCAATGATGCAGCCGAAGTATTGGCAGAATATTTTGGAAGAGCAACTTTCATTTCAAAAATGAACCAGGAAGCAGAAAAATTATTAATGCTAAATACAAAGTATGAGGACCCAAGTGGACTTTCTTCTCACAACCAATCGACAGTTTCTGACTTATTTAAATTAGCAGGATATATTTTTACTCAAAAATATGATTTATTTAAAATAACAACCAAAGTAAGTTATTCAAATAAAAAACACAGCTGGTCAAACATTAGCCAATTTCTAGATAGGGGTGAGTTTTTGGGTGGCAAAAGTGGATATACAGACTTGGCAAAAGAAACCGTTGTTTCCATATTCAATCTTCCTCTCGGACAAACTGGGTCCCGTCCTGTTGCAATCACACTATTACAGAGCAACGATCGCCATAAAGACGTAGAGACTATCCTTCAATATTTGAAAAAAAATATTTATTATGGAGGAGCAGCCGACGCGACAACAAACTGGGTTCAACAAAAAATTGATTTACCAGATATCAAAGATCCAAATTACGTTACTCTTGCCTTACTGGGTGACATGATGCTCGACCGTGGAGTAAGAAATTCTGTCGTTAAAAATTTCAACAACGATTATTCTGCTCTTTTCCAAAAATCAAAAGAATTATTAACAATATTAAAAGAGTCGGATATTTCTTTCGCAAATTTAGAGGGCACAGCTTCTGACCAAGGCACAGATCAAAAAAACCTCTATTCATTTAGAATGGATCCTGCAATTATACCTACGATAAAAGGTGCAGGAATAAGTATCGTATCTCTTGCAAATAATCACATGGGAGATTGGGGACGTCTAGCATTTTATGATACTCTTTCGCGTTTGAAGGAAAATGAAATACTCTACACTGGTGGAGGATATAGTAAAGCTGAAGCTGAAGTACCGACAATCATTGAAAAATATGGTATGAAAATAGGATTCCTAGGTTTCTCCGACAAAGGCCCGAGCTACATGGAAGCTGGAGAGTATAAAAATGGAATACTATTAACAAGTGATCCACGCTTTGATGAAATAATAAAAAATGCAGCTAGTCAGGTTGATTATCTAGTTGTAACATTTCATTTTGGTGAAGAATATCAAACTAAACATAATGCGAGACAAGAAACTCTTGCCCATAAAGCAGTGGATGATGGAGCAAAAATAGTTATCGGAACACACCCACACGTAGTAGAAGATACAGAAGTTTATAAAAATAGTTATATAGCTTATTCCCTTGGTAATTTTATCTTTGACCAATCTTGGAGTAAGCCAACAATGCAAGGGATGCTCCTTGAAATAAAATTAAACAAAGACGGAACCATGTCCGCCAAGAAAGACACAGTACAATTAAATTCAGCCTTCCAACCAATAGTTACCTCGGGCAAAGAAGAAAAAGTTATTTTTCAAGCAATAAAATCTACCGTAATAAAAAAATAAATCCTATTTTGCAATCTGTGTGGCTTCTTCAAATTTAACAGAAAGGAGCTTGGAAGCACCATCAGAGCCTATTGTTACACCATAGAGAACTCCTGCACGAGACATCGTCTCTCTATTGTGTGTCACGACAATTAACTGAGAGTGGTGAGAAAGCTTTTCTAGCATATCTCCATATTTACGTGAGTTAGCTTCATCGAGAGCTGCGTCTGTCTCGTCTAGAACCAAAAATGGTGGTGGGTTAACTTGCGACATTGCAAAGAGAAGCGCAATAGAAGTGAGAGACCTTTCTCCTCCAGAGAAAGCATGCAGCTCTTTTACTTTTTTGTGTGGGAGCGAAACATTTATCTCTATTCCCTTTTCAAATACAATCTCTTCTTTTCCTTCTAGTTTTTCAACATCTCCGAGCTCCTCGCCTAAATCAAAATCATCTTCTTGGGCACTTCCAGAATCAGAGTGTTTCTTCTTTTTATTCTCGACAACAATAGACAGTGACCCCGTCCCACCCCCAAACATCAAAGAGAAAAACTCTTGAAATTCTATGTTTATTTTTTTAACTCCTTCTTTGAACTCTATATCAATTTTTTCTTTCAAATCAGAAATGAGCTTTTCCAGTGACTCTATGCTCTTGACCAAATCCTCCATTTCTTTCATCAAGAACTGGTCTCGCTCAGAAACATCTTTATACTCTTTCATTAACTCTGCACCGTTACCGAGTCCTGCGTCCTCCAGTTTTATTTTTATGCGCTCAATTTTTCTTTTTAATTCTTCTTGTGGTAAATTACTGCTTTCTGCCTGCTCACTATCTAAAGAAAAATTCTTATATAACAATATATCGTAACCGATTAGGGCTGTTCCTTCTTTTATTTCAGTTTCAAATGCTTCTACTCTATTTCTTCTATTACTTTCCTTTATCGTTACTAGCTCTAACGCAGAGGACAGCTCTTGGTGTCTAACCTTCCATGTAAATTTTTCACGCTCTTTGTCTCGCAACGCCTCCATCTCTTTATTTATCTCGCGTTTTAATTCATCTGCATTTTCAGAAATTTCTTTTTCTTTTTTACCAATTTCTCTCATCTCTACGAGAATATCTTCGTGGTTTTTCTTTAAATTATTTATTTCAAAGGTATTTTTCAATTCTGGCTTATCATTCTTGGAAAATTTCTTTAAGATATTTTTAATGCGCTCCAAAATAGGTTTTACCTCATCGACACTTTCTTTGGATATAGCTTCGTTGATTGAGGAATCAATTTCACTAATTATTTGTTTCATCTCATCCTCTGAAATTTCCAAAACTTCCTTTTTTTGTTCAGCTCTACGCTCCTCCATCTCAATCATTCCTTCTATCCTTCCGAGCTTTCGTTCCATTTCGCTTTTTATCCCACGTATAGAATTGATTTTTTGTTCTACCACGCGCAACTCATCAATTTTTTTATTACCAAGAGTTGAGCCATTGTCTTCTGTCTCAGAAATTTTACCAGCAATCTCTCTTAATTCAGTATTTAATCTATTTTTATTATCAAATAAAACTTTTTCTTCTTGTTCAAGAAAAACACTCTCTTTTTTAAGATATTCCCTATAAAGAATGGAAAGTTCCGACTGCATTTCTTTTGTTTTTTCAAACTTCTCAACCTGTTTCTTAAGAAAATTAAGGTGCGGAGCATTTTCACGTCGCATGAGAACAACCTCCTTCATATTCTCGTTCGTTCTTTCTAGTTTCCTGTCACTTTCCTTTATTTTGTATTGATAAATTTTCAGCCCCAATGCATCCTCTACCATTTCTTTCTTTTCCTTAGCATTTGCATTCAGAATTCTATCTGCCTCGCCTTGTGAAATAATATGGTGGCCAGATGAACCGATATTAACCGAAGAGAGTAAATTATGAATATCTCTCAGTCTTACTTCTCCCCCATTTAAAATATACTTGTTCATTCCATCAGAATAAACCTCGCGAGAAATCGAGATAACATCATAATTTAAATTAACATCCTCTCCTCCATCGTTTGAAAGTTTAAAAATCTTTTCCGTATTATTAAAGTAAATAGCTACAGACGCTTTTGTACCTTTTGGTAAATTTTTTGAACCTTTAAAAATAAGGTCTGAACCACCTTTCCCGCGCATTGATTTCATTGATTGCTCGCCCAAAACAAAGCGTAGAGATTCTACGATATTTGATTTGCCTGACCCGTTTGGTCCCACAACAGAAACGATGGGGCTCTCAAAATCTAATACGGTTTTATGAGAAAAAGATTTAAAGCCATTTATTTCAAGTTTCTTGAGTCGCATGCTATTTTAGTATAACCTAATCAAGCCAATTCTTCACTTTTAATGCTGCTTCAGCTGCTTTCTGTTCTGCTTCCTGCTTTGACTTGCCTTTACCCTCTGCGATTAATTCTGGTCCAAAATATATACCAACAGTAAAATGTTTGTCATGATCAGGACCAGTTTCGTGCAATACTTTGTAAGCTGGAGTAAAAAGAACGAACTCCTGTGCCTTTTCTTGAACTAAAGACTTAGCATCTCGCCAAAGCTTTTTATTTACTATTTCTTCAGTTTTTGGCAAGAGAGTTTTGGTAATAAATTTATTTACTACATCATAACCTTGATCTAGATACATCGCTCCGACAAACGCTTCGTATGTGTTTGCCAAAATATATTGTCTTGCCTTGCCTTTGTCTTTTGCCTCACCCTTAGACAAAAGCAAATAATCATTCATTCCAATTTCCTCAGCAACCGAAGCAATAATAATAGCATTCACAAGGGCCGAACGAAGTGCAGTCAATTCTCCTTCTGTATAGGTCGGATACTTTCTATAAAGGAAGTCTGTAACAATTAATTCTAAAACCGCATCGCCTAGAAACTCTAGACGTTCGTTGTGGCAATTAGATTCTGCTCCATTTTCATTAATATAGGAGCGGTGAGTAAAAGACTGCTTAAGTAAATTCTTATCCTCAAAAATAACTTTTAATTTTTTCTCAAAATCTGAAAAATTTATCATCTTAATTTATTTTACTTTTTACTTATAATTTCAACTGCCTTACTTATCAATGGAATTATGTCATTATAAATTCGAAGTTCTGGTATTGTTGAGAGAGGAAACCATCTTGCTCCATCGAGTCCTCCTGACTTTTCCAATTCGAGCTCTTTGTACACAGAACTAGCTAAAAAATAAACCACTTTCTTTAAACTTTTACCTTTTTCGGGGTGAGAGGCCACGTATTCATTCTCTCCTAATTTTTCTTCAATAGAAATATCAAGCCCAATTTCTGCTTTTACTTCTCTCGCAGTCGCTTCTTCCTCACTTTCCCCATCCTCTATGCTACCCTTAGAAATGGTCCAATATCCAAAAACATCGTGCACTAATGCAAACATGATTGCATCATCCTTTTTGGCATAAACAAGTGCTCCACCTTTTTTTTCTACCGGTAATTTTGAAATATCGAGCGGCTCATCGTGTTTCTTTTTCTTACTTATTTGTTCTTTACCGGGCTCACCAATCTCTTTGTAAACAGCACCAAGTACACCATTTATAAATTTACCAGAATTTTCTCCACCAAAAGTCTTGGCAAGCTCGATAGCTTCATTGATAGCAACCTTCGGAGGAACTTCCTTTCTATCACCAAAAAGAAGCTCAGTTAAGCCAATCCTCAAAATATTTCTATCAATAATAGAAATTTTTTCTATTGGCCAATCAGGAGCGGCTTTTTCTATAATTTCATCTATAAGAGTCCGTTTCTTTAAGACTTGGTCGATAAGTGTAAATACGAAAGCATCATCCTCAAATCCAGGAGCAAATTCTTTCAAATTTCTTTTTAAAACATTTTTAACTTCCTCGTCAGTTGGGATGCTGCTTTTTTTGTCATTGGGCAAGAAATCCCACTCAAAAAGCGTCTGGAGAACTATTGATCTAGAAAGGTGCCGATTTGCCATTGTTTTAGGTGCTAGGGTCTAGTGACTAGGGACTAGCATTTGAATTACTAGAACCTAGAACCTAGAACCTAATTACTAACTTTGTGCTTTCTTTGCTTTAGCTTTTTTCTGCTTCTTTTCAGTCTTCTTGATTAAATCTAAAACCTTTTTGCCTCGGTAAAAACCACAACCAGAGCAAACGGTGTGGCGTCTTTTTAGAGCTTTGCAGTTTTCGCACTTAGAAAAACTAGTGCTCTCGAGTGCATGGTGAGAGCGTCTGTTCTTTGTATGCGATTTTGTATGTCTCATTCTTACTACCATAATGAATACATCCTAGCATATTATAGGTTAAATGCAATTTTTACATAAAAAAATAATATGCTATCATATACAGATTATGGAAAAGGCTGAAAAACTAAACAATTTAAGGCATACTCTAGCTCACCTACTCGCTTCGGCTGTGGGTTCAATTTATAAATTTGATAAGGTTAAATTAACTCTAGGGCCGGCCATAGACAACGGCTTTTATTACGATATTGATTTTGGTGAAGAAAAAATTGCAGATAAAGATTTAAGGAAGATTGAAGATGTCATGAGAAAGAATCTTCCAAAATGGACCGAATGGACACATAAAGAAATAACTCAAGAAGAAGCATTAGCTTTTTTTAAAAATGAGTACAAGGCTGAATTAATAAATGAAATTGCTGGACGTGGAGAGAAAATTACTACCTACACCTGCGGAGGATTTACTGATTTATGCCGAGGCGGACATTTGGAACACCCAGCCAAAGAAATTGATCCTGAATCTTTCAAACTCGACCGTGTCGCTGGAGCCTACTGGCGTGGAGATGAAAAAAACAAAATGCTCACTCGTATTTATGGACTTGCGTTTGAAACAAAAGAAGAATTAGACGCGTATTTAATACAGCGCGAAGAAGCAGAAAAGAGAGACCATAGAGAGCTAGGTAAAAAATTACAATTATTCGCTTTTGATGAAGAAATAGGTAAAGGTCTGCCTATTTGGTTGCCAAAAGGTAACATTATAAAAGAAGAAATAGAAAATTGGGCCAAAGAAACCGAAAGAAAGTGGAACTACCAAAGAGTTACAACACCAATAATAACAAAAGAAAATTTATTTTATACATCTGGACACCTACCTCTATATAAAGAAAGCATGTATGCTCCTATTTGCATTGAAGAGGAGAATTATTATATCAAACCCATGAATTGTCCTTTTCATCATAAAGTATTTTCTGCACTTCCTAGAAGCTATAAAGAATTACCATTAAGATTGGCAGAATACGGATGGTGCCATAGATACGAGGACTCTGGTAGCCTTTTTGGAATGATGCGAGTTCGCGGAATGCAAATGAATGACGCACATATTTATGTCACACCAGAACAAGCAATAAAGGAATTCGTGGATGTAATAAAACTACATGAATATTATTATAAAATACTCGGTATAGAAAAATACGAAATGGAATTGTCTTTACGAGACCCAAAGAAACTTGATAAATACCATGGAGAAGAAGAAGACTGGAGAATAGCAGAGGAAATGACAAAAAAAGCAATGGAAATATCTGGTGTGCCTTTTAAGATTGTTCATGAAGGCGCAGCATTTTATGGACCTAAAATGGATTTTCAAATTTATTCTTCAATTGGAAGATCTTTCACCGCATCTACCAATCAATTGGATTTATATATGGGGAAAAGGTTTAAACTAGAATATACAGACAAAGATGGCTCTAAAAAAACACCTTATATAATTCATCGTGCTCCACTTGGTACTCATGAAAGATTTATTGGATTTCTAGTGGAACATTACGCCGGAAACTTCCCTCTCTGGCTCTCTCCAGTACAAGTAAAAGTGATTCCTGTTCGCACCAATCACAATGAGTATGCTAAAGAAGTTTTTGAAATGTTGAAAGAAAACAATATTCGTGCAGAACTCGATGATGCAGAAGAAAATCTTGGAGGTAAAGTTCGTGATGCCAAAAATAATAAAATTCCTTATTGGATTGTTATCGGTGATAAAGAAATAGAAGCCAACAAAGTAACTCTTGAATCCCGCGACGCAGGTCAACTCGGGCAAATTTCAAAAGAAGAACTTTTAAAGAAACTTTTGGAGGAAATCAAAAACAAAAAATAAGATCGATTAAAGTTATTTACAAAAGTACGATATCTCCATCTTCATCTTCTCCAACCTTTAATTTACCGTTCTTTATTGCATTATTCAAATCATCTTTATCAATATGTACTGAGCCATTATAGCCGTCACCAGCCAACTCATAATTACTTTTACAATCAGCTGGATTTCCTTTTTTAATTATTCCAGCATCAATTAAATCTCGCAAGCCTATTTCCGACATCAAGCTGGGATCTTCTACATCAATATCTTCTGTAAAAGTAATTTTATTTCCTGAATCAATTAACACGTTTGTTTCAAATGACACAAATCCAAAATTTACATATTTACGTTGAACTTCTAATTCAACTTTTTTTTCTTCAGGTAGCTTACGTTGAGGTAATCCATCCATACTCATATATTTATTTTTAAATAAATTATAATAATAACGACATTTTAATTATAACAAACCAAACCTATAAATCTATCTCTGCGAGCTTTGCATTAGATTGAATGAAAGATTTACGGGGAGGGACTTCGGAGCCCATGAGAATATCAAATATTTTATTAGCTTCTTCTGCGTCAGAAATGTCCACTCTCTTTAATATTCGATGTGCTGGGTCCATTGTCGTCTCCCAGAGCTCTTCTGGGTTCATTTCTCCGAGACCTTTGAAGCGTTGAACGTGAACCTTGCTAGATTTGGTTTTAACTTCTTCTTCGCTCTCTTCTCCCTCGTTTTGCTCAGGACCTTCGGATTCAGCTTCTTCTATATCGCTTACATCCGCACCCTTGCCAATAATTTTTAATTTCTCATCGTCAGTATAAGCATAGGAAATCTCTTTGCCCTTCTTTATTTTATAAAGTGGTGGCTGAGCAATGTAAATATATCCGGCATCAATGACTTGCCTGAAGTATCGGTAGAAAAGAGTCAGAAGAAGTGTACGAATATGAGAACCATCCACATCGGCATCAGTTGCAATAATTATTTTATGATAACGCATTTTTTCTAAATCAAAAGTATCTCCAATGGATGTACCCATAGCAATGACGAGCGATTTCACTTCTTTTGAAGCAAGCATTTTATCAATACGCGCACGCTCCACATTTAAAATCTTTCCACGAAGTGGAAGTATTGCTTGGGTGCGACGGTCTCTACCCTGCTTGGCTGAGCCACCTGCAGAATCTCCCTCCACAAGGAACAACTCTGATTCTGAAGCATCCTTGGTCTGACAATCAGCAAGCTTGCCTGGCAAAGTCATACCCTCGAGAGCCCCCTTTCTCAAAACAGAATCCTTTGCTGCCTTGGCTGCTTTACGTGCCTTAAGAGCCAAAATTGACTTATTTATTATTGATTTTGCCTCATCAGGATTTTCCTCTAGGAAAGCAGCAAATGCTTCACCAAATACAGTTCCCACTGCGCCTTGAGCCTCCATACTTCCTAGTTTACCTTTGGTTTGTCCTTCAAATTGTATCTCACGAAGTTTAACAGAAATAACAGCAGTCAAGCCTTCGAGAACATCATCTCCTGTGAACCCACCCTCTGACTCTTTCATCATTTCATTCTTCTTGCAGTAAGTATTGAGTGTTCGAGTAAGTGCTGTTTTGAAGCCCGTCACATGTGTACCACCATCTTGAGTATAAATATTATTTGCAAATGGAAAAATTCTATCCACTATATCGTCTACATACTGCAAAGCTATCTCTACACCTACACCATCCAATTCTTTTTCAATATAAAAAATATGATTTTGGATTGGTTTCTGAAACTTGTTGTAATATTTTACGAGAGAAACTAATCCTCCTTCAAAATAGAAAGTTACAGACGGTAGCTCTAATCCAAGATCTCTAAAATAAAAAACATCTTCATCATTCAAACCTTTCTTGTCATCAAAACTGCGTGCATCAATAACTGAAATTTTCAATCCTTTAACCAAATATGCTTGCTGACGAATATGGTTAACAATAGTATTCCAATCAAAAAGAATTTTACCAAATATTTCTTCATCAGGATGAAAAGTAATAATTGTGCCGTGAAGTTTAGATGCGCCAAATTTCTTTACTGCAGACTTTTTCTTTCCTTGAGAATATTCCTGGCTGTACTTGCCACCATCTCTGTGTACTTCTGCCCTACAGTAAACTGACAGAGCATTCACGACTGACGCGCCAACTCCGTGCAAGCCTCCAGAAACTTTGTATCCTTCGCCACCAAATTTTCCACCAGCATGCAAAGTAGTCATGACTGTTTCGAGTGCAGAAACTTTTGTCTTCTTGTGCATGTCCACAGGGATACCTCTGCCATTGTCTGCTACACGTATTTGATTATTTGGAAGCACAACTATCTCTATGTCATTACAAAAACCACCCATCGCTTCGTCGCGTGAGTTATCAAATATCTCCCAAACTAAGTGATGCAAGCCTTCCGGGCCTGTTGTGCCAATATACATACCAGGACGACGCCTAACAGGCTCTAGGCCCTCTAAAACGGAAATGTCAGAGGCATCATAATGGTGCCCTTTTTCGGCACCTTTTTTATCCTTTTCTTCCTTTGCCATATAATACTATTATATCAGATTTTATCTCACTTGCCAATCATTATTCTCCTTGATTTTATTGGTTATTTGAGTCATAACTTCATTTATTTCTGTATCAGTGAGAGTACGTTCAAAAGACTGAAAAACCATCCTAAAAGCATAAGAAACCTTGCCCTCCTTTTTGAATTCGTCAAACAATTCCGGGCCTCGCACCACCATATCCCCTGCATTATCCTTTATAACCTTAAAAACTTCATTACTTCCAACTGAATCAGGTACCCACACAGCAATATCTCGCGCAATAAAAGGGAACATGGACCATGTATGAAAAACCTCGCCTGTATGCTTTTGTGAATGGTCGACGTTGCGGAGCAGGAGATCCTGAACAAAAGCATCAGGTGAGGTTGCCCTACAAAACTCATCAAGTGTCATTTCTTTTATTTCTTTCTTATCACCATAAGCAACATGCATCTCTTCCCCACTCTTCTTGAACACCGTGCCAATTTCAAAAATTTTAATTTCGTTCATTCCCAAAAATGGACCATTGAGTTGATTTAGTTTCAAGCTCTCTTTTAATCCATCAGTCAGATTTGTTCTAAGAAATTTTTTGTCTGAAGCAGAAGCTAAAACACTCACCTCTCCTTCACTTTTGAATGCAGTATTCATCACTTCAGAATACCCATCATTTAATAATTTATTTCTTGCAGAAGATATTTTACTATATGTTTCATTAACCCTTGGTTTAAATTCAATTTTAGGAATTTCTCCTTTTACTTTATCATAGCCAAGAATTCTACCTATCTCTTCTGCCATATCTTCCTCGATTTCTAAATCTAAACGCATAGGAGGAACAACAATTTCAAAAATCCCATCCTTTTCACTGTATTCGAAATTATATCTTTTTAATATATCTTCTATTTCCTTAATTGATACTGAAAGACCTAAAATACTGGAAACCTTTTCTGTTGAAAAAGAAAGCTTCCTTATATCTTGTTTTATGGGATAAATATCTACAATATCTTCAAAAGAAGCATCTGGGCATATTTCCAAAATCAATGCTGAAAATTCCTGCATGGCGTATTGTCCAAGCTCTGGAGATAAATCATTTTCAAAACGTTTCTTTGCATCAGTAAAAATATTCAAGGCTTGAGCTGTTTTTCTAACAGATGTCGGGTCAAAATTAGCAACTTCTAGAATTATATTTGTTGTATCTTTATCAACTTCTGCAATTTTTCCTCCTTTTATTCCTGCCACAGCAAGAATATTCTTATCATCAGCAATAACCATATTAGTGCTCTTTAGCTTTACCCCTTTATTATCTAAGGTGGTCATTTCCTCCCCATCCTTCGCCTCTCGCACTATTATCCCACCATTAATTTTATCTAAATCAAAAGCATGTGTTGGCTGTCCACAATCAAACATAACAATATTGGCTGCATCTACAATATTATTTATACTTCTCTGCCCAACAGATTCTAAATGATTCACCATCCATTCTGGAGATGGTCCTATTTTTACATTGCGTATTATTCTGCCTATATACCTTCGGCATTTATCAGTATCTATT
>JBAXTS010000006.1:0-41100 GCA_037130055.1 bacterium | reverse complement strand
GATATATAGGCATTGGACACAACAGATATTCTACTTCAGCTGGAGGAACCCTCAGCCATGCACAACCCATAGTTAATACAACTTTTTCTTTTGCTCTTGCGCACAACGGTAATTTACCTAGTACCACTTCGCTTCAGAAATTTCTCTTATCTAAAAAGATATTTAATCAAAATCGTTCTGACTCCGAACTAATTACTGATGCAGTTGATTATTACCTAAAAAAAGGCGAGACACTGCCGAACTCCGTCAAAAAAGTTTTCCCGCTCATAACTGGGTCTTTTGCTATTGTTATGATGAACAATGACACTCTAATTGCAATTAGAGATGCATATGGATTACGCCCACTTTCTCTTGGCGAATTGAATGGAGGTTATATTGTTGCATCAGAGACATGCGCTCTTGAAACTATTGGTGCAAAATTTAAAAGAGATGTAAGACCCGGCGAAATGATTGTTGTTAATAAAAATGGGTTAAAAAGTACACAATTAGCAAAGGCTACTCCAAAACATGATATTTTTGAATATGTTTATTTTGCTCGACCAGACAGTACTGTGAATGGAAGACTAATCTATCAAGTGAGAAAAAATTGTGGAAAAGAATTAGCAAAAGAATTTAGATTGGATGTTGACGCAGTAGTTCCTGTACCAGACACTGCTACACCAGTCGCCATGGGATATAGCCAGGCCTCAGGAATACCGTTAGAAATGGCATTGGTAAAAAACAGATACGTGCATCGCACTTTTATAGAACCAGACCAAAAATCTCGTCGAAACAGTGTAGCGCTTAAACTTATTCCACTGAAAGATATAATTAAAAATAAAAAAATTGCTGTCATTGATGATTCCATAGTGAGAGGACACACAAGCCGAAAATTAGTAGAGAGGCTGTTCAAAGCAGGAGCAAAAGAAGTTCATTTACTAATTTCTTCTCCACCTGTTCGATTTCCGGATTTTTATGGCATAGACACACCAAAACAAAAAGAACTTATTGCATTTAACAAAACAGTAGAACAAGTAAGAAAATTTTTAGGAGCGACAAGTCTGCATTATTTATCCTTGGATGGATTAATCAAATCTATAGGACTACCCAAAGATAAGCTTTGTACTTCTTTTTTTACTGGAGTTTACCCAATTGATTTAAAAGAACGTAAAAAGGAAGTAAATTATGATGTCCAAAAAGAATAAAAAGTTAGCTATACTTATTTCCAATACTGGCACCGGCACCAATCTACAGGCAATAATTGATGGTATTGAAAAAGGGAAAATTAATGCCGAGATTTGTGCAATAATTTCAGATACAACTGATGCTCTGGGGTTAGAGAGAGCAAAAAAACACAATTTAAAAATTGAAATCTGCGAAAAAAAAGAATTCCTACTACCACTTTTACAAAAATTAAATCCCGACTACATAGCTCTCGCCGGCTGGAAACAAATTATTTTAGATGAAGTCATTTTAGCTTATCAAAACAAAATTTTAAATTTACATCCTGGTTTGATTCCAGATACGGTAAATGGAGTGGTAAAAAATCCTGATGGCACAATAGCTCTTTGGAATAAAGGAAAACTCACAGACAAAGCTATCCAATGTTTCTTAGATAAAAGTACTACTTACGCTGGCTCTTCTATTCATTTTCTAACTTCAAATTTTGATTTCGGGCCAGTTCTAGGTAGAACTTTTGAAAAATTAGATGAACATGACAATATTGAATCTTTATATTCACGCCTTAAGAAAAAAGAAAATAAATTATATATAGAAGTTTTGGGAAAATTATGCCAAGACTAAAACAAAAAATTTTAATAATTGGGAGTGGCGGTAGGGAACACGCTATTGGATGGAAAATCGCACAATCCCCATACGCGGGACAAATTTTTTTTGCACCAGGAAACAGCGGCACTATGCAAATAGGCACCAATGTAGATATCAAAGCTGTCGATATTCAAAAATTAATTGAATTCGCAAAAAAAGAAAAAGTAGATCTGACGCTAGCCCTACCAGACGACCCACTTGCTTTAGGCATTGTAGATGAATTCAAAAAGGCTGATTTACGAATTTGGGGTCCAAATAAAAGAGCTGCGCAAATAGAAGCATCAAAAGTTTTTTCTAAAAACTTTATGCAAAAACATGGTCTGCCTACAGCAAAATTTGCAACTTTTAATGGTTTTGAACAAGCGAAGGAATTTGTAACAAACCGAACAATGCCAATTGTAATTAAGGCTGATGGCCTAGCCTTTGGCAAAGGAGTCACAATTTGTCAAAACTTAAATGAAACAATATCAGCACTAGAAGATATTTTTATTAAAAAAATATTTGGTGATTCAGGAAGCAAAGTCGTAGTAGAAGAATTTCTTGTCGGGCCTGAGATTTCTATTCATGCATTATCAGATGGAATAGATTATAAAATTTTCCCTACGGCCCAGGATCATAAAAGAATAGGCGATGGAGATGTCGGCCCCAATACGGGAGGAATGGGCGTTGTTGGGCCACTTTCATTTGTAGATGCAGATATGATGAAAAGAATAGAATATGAAGTTATCGCTCCAACCTTAAAAGCAATGTCTCTCGACGGAATTCCATTCGAAGGAATTTTATATCCAAGCCTAATACTCACCAAATATGGTCCTAAAATTATTGAATTCAATGCACGCTTTGGTGATCCAGAAGCACAGGTTTATATGAGACTACTTGATACAGATTTACTAGAAATTATTAATTCTTGTGTTGAAAAAAATTTAGCTAACCAAGAAATAGAATGGAAAAACATTTTTGCTTGCAATATAGCTCTCGCATCCAGTGGTTATCCTGGAAATTATAATAAAAATATAGAAATTACCGGTATTAATGAAGCAGAAATGAAAAACGATATTATAGTTTTTCATGCAGGAACTAAAATGGAAGGGAACAAATTAGTTACAAATGGTGGACGAGTATTGGGAGTGAGCGCTACAGGAGGTACTCTAGAAGAAGCTCTCACCAAAGCATACAAAGCCATAAAACAGATTTCTTTTACTGGTATGCAATATCGCAAAGATATTGGTATCAATGCCCTAAGCCATAGCACAAACACGGGCGAGGCTATTTTACTTTCAACTTAATAATGATAAAATCAAACTATGAATAAAAACCCTATTGTCGGCATAATCATGGGCTCAGATTCAGATTTAGAGATAATGGCCGAAGCAGCAAAGGTTCTTGAAGAGTTCAGTATTTCCTATGAAATTGGAGTTGCATCAGCACATAGAAGCCCTGAACTAGCACATAAATATTCTACTACAGCCAAATCTCGTGGACTTAAAATTATAATTGCTGGTGCTGGAGGAGCAGCTCACTTGGCTGGAGTAATGGCCTCACTCACAACTATTCCTGTAATAGGAATACCAATTAAGGCCAAAACCTTAGATGGGCTTGATTCACTTCTATCTACGGTAAATATGCCACCCGGTGTACCTGTAGCAACAGTTGGAATAAACTCTGCGAAAAATGCAGGACTTCTTACCATACAAATTCTCGCACTATCTGATAAAGATTTGGAAACTAAATTAATTACTTATAAAGAAAAAATGAGTTCTGAAGTACAAATCAAGTGTGAAAAATTAGGAACAATCGGATATAAAAAATATTTAGAAAAATAAATTATGAGTGACCTTTATACAAAATCAGGTGTAAATATTAAAAAAGGAGGTGAAGTTGTTAGAAGGATAAAAGTCCATGTAGCATCCACTCACACAAAGGCTGTTCTTGGGAATATTGGAAGTTTCGGTGGGCTTTTTGAGCTTACAGACGTTATAAAAGGCTACAAAAATCCTGTCTTGGTACAAAGTATTGATGGAGTTGGTACAAAACTTTCTGTTGCCAAAATGATGAAGAAATATGACACAGTTGGTGAGGACATAGTAAATCATTCATGCAATGATATTTTGGCTATGGGTGCTCGGCCACTAACCTTCCTTGATTATGTTGCTAATGAAAAACTCGAACCACATGTCATGGAGGAAATAGTAAAAGGTATGTCAAAAGCTTGTAAAGAATCTGGTGTTGCATTAATTGGTGGAGAAACTGCAGAAATGCCAGGCACGTATATGAAGGGTGAACACGATATTGCTGGAGCTATTACTGGTATTGTGGAAAAAGATAAAATCATTACAGGAGAGAGAATCAAGCTTGGAGATATAATTTTGGGTTTCCCTTCATCAGGACTGCACACAAATGGTTATTCCTTGGCAAGAAAATTGCTTTTGAATAAGGCAGGGCACACAATTAAAAGTATATTACCTTCTACAAAGCAAACTATTGGTGATGCATTACTAAAAGTACACACAAATTATTGTAAACCAATCTTTTCCTTAATAGACAACGAGATTGATATCAAAGGAATTGCCCATATTACTGGTGGTGGATTTATTGAAAACATTCCTCGTATTATGCCAAGAAATCTAAACGCTGAGATTGATATTGGCTCGTGGCCCATACTTCCTATTTTTGAATACATACAAAAGGTTGGGAAGGTTTCCCAAAAAGAAATGTTTAATGTATTTAACATGGGCATCGGGCTTATGATAATAATTTCGCCAGAACAAAAAGAAAAAGTAGAAGAAATTTTGAAAAATCATCAAATTTTTTGGGTTGGGAAAATTTTAAAAGGTAAAGGCGTTGTAATTTTTAAATAGAATGAATATAGAAAAAATCAAAGAACATATAGGTGATGTATTAGTGGAAACAAATTTTCCAAACTTAGGAGAAAAAAAGGTTGGCAAGGTTAGAGATATTTATACAGCAAAAGACCACATAACTCTTATTTCTACAGACAGACATTCTTCATTTGATAGAACTATTGCTTATATTCCATTTAAGGGAGAGGTTCTAAATCAAATTAGTTTATTTTGGTTTGAAAAAACAAGGGATATAATCCAAAACCATGTTATAAGTATGCCCGACCCAAATACTGCAATCGTAAAAAAATGTAAAGTAATACCAATAGAAATGGTAGTTCGTGGCTATATTACTGGATCGACAAATACTTCTTTGTGGACGCTCTATAAAAACGGAGAAAGAGATTTTGGTAGTTTTGTGTTAGAGGAAGGAATAAAAAAAAACCAAAAATTAGATAAACCAGTTCTAACTCCAACTACAAAATCAGACGAACACGACAGACCTATTACTCCAAAAGAACTTGTGGCAGAAGGCATAATAAACAAAGAATTATGGGATGAAATGGCCAGCAAAGCAATACTGCTTTTTAAGAGAGGCCAAGATATAGCTCTAGAACATGATTTAATATTGGTTGACACAAAATATGAATTTGGCATAGATGAAAACGGAATATTAACGCTGATTGATGAAATTCATACTCCTGATTCATCACGGTACTGGCAAAAAAAGACCTACAAAGAACGGATTGATGGTGGGTTTGAGCCAGATAATTTTGACAAGGAGTTTTTGCGCTTATGGTTCAAGGAAAATTGTGATCCATATACTGATGTTGTCCTGCCAAAAGCACCAGCAGAAATGGTCGCGGAGCTATCTAGAAGGTACATTCAAATTTATGAGCAAATAACAGATCGACCTTTTAATCACGATTTTTCTATACCAACAATACGCCGCATTAATAATAATTTATCAAAACTGACTACTAATTAGACAATGATTAATGCAATAAATCCTCTAGATGGAAGATATTATAATAAGACGCGCCCACTCGCAGAATATTTTTCCGAAGAAGCTCTAATGAAATATAGAATCATGGTGGAATGTGAATATTTAATTGCTTTATCTGCATTAAACAAAACAGCGTTACGTAAATTTACAGCTAAAGAAATAACTATAATGAAAAATATTTATGAAAAATTTGATCAAGCTTCTTATACAGAAATAAAGAAAATAGAAGCCGCAACAAATCATGACGTAAAATCAGTTGAATATTTTATTAAAAATAAACTTTCTAAAAGTTCATTGAAGGATTCAATAGAATGGGTTCATTTTGCTTTAACTTCCGAGGACACAAACAATATTTCTTATGCTCTTATATTATCTCAATCATTAGAGAACACAATAAAACCAACTATTTCAAAAATAGTCTCAGAATTAAATAGTCTGGCAAAAAAACATAAAACTCTATCTATGCTAGCTCGCACACATGGACAGCCAGCAAGCCCAACTACTTTCGGTAAAGAAATGAAAGTTTTTATAACAAGACTGGAAAAACAATTAAAAGAATTATGTAATATAAACATAGAAGCCAAACTTAATGGCGCTACTGGGAATTACAATGCACACGTAGTTGCTTACCCAAATGTAAAATGGCCAGAATTCAGTATAAAATTTATAAGTAGTTTAAATAAAGGTAAAAAATTTAAACTTATTGCTAATTTAGTTACTACGCAAATAGAGAATCATGATAGCTATATAATGATTTTTGATAACATTAAAAGAATCAACAATATTCTCTTAGATTTTAACCAAGACATCTGGAGATATATTTCTGACAGCTATATTACACAAAGACCAAAAGATGGGGAAGTAGGCTCATCTACAATGCCCCACAAGATCAATCCAATTGATTTTGAAAATAGTGAAGGAAACCTAGGACTCGCAAATGCATTATTTGAATTTTTTGCTAGAAAACTACCCATTTCTAGACTTCAACGTGATTTGTCTGATTCAACAATAGAACGTTCATTCGGCACCGCCTTTGGTTATTCATACCTTGCATATTGTTCTTTACTCAAAGGTTTGAGTAAAATAAGTCTAAATGAAAATATTATTAATGAAGACCTAAACAACCATCCTGAAATTATCACAGAAGCAATCCAAACAATACTGAGGCGTGAGGGCATAGCTATGCCATATGAAAAGCTAAAAGAATTAACTCGTGGTAAACAAGTTACTATTTTAGATATCCATAAATTTATCGACAGATTAGAGGTAAGTGAAAAAATAAAAAAAGAACTTCTCAAAATAACTCCAGAAAACTATATCGGACTCGCTTCAAAATTGATATAATAGTAATATGAGAAAATATTGGATTATTTTAATAATATTATTATGTTTAGTACCTACAAATTGTATTCGTGCCCAAACAACGAATGCTGGTTTTATACCTGGAAATATTTGGTATTCAATTGATCCATTTGAAGAAGGGGATAAAATTAAGATCTATACAGTAGTTTTCAACCCTGACCCCAGAGAATTATATGGGACTGTCATATTCTTTGACAATACGGTTTTTTTGGGCAAAAAGGATTTTATTGTTTCAGCAAAAGGGGTAAGGGATGTTTCCTTGGATTGGGTAGCTACCCCTGGCATTCACAGTATTTTTGGTAAAATTGAAAATGCAAAATTTTTAATATCAAAAGACAAATACGAAGATGTTTATTTGGCCGAAAACGAAACTAATAAAAGCTCGCGTACAGTAAACAAAAAAATTACTATAAACAATGAAACAATAAGTAAAAATACTGACTCTATTCTCGGTGGAGTAAGCGATTTTGGTTCTAACTCGATAAAAGGTATTGAGAATGCGATAACAACAAAAACTCCCGACTTTATTGCGAAACCTATTGTATTAGGAGCAAGTACGTTGGAAAACTTTCGTAAAGATGTTGGCTCAGTGTCAAAAAATAAAGCTAATACGGCACAAGATCAAATTAAATATTCTAATATAGGTGCAAATGCAAAACAGAGCTCAAAAAAAATAGAAACAAGTGCTTTTTTGAAACCTTTTAAATACATAGAATTATTCTTTTTTACTTTTCTATCATTTATATTTAATAACAAATTTATTTTTTATGGAATTCTCATTATTCTAATTTTCGTTATATTAAGATATATCTGGCATCTAATTTTTAAATAATCTATTTATTTGTATTTTACAATAAAGCGTGTAATATGAGGTAATGCTACTTCGGATTACTTTTGTGATTATTCTTGCAATTTCTGTTCTATTTATGCCTTTTAGCGTTTCTGTAATTCTAGGGCTTGTTGGCATTATTTATTTCAATATATTTGTAGAAGCCGTTGTGTTGTTCTTTTTGTCTGATCTACTATACGGCATAAAGGAATCAAATAATTCACCTACAATTTTTTTGTGTTTTGTTGTTTCAATAATTATATTATCTGTGTTTGAGTTTTTTAAAAAGGAATTCAAATTTTACAACTAATACGTCTATATGAATACATGCTAAATATAATTGGTGAAAAAATTAATGATAACAAAAATATTAAATATTAATAAAATAAAAAAGAAAAATTCATTTGTAGAACCAGATGAAATTTTTCTTGATTCGAAAAATATTCAAAATTTTGATCGCCAGCAATTTGAAGGCCGAATTGAAAAGCCTATCCCAAAAAGGACAATTTTTTTTGTTGGAATATTGTTTTTATTTTTAATTGGAGTTTTTGCATCAAGGCTTGTTTATTTACAAGTGCAAAAAGGTGATACATATTTCAAAAGAAGCCAAAATAATATTCTAGAAAAAGTTATTATATTTACTGATAGGGGAATAATTTATGATCGAAACAACAAAGAATTGGCGTGGAACAAGAATATTGAAAATATATCAATTCCAACAAGAGCATATTTACCAAATGGATTTTCTCACCTGTTGGGATATGTTAGTTATCCAACACAAGACAAAGGAGGAAATTTTTGGCAAGGTGAATTTATTGGCAAGGATGGTTTAGAGAAGCAATATAACGAGTCTCTTAAAGGAGAAAATGGGTCAAAAATACTCGAAACTGATGCTTTGGGAAAGATTTACTCAGAAAATATGGTAAATTCACCAAGACAGGGGACGGATATAATAACAACTATAGACTCCCGCATACAAAGAGAATTGTTTAGTCTAATCAAAAACTTATCCACGAGCAATTCTTTTACTGGTGGAGCAGGAATAATAATTGATTCAAATACAGGAGAAATTATTACTTCTACAAGTTTTCCTGAATATAATTCGGAAATTCTATCATTTGGAAAAGATACTGCTATAATTAACAATTACTTTACAGATAAAAGAAAAGTCTTTCTAGACAGAAACATTTCAGGACTCTATACTCCTGGGTCTATTGTTAAACCATTTTTTGCATTGGGAGCATTAGCAGAAGGAGTGATAGACCAATATAAAAAAATTCTTTCAACAGGTTCTATCTCAATTCCAAATCCCTACTTTGCAGATAAGAAAACAGTATTTAAAGACTGGAGAGCAAACGGTTGGACAAACATGATGGAAGCAATCGCTGTTTCTTCCGATGTATATTTTTATGAAATTGGTGGTGGCTTTGAAAGTCAGAAGGGTCTTGGCATCACTAATATTGGAAAGTACGCAAAATTGTTTGGTTTTGCAGAGAAAACTGGTGTAGATCTTCCAGATGAAAAATTTGGTACGATTCCTAGCCCTGAATGGAAAATAGCAAATTTTAAAGGAGATCCTTGGCGCATAGGTGATACATATCACACAGCGATTGGTCAGTATGGTTTTCAGGTTACTCCTATTGAGATGGCAAGAGCAGTAGGCGCAATAGCAAACAGTGGGAAATTGTTAACTCCACACTTTGTATTGAATGATATTGAAAAGGAAAAACAAAACTCTATTTTAAGTCTTAAAAAAGAATATTTTGATGTTGTGCATGAAGGAATGAGAGATGCCGTTACTTTCGGTACAGCTACATTATTAAACGTGCCGTATGTTCAAGTAGCAGCAAAAACAGGAACTGCCCAACTCGGTGTAGCAAAGAATAAAGTAAATTCGTGGGTTGTTGGCTTTTTCCCTTATGAAAATCCTAAATATGCTTTTGTAATTATGATGGAAGCAGGTCCATCAACGAACAGTACGGGAGCCTCATCTATAATGCGTCAGCTCTTAGATTGGATGTCTTTAAATACACCAGAATACTTCAAGTAAAAACTCCTTGCATATACTACATATTTTCTGATACAATATATTAATGCAAAAAGCACGAATACTTTTGATTTTAGGATTTTGGGTAATGATTCTGTCCTATTTGGGTTTTCCATATTCTTGGAAGGATACTCTATTTACGCTGACCGGCTTAATAATCATATATTTGAGCTATCTTTTTTATAGTGATATTAAAAAAGAAAAACAACAAACATTCGATAGTTTTAAAGAAAATAGCAATTTTGATGAAAAGGGAATATAAAGCTTTATGAAAGAATTTTTTTGGACAAAACGTATAGCTATATCTGTTACATTTTTCCTTATTATTTTATCTTTCGTTTTAGGTATTTTTATAGGTAAGAGCAATCGTCCATCAATAGAAAAGGTTATAGGAATATCAGGCAAAGAAACAGCTGTTTCAACACTTACTGATTTTTCTCCATTTTGGAAAGTCTGGAATACTATAAATGAAAAATATCCTTCTGCAAATAAAATTACAGACCAAAATAGAGTTTATGGAGCAATTTCAGGGCTTGTCGGCTCATTAGACGACCCGTATAGTGTATTTTTTAGTCCAGATGAAGCCAAGTCATTTGAAGACGAAATCGCTGGCAATTTCGATGGTATTGGTATGGAAGTCGGAATAAAAGATAAAATACTAACCGTAATTGCTTCCCTCAAAGACACACCCGCATATAGAAGTGATATCAAGTCTGGTGACAAAATTCTTAAAATTGACAAGAATGTTACTTCTGGGCTAAGCATAGAAGAAGCTATTAAATTAATACGTGGTCCAAAAGGAACATCTGTTACTCTTACAATTTTTCGTGAGGGTTTGACACAACCAAAAGAAATTAATATAACACGGGACACAATAAACATTCCCACTTTAGACACTGAGCTCCGTAAGGACGGAATCTTTGTAATTAAGCTTTATAGTTTCTCTGCAAATTCATCAAATCTTTTCAGAAACGCCATAAAGAAATTTGTTGATTCAGGAAGCGACAAGCTCTTGCTCGACTTGAGAGGAAATCCTGGTGGTTATTTAGATTCAGCTGTGGATATGGCAAGCTGGTTCCTAAAAGGAGGTAAAACTATTGTTACAGAGGATTATGGCAATAACCAGGCACCAGAAATATTTAGAAGCAAAGGATATGATATTTTTAATGATAAATTGAAGTTTGTTGTTTTGATAGATGGAGGCTCAGCTTCTGCATCTGAAATTTTGGCTGGAGCAATGCAAGACAACGGTCGCGCAAAATTAGTTGGCGCAAAAAGTTTTGGCAAGGGTTCTGTTCAACAAGTTATAGACATTACCCCAGACACCATTTTGAAAATCACCGTAGCAAAATGGCTTACGCCAAATGGAGTATCAATTTCAGAAAAAGGTCTAACGCCTGACTATATAGTTGAAATTACACAAAAAGACATTGATGCCAAGAAGGACCCACAAACTGAAAAAGCTGCCCAGCTATTATTGAATAATTAATAATTTTATTTAATCACATGAAAATAATATTTTTAAAAGACGTACAAGGTGTGGGAAGAAAATATGATATAAAAGATGTAAACGATGGTTACGCTATGAATTTTCTTGTTCCAAGAAGACTAGCAGAAATGGCAACCCCAAAAGCAATAATTGAGCTAGAGAAGATGATGAAGAATCTAGCGATTGAGAGGGAGGTGCAGGAAGATCTTTTAATTAAAAACCTAGAGGAAATTAAAGACAAGACTGTTTATATAAACAGCAAAGCAGATGATAAAGGTCATCTTTTCTCAGGAATTCACAAAAAAGAACTCGTTCTTGAAATGAAAAAACAACACCACGCAGATATTAGTGAAGAATTTATTATTTTAGAAAAACCAATCAAACAAGTAGGGGATTTTGAAATCCCTATTCTAATAAAAAAGAAGAAGTCCTCATTTAAATTAGTTGTAAAAAATCTATAACACAGCCAAGTTTGCTCTAGTTTTGTGGGCATAAAGTCTTAAACTGTCATGGCAAGAAACCTCAAATTGTTTCTTTGCTCCAGAATCCAACCATCGCTTAGCAGCTGTAATTGCGTGCTCTGGTGAGTGGTGTGCAGTAGCAATAAATTGCACAACAGCAGTAATATTATTTTTAGAACTAAGTCTTAACGTAGCTAATTGTTTTGAATTTAATTCACGTATAAGATGTGATAAATTATATATAGAAAAAAGTAACGCGGCCTTGTGGTGGTCTAAATCTCTTAGTTCGTCAACACTTCTACAAATACGTTTTGACTCTGGTAGGGCATGATTTATTATGGATGCACCTACAACCTCATCACCATCATCTTTGAGTGCAAAAGATGTAAATTGGTATGGCCCAAATGAAGCTTTTACATCATGAACAGCTGGTAAACTATAAATATATCTGGATCCTGCGTTTTTTAAAAGAAAATTGAATACATTTTTATTAAGTCTTCCATCTGGGGCAGGTAATAATTCAGTAAAAGCACAGGCTGTTAAGTGTTTAGCTAAAAGAGACTTAGCAATGCCAACTAGCACAAACAATTCTTCATTACTTAAGTTCATTTTTTTCTGAACTATATTCCAGTCTATGTTTTTAATCACTTCTCTAATGCTAAACTTAATGTCTTTTTGATATGACTCAAAATTTGTTCTTTCTGGGTCCATATCAGAGTATTCTTTCAAAAGTCTTTGGTTGCAAGATTTAAATGCTGTATCTGGTTTATCATGTGTTTCAGCATAAGAAACTTTTTTCTCATTTAAAATTCTTAATTGTTCATGAAAATTTATATTTGCAGAAGGTGGGACTGTTCCGTTTATGCCAGTATAGTCAGAATACAAATCTCCAAATTTATGTCCTACAAGCCCCTCAGTCTTATAAAAAAAAGGGGAATTAACTTGAGATCTATCAGTGACAGAAGGAGATGGTTCTTCTATTGAAGTCTCTTCTGTGCTTGCAGAAGCATTTTCTTCTAATGCATTTAGAATATTTGGCGTAGCAGAAACTACAGCAACACCAGCAATTCCTTTTGCCATTTTTTTAATAAAATCTCTTCTCCCTATTGGTCCTCCTTCCATACAGACAAAATTATATCACGTTTACGACTTTCTTGACTACGGTTCTCCCGTTAAAAGAAATCTTTCGTCTAGAGCCAAACTTTACTGTCCCATCTTTTAGAGCAAATAGGGTATGATCCTTGCCTAAGCCTACATTAGTACCCGCCATAATTGCCGTGCCTCTTTGTCGAACAATAACAGAGCCAGGCTGTACCTTTTGTCCATCTGTAATCTTAATACCAAGGTATTTTGGATTTGAATCTCTTAAATTTTTCGCGGTACCGCCAGCTTTTCTATGTGCCATTTGAAGTTATACTATTTAATGTTAATATTCATCTGTAATCGATGTTAGTGGAGTATATATAATTTTATGGAAAAAATCAAGCTATTTATTGAAAGCGATAAAGGTAAAGACACATTAATCTTAATTATCATTATTTTAATTGCACTAGGGTCATTTGAGCTAGGTAGACTATCCAATGAAGGCGGCTCCAAAGGCATTAAAATCGAATATCCGGCCGAGAGCACGAGCAAAGAACCAAACACCATACTGTCAGATAATTTAGCCCCAAATTCAGATATTTTAAGAAAAAGCTTTTTTGCATCAAACAAGGGAACTAAATATTATACGATTAGTTGTTCTGCTGGTAAAACTATAAAACAAGAAAATCGTATCTATTTTACGAAAGGGGAAGAGGCTGTTGCTGCAGGTTATACACTATCGAGCTCATGTAATTAGAATATACTCGTGTCGCACAATATATGTTTTGGGTCGCACAAACTGCTTTGAGTTTTACGGCAAAATGACCTGTGGAGATGCTTTCTCAATATTCGTTGGTTGTCCATCGCGGATACGCTCCATATTGGAAATAAAACCTTTCCAAAAAATATTTACAATGACATCATTCCAAATATAGGATGTCGGCTTAGCTAAATATTCAGTCCAGAGATTTTTTGTCCCTCCCCCGACGTAGCTTATATTTTCTTGTGCAGCAGGACTTTCTACCACAGCCTTGATGCTTATATTAAAATAACTAAGTACTAAAACAATAATAATTGATAAGAATACAACTCCTAATATACTTATTCCTGCTTTTTTATTTAAATTTTTCATTTAAATTCATTTAAAAACACTCGCAAAAAATGAAGAGAACCAATCAACAACACTCGAGATGGTTATTCCAAAATACTTCATTGCCAACAAGGCAACGACAATTAGAATTATAATTTGTAAAAAACCATCCTGCTTAGAAATATATCTATTATTTTTTCCTTTCATTTATATTAATTTTACCACGACACACGTCTTTAGGACAAGACTACACATTGTTACTTGAACATCAACGCAGTTGTAGTTGGCAAATAAGTCAATGGGTTAAGATAACCATTAATTGGAGAAATTGGTTGTGTTAGTATCTTCCCGGGGCATGATTTGCTGGGTATTGTTTTTATTTCAACTGCATCACGTGCATAAACAGCAAGGTGAAGATGTGGTGCTGTAGAATAGCCCGTATTGCCACTATATGCGACAATTTGACCTCTTGATACTGTATTTCCCTCTCGAACCTTTACAAGCGAAAGATGTCCATATGTACTGGCTAGCCCGTTGTTATATTTAATAAGAACAAATCGTCCGAATGATACGCCTGGGCACTCTACATCAGTATTCCCGACAGCAGCTACAACTCCTTCAGCCATTGCATAAACTGGCAACGGGGTTCTAGCTCTAAAATCGATTCCATAATGGAAACTCCCATTTCTCATATCGTAAGGTGAGGTTATAACAATACTATCGAGCGGCCATGTCAAAACACGTCCTGTTGGAAGCTTGGAAGGATCCAAAATATATTTTAGTTGAGATTCATAATCTTCCAACTCTTTTTCGAATGCCGTCTTCTTGGCCAATCTATCCTTTAGTAGTTTTTGATAACTACTCTCACTATTTTTTGTCTGAGCTAATAATTTATTTTTCTCATTCGTGTTTTGTATAACTATTTTCTGCTGATCGGAAAGCTGAGATTTAAGTTTAGTAAGTTCATTCTTTGCATCAATGGTGACCGCCTTGGTATCTTCGAGCGCACCTTTTAATTTCTTCAAATTGGCAATATCGGCTCTGATTCTCTCACGCACGGTCACTATATTGTCTATGTCGTTCCATATTAAAGTAAAATCATCTGCAGACAGCAATGTTTCGATGATGTTTGTCTGCTCAAATTCATTAATATTTTTTATCTCGAGTTTAACAGAATTTACATCATTATTTATTGAACCTTCTTTTGTTTTAATATCAGAACTTAAGTTCTGTATCTTAAGATTAGTTTTATCAATCTTATTTTGAGTGACCGCGATATCAGCATTAAGCTTCTTTTTAGTGATATCAAGCTGTTTTAACGAACTATTTAACGAGTCTTTTTGAAGACCAAGAGTATCTAACTCGTTTTGGTAGGTTGCAATTTCTTGTTCAAGTTTCTTTATATCAGCATCTTTCTGATTTATTTTATTCTGAATATCTGAAGCTGTTTGAGAATACGAAAAAGCCACAGGAATCACAAGTAGCAATAATAAAAATAATATATTAAATAGCTTTTTGTAATCTAAATAAAGTTTCATTTTTACCTAAGATTGACGCTATCGTGAAAGGGTCTGGGGACTTATCTAGGCCTGATAGTGCAAAACGAACAGGGTGGAGTAACTCTCCCCTGCTATCTAGTTTGTTTGCTATTGACATTAATGAGGTTTTAATGCTTTCTAAATCAAAATCCTTTTCGTCTAAAGCCTTTAATGCCTCAATAGCAAGTTTCAAATTGTTAGAAATTTTTTCTGGAGAGCAATTTTTGAAAATCAGTTTTTCCTTGGCGCAAACTGGCGCATTAAAAAAGAAATCGAACTCCCCTCTTTCTACCATCTCTTTGATATCTCCCCATTTTGAAATTCTCTCAAATATTACTGGAACAATTTTAGAATTTTGTTTGTCGGTCGGGAGATATTTTAAAATATTTTTATTTATTTCTTCTTGGGGCAACAACTTCATATGTTCTTTGTTCATCCAGTTTAATTTATCATCGTTCCACTGTGCTCCTGAATGTTGCACTTTATTTAAATCAAAAATATTTATTATTTCTTCACGTGAATATACTTCTTTTTCACCACCTGGATTAAATCCAAGAAAGGTCAGATAATTTATCATTGTCTCGGGAAGATACCCTTCTTTTTCATAATCCAAAATATCCTTCGCTCCGTCACGTTTACCAAGTTTCTTCTTTCCATCAGAACTCATGATGGGGGGCGTAGTAACAAACAAAGGAGGTACAACACCAAATGCTTCATAAAGGGATAAAAACTTTGGAGTTGAAGCTATAAATTCTTGTCCGCGTACTACATGGGTCACTTTCATCTCAATATCGTCAATTACATGTGCAAAGTTATAAGTTGGATATCCATCACTTTTTATTAAAACAAAATCATCCAAAGCTTCTGGCCCAGCAGATAATTCTCCCCAAACCAAATCATTCCAAACTGTTCGTTTTAGTTCTGAGACTTTAAATCGAAGTGGCTTAGTACCATCCCACGCTGGAGGGTTCTCTGGACGATGCTCTCTATATAGAAATGGCTTTTTTTCTAATTCAGCTTCTTTCCTTAACTTTTCAATTTCCTCCTCAGTATATGGATCAGCATAAGCAAAACCCTTTTCAATAAGAATCTTTGCATGTTTTTTATATGATTCAAGCCTCTCTGATTGAATATATGGTGCATGTGGTCCACCAATATCTGGTCCCTGGTCCCAATTCAAACCAAGCCATTTTAATGACTTCTTGATGTGCTCGATTGAACCCTCAACTTCTCTAACTTTGTCTGTATCTTCAATACGTAAAATGAATTGACCATTGTTTTTCCTAGCCAAAAGCCATGCATATAATGCAGTACGAACGTTCCCAACATGTATAAAGCCAGTAGGGCTAGGCGCAAATCTTGTTACAACTTTATTTTCTAGCATAATGCTATTTTAGCATTATTTTTGTGAAATGTAATCTCTACTTCTCGTGGCTCAAAGCGATATTTACTAATTCGCGAGCTATCTTTTCTGCAGCGCCATGCTTGCTAAACGCCTTAGCATTTTGTGACATCTCTATATATCCATTTTTATCCCCTACTATTTTGTCTATCTCCGAACTTAAAATACTAGCAGACATGTTTATTTCTTCAATTACATTACAAGCGCCAGCTCTTGCATAGTTGAATGCATTTTTTTTAGAGTGATCAGCATTTGAATTTGAAAAAGGAATTAAAATTGATGGTATTCCCCAACTTGCTATTTCGAACAATGTTGACCCAGCGCGAGAGACAATTACTGTGGCTACTCCAGCAGCCATCTTCATTTGTAGTGGGTTAAGAAAAGGCATCGGTAAATACCTCAATTTATGTTCACTATTGAGAAGTACTACCTCTGATTGACCCAGAACTGTTTTAATATTATTAATACCAGTCTGATGAATAATTTGATAATTTTCTATCAGCCTTGGCAATGCATCTATAATAGTGTTATTTATAAGCTCAGCTCCCTGGGAACCCCCAAGTACTAAAACTACAGGAACGTTTCCATCAATTTTAAAATATTCTAGCGCTTCTTTTCTAGTGGCCAAGTATTCAATTTCAGTTCTTATGGGTTGACCTGTGCAAGCAACAGTCTTTGTGGGAAAATATTCCGCTGCTTCTGGAAAGGAAACAGCGACTTTTTTAGCAAAATGTCCTGCCCATTTATTTACTCGTCCGGGAGCAGAGTCAGACTCATGGATTAAAACTGGAATACCCAACACCCTAGCAGCAAAAATTGTTGGAAATGATGCATAGCCACCCTTACCAAAAACGACATCTGGATAAATGGAAAACATTTTATAAACTGCACTGATAGTTCCAAAAAAGATTTTAAATATATCCAAAAAATTTTTTATAGAAAAATATGTGCGCATCTTACCAGAATTTATTTTTTCAAAATAAATTCCGTTCTGGGCAAGCATTTCCTTATCATAAGGACTATCAGAAAAATAATATAGATTAGTATTTATTATATGCTCGCGGTCTATTATTTGATTGACTTTTTGGGCGACAGCAATAATTGGATAAAAGTGCCCCCCTGTTCCACCGCCTGTAAAAACTATTTTCATATTTATTTAGCGAAATCATACCGCGCAAACCTTCATATTAGCGCAGCGCTGTTAATTAAACTGCTCGTTTTTGATATTTTGAAATATTTAGAACGATACCAATCGCCATCAAATATATCATCAATGCTGTTCCACCATGACTCATAAATACTAATGGAACTCCTGTTAATGGAAATACTCCCGTCACAGAAGCAATATGCATAAACGATTGCACAGTAATGAGTATAACAATTCCTGAGACCAAAAGTCCACTGAATAGGTCTGGCGAATTGTTTGCTATACGAAATCCTCGTAAGGCAAAAAGTATATATAGGAAAACTATACTAAGCACACCTACAAAACCTAATTCCTCTCCAATAACAGCAAAAATAGAGTCACCTTGAGGTTCTGGAAGATAGCTGAACTTTTGCACGCTTTGTCCGAACCCTCGTCCAAAAACTCCTCCTGCACCCAATGCTATTAATGACTGTTGAATCTGGTAGGATGACCCTTTGGAATCAGCACTTGGATCAATAAATGTTTTTACTCTTTCCTGAAGATATGGCGTAAAATAAACAAGCGTAGCAAGTAAAAAAACTAAACCAAACCCTATACCTAAAATATATTTAACAGGAACACCAGATATGAAAAGCATTGAAATACCTGTAATAATAATCAAAATAAAACTTTTTGTGTCTGGTTGTTTTAATAAAACAAATGCAATAATAGCTAGCATTATACCAAATGGTAATATGCCAAATCTTATATCCTGAACTCTGTTTTTAACCCACGACAACCATGCAGCAAAATAAATTATAAAACCAAATTTTAATAGCTCTACTGGCTGAAAACGAGTTATACCGATATCAATCCATCTTTCTGCACCACCGTGGCTCCATCCGAGAGATGGAATAAAAACAGCTGCAGTCAACAGAATTGAACCAAGAAAAATCAGAAGCGAATATTTTCGCCAAAATTTATAATCAATCCTATAGCAGACATACATACCAATCAAACCAAAACCCAAACCCAAAACAAGCTGACTAAAAAGAACAGAATAAAAAGTCTTTTCATTTTTAGCCAAAACACCAAGAGAAGCAGAAATAAACATCGCGATACCAAGAAAAAGCAAAATGAGAACGATTATTAAAAAAAATTTATCAATTTTTTTTTCTCTCATTGATTTTATACTTTAATTTCATAACTAAGATTTGGCGACTATTTATCTGCTAATTACTGCTAAAATTACACCAATAATTGCAAATACAACAGAAAGAACCCAAAAACGCATAGTCACTTTGTATGATGACCAACCAATAGCTTCAAAATGGTGATGAATGGGAGCTAGCTTAAACAGTCTCTTTCCTCCCCTAAACTTTTTAGACATCATTTGCAAAATAACAGAACCTGAAGTAATAACAAGTGGCAATGCTACAATTGGAAGTATTAGAACAGAATCTGTAAGAAAAGCGAGTGTAGCCAATGTTATCGTAAGTCCCATTATGCCCGTTTCTCCCATATAAAAACGCGCCGGTGGAATATTATACCAAAGAAACGCAAGAGTTACCCCTGTGATAACTCCAGAGAAAGCAGCCAGATCTATTTGATTATTAGCATAAGCGATTACAGAATAGGCAGCAAAAATTGAAGCCAGTACTCCACCAGAAAGCCCGTCTATTCCATCAATAACCCCACCAGAGAAAGTAGCCAAGGATACAAGAACAAAAAGTGGAATAATTAAAATACCTACGAATATTTCTCCACCAAAAGGAATATGTACAGATACCATGCCAAGTTTATAAAAAAACCACACACCAATCAAAACAGAAACAAGGGTTACTAAGAAGGCCTTCCATTTTCTCCAAGACTTATCATCGTGTGCTACTAATCCATCACCATAAATTTGGATTAAATCATCCCAGAGCCCAATTAGAGAACCGAGGAGAAGTGTAAAAAATGGTATTAGTGTTTGATTACGACTCAAAAAATTAATCTTTTCTGTGCCTTCAGAAGGAAAAAAAACGGCAACAAAATAAAAAATAGAAGTAGTAAGTAGTGCCGAAAACCATATAATTATTCCCCCAACTCGTGGTGTTTTTAGTTCTTCTTGCTCATTGTGAATTTTGAGAAAATCCGGGGCGACGGCGTTCATATTTCTAGAATATTTCTTCCACATTTTGTATTTATAGAAGAAATGTGTCGCAACTGGAGTCAAAAAAAGAGCCAAAAAGAACGCAAAAACAGTTGGGGTAAAAATTTTAATCAGATCCAAATACATATATTCTGATTATAGCACTTAATTCTTTTGATTAAAATACACACGTATGTTATTGTTTGCAAATGGAAAGACATATTTTAAGGCCCATTTTGCCTACAATTTTTTTAATTATATTGGGAATTTTAATAGTACACTCCTCGCTAATTGCAATCCAAAAGCAAGTTCAAGAAGAACTTGCTTTAAAAAAAATCCAATTTGAACAAAAACTTGAGAAAGCATCCAAAGATAAGGCTAAGTTGAAGTCTTTTCTTATGGGCATGTTTGAGCCGTCGCAAAACAAGGATTTTGTTTTAGTACCGAGTGAACTTACTACAAATTTATACAAAATGTATCTAAGAGAGGAGACATTGAGTGCTTTTCAGGAAATGCAGGCTTACGCATTAACAGAGGGAATAAATCTTAAAATAGCATCAGCTACTAGAAACTTTGATTATCAAAAAAGTATTTGGAATAATAAGTGGAACGGATATATGCTAGTTGATGGAAATGATTTATCAAAAAGCGTCCCAAATGAACTGGAAAGATTTAAGAAAATACTAGAGTATAGCGCAGCACCTGGAACATCGCGCCACCACTGGGGTACTGATATTGATATAAACAATGCAAATGCCGAATATTTCGAAGGAACGCTCGGTGCCAAAGAATATGAATGGCTCACTTTAAACGCACGTGCATTTGGTTTTTGTCAACCTTATAATTTAAAAGGAAATAATAGAGCAACGGGCTACAATGAAGAAAAGTGGCACTGGTCATATCTACCACTTGCAAAAACTTTTACAGAACAATATAAAAAAATTATCACGAGTAGTGATGTAAAAGGCTTCATGGGAGAGGAAGGGGTTAAAAACTTAAATTTAATAAATAATTATGTGCTTGGTATAAATTCTGATTGTCTTTAATAAATCTCTTTATTATAGTGCTCAGCACACACTACCTTTTTGGGCCCACCTTCGCTTTCAGGCAAGTATGTAGTAAAAACTTCCTTATCACCAAAGAAACACATTCTTTTTCTTAAAACCATTGGGTTACGAAGTTTTAAACGATTATTGTGTCTTTCATCTGGATGGATAGACGGCAAAGATAAATCAAACCTACGATAAAAACTCAACTCTTGTTCTAATATTTTAAAAGGTTTTTTTGTAATTTCACATTCTACGATTTCATCTAATATAGAATCATCCACTTCACCAATAGTCTCTGGAAGTTCATTCCCCTTTTTAGTAATTTGATAAGAACTAGAAATATATTCACGCCAAAGATAACCTTCATTTTTGGCTTTTATTTTATCTATTGGAAAATAATCTTGTGCAACAGTTTCATTATAAGCAAAAGGAGAAATTTCTGATGGAAAAAATTCTCCATATTTGTAAATTCGTCCTTTTTCGTCGAGATATGGCATTTCCTCCATATGTTTAATAATTTTTGGAACAAGTTTTTCATATTCTTCTTTAGTGTATTGTTTATTTAAAATGCAATATTTTTTACCATTCATTTCAGCACAACCAAAACAATGCTGACAATTATTCATCATATAGCTATACCAAACATCATTTGAATACCAAACAATAGAGCCAAACAAGGTGGACCCATTTTGAACACCGACACTGATACCCTCATAAGTTAATTCAGAACCATCACCACATCCTGGTCCTACATCATAAGAATCCTTTAATCCTTTTGACCCCCAACTAGAATACTTTACATTTTCAGCTCCATCTTTAAAATCAAAAATTCCATAACAATTGCGTGAATTTGAAACTTGGTCACCAACTACATTGTTTGTATTTGTAATTTTTAAATGCTTATGAAAAGCATTATCCCATAATTCTTGAAATTTTATTTTTGCTTTTTGTAAACCGGACCTCATGTTTAAATTAAGTTCTTTTTTCTTTTTTAAATATTCTTCTTTAGAATATTGTATATTTTCTATGCAAAAACTTTTATTGCGCAAATTAGTACACAAAATACAATCAGAACAATTACGACAATCATATAAAAAATATGAATCTAAACAATTTTCACTTTCTCTCGAGAAAAATAGTTTATTCGAATCTCGACAATAAACATTTTCATAACAAAATTCTGTATTAAAACAAGTATAAGAATCATGTGTAAATTTACACTCAAAAAGACGATTACAATACATTGAGTCTTCACTAGTCCATGTAGCACTAACTAAATAACTATTCTTCATTTCCACAGTAATATTACAAAATCTAGCATTTACAGACTTTGAATCAAATAAAGCTATATGGGGAACCCTTTCTAGTAACTCTTTAAATTGTTCAAAAAATGTTTTAGAAAAATCATAATCCATACCATAATCACAAGGGTCCCACTTGTCACTCCACCACATATCTTTATCGTAAGCTATTATTTTAGAATCTGGGTGATAAATAGATATTAAAGAATCAGATTTATTAGCTCCATTTGGGCGACGAAATAAAGAACGCTCATTGCGCCACATCATCCTACGAATTAATCTACATTCTGGACACCATGAGGGTGGAGGGACTTTTATTTTTTCATAAAATCTAAAATCCTCTGGCTCTATTACAAAGTCGTTTTTGCAATTCTGGCAAACTCTTTTTTCACTTCTGTTTTCCATATTTCTATTATTTATATCCACGACACTCTATCGCGGCCGCGAAATTATGTTACATCAATATATTTTAATTCACGCTTGCCTTTTATTCTTGCTTTTTTATTTCCTCTTCAAAACTTTTAGCAGCGGCATTTACTGAATTACTAACTTCTTCATAGTCAGGTAATTCTTCCACAGATTTTATGCCCATAAAAGATAAAGTATCAAAGCTTGGTTTATAAACATATCTTCTATTGTCCTTCTCATCTATTGTTTTTTCAACAAGCCCGCGGACAGAGAGAGCACGCAATGTAAAGCTAGAATTTACTCCTCTAATATAATCAATCTCCGCTCGACTTGCTCCATTTTTATAAAGAATTATAGATAATGTTTCTAGGCTAGCCTTTGAAAGATCTCGATTCAGTTCTTCTTTCTGTAAATCCTCTATAAGATTAGTTAGCTCTGGTGATGTACCAAGAGTAATATGATTATCATTTTGGAGTAATGCTATTCCCCTGTTTGTAAGATTATTATTTAATAAATGAATTGCTTCAACTATTTCCTCATTTGGAACCTTTAAAATCTCTTCCAATTTCTTTATAGAAACAGGCTCTCCTTTGAAAAATAATATTGCTTCAATTTTTTTTTCTAGTTCCATAAATTATATATTCGATGCATTAGTCATTGCTGGTAATTCATCGACGATTTCAATTATCTCCTGCCTCTCAATAAAAATATCACCAGAATCGATTTCCTGTGTGGCATCCACTATCCCCTGCCTGACAAGCTCCAGCATAGCAAGAAATCCTACAATTACAACTATTTTTTCTTCTCGGGTTACTCCTTTTCCGCTAAAATGAGTAAAATTCATTTTGAGTGAATTCTTTATTCTATCAGTTAACTTGTCTATCATCTCTTCAATACTTATTACCTGCCTTACTTCCACTTCCTGTAAATATAGCTTCTTTGGCATTGCACCCAAGGCATTACGGGCAAAAGTCATCATGGAATCCTTTGTAATCTGGTCATCGGGTAAAAAAACTAAAGTTGTGTGGCCCCATGCTTGTACCTTTCTTTCGAGTGGAGCAAAAATTATTCTCTTGCCAAAATTACTTTTTACTAGAAGTGATTGCTTAGAAAAAATTTCATATAGACGCAATCTATCCTCCAGATTACGAATATCACCTTCCTCTTTGTTGGTAAGATCCAAATTAGGTAGTAGCGATTTAGATTTTATTAAAAGTAACGTCGAAGCAACAAGAATAAAACTTGAAACTTCGGCAGGACGAAGATCGCCCAACTTGTTCATATAACTCAAATAATCCTCAGTAACTGCTGACAATGAAACATCATTTATAAATAATTTACGTTTTTCAACCAAACCCAATAGCAAACCAAAAGGTCCTTCGAATCCGACAGTCTTAATTTGAAATAAATTGTTTTCCAATGTAATTATTTAATCTGTTCAATAAACTTATATAACAACCTTACAGGAGTGCCCAATGCGCCCGTAGCCAGGTTCTCTCCAGCCATTGCGGTCATTCTAGGTGCTATATCTATATGCGCCCACTTCGGAGCTTTTACACCTTCAGCTTTCCCTTTTATAAATTGATATAAGAAAATAGCGCCATAACTTGCACCACCATAACGAGAATCTTTGTTGTGAACATTAGTAAAATCTCCTAGTGACCCCTTTATTTCATTCTCATATTCTTCCCACATTGGCAATCTCCAAACGTAATCTCCCGTACTCTCTCCGATTTCCTCGAGTTTTTTTGCTAACTCATCATCTTCTGTAAAAATAGCCGAAGCTCTCTCGCCAAGCGCCACAGCAGCTGCACCTGTCAACGTCGCCACATCTAAAATAACTTCTGGATTATATTTCTTAGCATATGTAAGCGCGTCAGCCAAGATAACTCTACCTTCGGCGTCTGTATTTAAAACTTCAATGGTAATACCTGACATAGAACGAATGATGTCTCCTGGTCTATAGCTTTTTCCAGATGCCATGTTTTCAACAGATGGAATTAATCCTATAACATTTTGCTTTAATTTCATTTTAGCAACAAGAGCAAGTGTATGTATTACTGCTGATCCACCTGACATATCCATATTCATGCCGAGCAATGAAGAGGATGGTTTCAAATTTATCCCCCCAGAATCGAAAGTTACGCCTTTACCAACAAGCACGGTTGTTCTTTCTCCTTTTTTGCCACCAAAGTATTCCATAATAATAAATCTAGATTCTTCGTCAGAACCTCGTCCGACAGAAAGTATCGCACGCATGTTTAAACGCTCCATTTCTTTTTCTCCCAACACGGTTACTTTTACCGGAAGATTTTTCACTGCTTCTTTGGCTGCTTTAGCTAAAATTGATGGCGTCATGTCTCCACCGGGTGTATTGGAAAGTGTCCTAGTTTTGTTCACCTCCTCGGCTATGGTGTGCCCTTTTAAAATTGCTTTTTCTATTTCCTTGTCTGTGCCTAAAATTATTATTTCTTCTATAAAATTAAAACCTTCCTTGGTTGGAGTTTTGTATTTTACAAATTCATAATTAGCAAAATCAAGCTGAGAGCCAATGAGTTCTCCGAGTTCATATTTAGAAATTTTAATATTTTTAAACCTTAAATCATCAAAATTAAATACTAACTTTTTGGCTTTAACTCCCTTCGCCATGACAACCATTTTACGAATAAGCAAATACAGCTTCCTGAGGTTCATTTTAGTCTCATCACATTTCAAATATAAGGTTTTTACGCCATTCTCTTTTACTGTTTCGTCCTTATTTTTAGAGTCAACAGACACAAAAAGTACCTCTCCTTTTAAATCTTTAATGCTATCTTTGAAAGTAATTTTCATATTTTGACTATATCATATTTAGCGTATATTGAAAGCGTGAAAATTAAGAGTTGGGACGTTCTATGTTCTGACTTTTTACTTTTGTCAATTTCTGCTCAAGTAGGTTATAAAGCCATATTGTTTGCAAAAATTCACCGGTTCGACAATCAGATTGGTATTCAGCCTGAAACTCTATTTCATCTACATTTTTCCACATTAAATTTTTGATTGTTTGTGAGCCAAACTGATCATCTAAAAACCAATCGGGTTGGTTCTCAATAAAAGTAGTAGTATTAAAAATTTTTATATCCTCGTGGTTATTACAAAATCCACCAGTACTTCCAGATACAACAGCTAGATGATTTAAACTAGGAGAAAGATACAAACCCATTATTTGTCCAAAAATTTCTTCTTCAATTAATTTTAAATTATTTTTTTTAGCATCAAATTGATATAGTGCCCAGTGACAGTTACTTGCCCCACAGCCATAACTGTTTATTGCAGAAAAATAAAAAACGTTCTCAGGATTTTCTAAAACCACAGAACTAATATGAGTTGTATTCGCCCAGGTAGGCATTTTCATATCTTCCGTTACGCCCAAAACCTTATCGAGATTTAATAATTGTAAATTAATTTTTCCTACCTTATTTTTATACAAATCCAGAAAAATTACTTGGTTACTACTTTCATCCAAATACACATTCGGAAAATATGATTGGTAATCTCCCGATTCATCCTTTCTAAAGTCAAAAGTGGAAGAAAAGTTTGAAGTATTCTTATAAGTACTAGTATTTTGTCTATAATTCATTAATAAATTGTAATCGATAGCGTTTGCCACTAATGCTTGAGTAATTGGTTTTTCAGACATACTGCTGATAAATAAAGATGAAGCAAAAAAAAGTAAGAATATAGGTAAATAAATTATGTGATACCAATCTTTCTTTTCAAAATTTACAAGAACATTTTTAATAAAACTTTTTGTCTCTGGAGAAAGTTTATTATAATCAAATGTTTTATTATTAATTTTACTAATCGTAGTGGTTGGTCCATCATGCCAAGCTGTGAGTCTTTTTATGAATATATCCCCACGACCAGTTGCCCGCTTTTCTATATCTTTATAATTTTGAACTCCGCCAGATACATTTTGATAAAAATCGTAAGCATCCTCAACCCCAAAGCGTTTTCTGGTATCTCCTGACAGTTGAAATATCCCCATTGGTCCTGTACCAGACTTTGCAAATGGCTTAAAATGAGATTCTTGACTGGCAATAGCCAACATTATGTTTGGGTCAACATTGTATTTATTACATTTTTCTTTTATTAAGTCGATAATTTTTCCCCGTTCTTGACCTTCAATTTCTACATAGGAAGATAAAATAAAACCTCTAATCCCACGGACAACTACTTCATGCCAAATTTCAGAAAGATTTTCAATATATTTCCCCACCACTTGCTCATTCAAAATATCTATTTTTTCATAATCTAGAAGCATCAGCAAACTCTCACTTTCATTGGTATGATCTGACCTTAGGTTTACATTATCACGAATTACAATATCTTTATATAATCTTACAAAACCACTGCTATAAATTATATTTTCTAAATCAATTTTTAATTTTATTGATTTTATCTTAGACTCGCCTTGACCTTTTAATTCTATAGAATGAACCCCTCCATCCCAAATATTTGGTATGCCGTATTCTTTACTGCCTCCTTTTAATTCTTGTCCGTACCAATACCATTTTTCAAATTTCTTATATTTTGGATTTTTTTCTACTTTGCCATCTATTTTTATTTCTAGCTTTGAATTAATGTTAGCACTCGCTTTGACTTCTAGTTCTTTAACTTTTAAATTTTTAGAGATTATATCTAAAAACTTACCAGATGAGATAATATCATTCACTGCTAAATCTATTGCATTTTCATTAATTTGATAAATTCTTATTTTCTCCAATACTGGCTTACCATCAACCCAGAATTTTATTTGATGAGTACCAGTTTTAAAAGCTAAAATAAATAATACGTTTTTTGAATCACCTTTAATTTCATTCCCATTCCAAGAACTAGGACTAGTAAATTCTCTCTTTTTACCTTTGATTTCAGGAAATAAATAATCGTCTATCTGTATTGCCATATCATCATCGTTAAACAATAATTTATAATTTTGAAGCCAATTTTTACATCTAGCTGATATTGATATTATATAAACTCCATTTTTAGGAATATTGAAATTCCAAATTAACTGATCATCTATAGGTCTGTTAATTTTTTCTTCTTTTATTAAATTCATTACTAAAAAATATTAATTTTTCAAATTTACATCAAAATTTGACTTTCAACTGTGGATTGCGTTCAAAATAAGTTTTTATTACTTGCATTCTATCTTCCAATAAATCTAGCCTGCGTTCATGATTACTTTCAATTTTACCAAGGCGGTACTCTATGTCATCTAATTTTTTAATAACATCTTTTAAGTCATCTTTTGTAGACGTATTTTCAAAACCCCCGGCAACCATTACAGCCAAATCATTTATCGTTATTTTTTTATTTTTTAGCATCTTTTTCATAACTTAACTATATTATAATTCAGCGACACAATAAAAGTCAAATAGTGCTTAATATTTGATTTTACAGCATTAAGAGTATAATGAAAGGGTGAAAATAGTAAATAGTAGAACAACAAAATTTCCCATAGATGACAATTTTTTAGAGAGATATTCACCCCGAGCCATGTCAGGAAAAAGTATTTCCAATGATGAATTAACAACTCTTTTTGAAGCTGCACGCTGGGCTCCATCATCTCAAAACTTACAACCATGGAGATTTATATATGCAAAGCGTTATACTGAAAATTTCAAATTATTTCTTTCTTTTTTAATGGAAGGCAATAGAATTTGGTGTGAAAAAGCAAGCGCTCTTGTCATAACAATTTCTAAAAAAACTAACAATAAAGGTGATTTATCAATTACCCATTCTTTTGATACTGGTTCAGCTTGGGAAAATCTTGCGCTTCAGGCAACTAGTATGGGTCTCGTTACACACGGTATGGGTGGAATTTATTATGATTTAATAAAAGAAAAAATGAATATCCCCGATGACTATTCTGTTGAAATGATGATAGCAATCGGCAAACCAGGAATAATTGAAGACCTGCCCGAGCCTCTCCGCGCTCGCGAGACCCCCAGCGACCGAAAACCACTTGAAGAAATTATTTTTGAAGGTAAATTTAAAAATTAACCTATAAATATGCAAACAAAAAATAAAATTTTTACTGGAGTAATAGCTGTAGTAGTATCCGCATTACTATGGAGCTTGGATGGGATTTTTCTACGTCCTCGTCTGGCCTCCGTAGCGCCATCGCTCGTGGTGTTTTTGGAACACAGTTTGGGATTCATAATTCTTCTGCCGTTTCTTTTCATCTACAAAATAGAACTAAAAAATATTACCAAAAAACAATGGGCTACTATTTTCTGGGTGGCATTGTTTGGAGGCGCGCTCGGTACCACTTTTTTTACTAAAGCATTATTTTTAACTGGTTTTGTTGATGTATCAGTAGTAATACTTTTGCAAAAATTTCAGCCTATTTTTGCGATTATTTTATCAGCTATAATATTAAGAGAACGTTTCCCTACAAAATTTTATGCTTATGCAACACTTGCTCTTGTGGGTGGGTATTTTGTAACATTCAAGAACCCCACCGCAATAAATTTAGGTGGCACAACAACAATGATTGCTATTTTTTCCTTGCTCGCGGCTTTCTCTTGGGGATCATCTACAACATTCGGAAAATATTCATTAAAAAATATTAATTATGGATTGCTCGCAGCTTTGCGTTTTGGTATCACAATGCTCATCATGATGATCCCAGCCATAAAATATTTTTTGACTTTACCTTTTATCGGATTCGATGTTTGGAGAACATTAGTCGTAATTGTTTTTACTTCTGGGGCTTTTGCCATGTATCTCTATTATTATGGACTAAAAAAAATTCCAGCTTCGCTCGCTACTCTATGTGAATTGGCTTGGCCAGTTTCGGCAATCTTTTTTGATTACTTTTTCAATCACAATATTTTATCTGCCAGCCAGATTGTAGGTGCTATCGTGCTAATTGTCGCTGTCACTTTGGCTACAAGTTTGAACAAGACATACGTCGTTCGTGGAACTGTTCTAAATGGAAATAACAATGGCGAAAAGCTCGGAGCAAGAACCGCGAACCTAAATATTGGCCTAGCAAAGGATATTCCAAAGGGTCTTTATTCCTGCAAAGTTAATTTTGATGAAGTGAATTACCATGGACTCCTATATTATGGGTATAATTCTTTGACTAAAATAGATTGCTTGGAAATTCACATTCTAGAGTTTAATGGTAACATTTATGGTAAAAACATTATTGCAACAACAGAAAGATACTTAAGATTTCCGAAGAAATTTAAGACCGTAGAACAATTAAGTGAGCAAATCAAAAAAGATTTATCTCAATCATATAACGAGTAAAATTACTTAATTTAATTTAATTCCTAATTCTTTTAGTTGTTTCTCAGATATTGGTGCTGGAGAACCCATCATCAAGTCTTTGCCTTCTCCAGTTTTTGGAAAAGCAATTACCTCTCGGATATTTGGTTCATTTTGTAAAATCATTACAATACGATCGATACCTGGAGCAAAGCCGCCATGCGGAGGAGCACCAAAAGTAAACGCCTCAAGCATATGCCCAAATTTTTTCTGTTGCTCTTCTTCACTAATATTTAAAAGTTTAAAAACTTGTTTTTGGATATCGCGCTCGTGGATACGAATACTTCCAGAAGAAAGTTCGTAGCCGTTTAGGACTAGATCATAGGCATTTGCGCGAATAGAAAATAAATCATCTCCTTTCATAAATTTTTCCTTGTCTTCTTCTTTTATTGAACAGAATGGATGATGTACTGCCTGCAATTCACCTTCCTTCGTCCTCTCGAACATAGGGAAATCGAGAATCCAACAAAATGCTAATTCGTTTGAGTCCTCCTTATCAATTCTCATGTCCGGCTTGTCAGAACCATATTTTTTCATCGATTCTGCATACGAAATTCTAGGAAAAGGGACCGTTGTGATTTTCTTCTCAGGGTAAACACTATTCACAAGTTCTATAAACATCGCTTCTGTGTATTCGAGCACCTCTTCTTGGGTAACAAAAGACATCTCATAATCTAATTGGGTAAATTCTGGCTGTCTATCTCCCCTTGTATCCTCATCCCGCATACAACGAGCAATCTGAAAATACTTTTCAAAACCAGCCACCATAGACAGTTGCTTAAATTGCTGAGGAGATTGTGGAAGCACATAGAACTGACCATTAAAAAGCCTAGATGGTACTACATATTCTCTTGAGCCTTCTGGAGTACCTTTCATTAATATCGGAGTTTCTATTTCAATAAAATCGTTGTCGTGCATGTATTTACGAAAAAAAGTAATAATTTTATCTCGCATTCGTATATTCTTCTGCATCCTATCTGTACGCAAATCAAGATATTTATATTTCATTCTTAGATCTTCATTAATACCCATAGAACTCTCGTTGATTTGGAAAGGTGTGTTTTCTGCTTTGTTTAGAATTTCAATATTTGTAACCTCCAACTCAACATCACCATTTACAACCCCAGCCTTAATATTTTTATCTGGACGCTTGTTTACAATTCCTGAAATTTTCAGGACCCATTCAGAACGTATTTGTTTTGCTTTTTCTATTGCTTCAGTTCGAGATGGTAATGCCACACACTGCACACGTCCTGTCATATCACGCATATCAAAGAAGACCATTTTTCCTTGGTCGCGCCTGATGTCCACCCATCCAGCTATAATAATTTCTTTGCCAATATGACCCTTTAGGTCCTTAATATAGATTCTATTTTTCATATAATTATATTAACATAAATCTTTTTTAAACTACTAATTTTTTGTGTGCCAAAGTTCTGTAACTGATTTTCCATTATGGAGATTATCAATAATTTGAGCTACGAGTTTTGTTGTAGAAATTACTTCAAGTTTCTTTATATTATTCATATTTTGTTCAGAAAGACAAGAATCAGAAAACCAAATACCATCAAACGAAGCATCATTAAGATTTTTTACTGCATCACCAGATAGTACTGCATGTGTTGCAGTAAAATAGACATCCTTTGCTCCATTATTCTTCAAAGTCTTTAGAGCTTTTATCGCTGTACCACAAGTATCTGCCATATCATCAGGGATAATACAATTATAACCATCTGCATCACCAATAACTTCCATAACCTCGCTATCATTTGCTTTTTTAGGGTCACGGAATTTATTTATAATAACTATATTCCCTGGAATACCTAATTGTTGCGCAAGTTTTCTACAATAACGAACTGCTCCTACGTCGGGTGCTACAATTTTGAATTTACTCAAATCAAACTTTTTTGAGCGAATATGATTTAATAAAAGTTCATTTGTGTTTACGTCAACAGTTGGTATTGTTAATGGATGAGCGTTGTAACTAGAAGGATTGTGTAAATGTAAAACAACAAGTCTGTGAGCTCCGGCCATTTGAAGACGCATGGGAACTTTTTGTGACAATATTGGCTCACGGTGATTAGAAGACTTGTCTTGTCTCGCGTATGGCAAACACGGCATGACTACTGTTACTCTAGTAGGCTCTCCTTGCTTTAATGCATAGACTAGGGATTCACACTCATCAATATCAAAAGCCAAAATATCTTTATTGCCAAAACGTGGCTGGAGAATAACATATACATCGCGATCCCGTACTGACTCTGCGTGATGAACTAAATAAGAACCATCTCTAAAAACTTTGTAAATAGATAAAGCAAGTTTGGTTTTCAATAATTTAGCAACCTTAGTTGCCAATGCATATTTGGTTCCGCTCGGGCTACCATATAACACAAGAGGATAAGGATTCAAACTCAAATGATTGGAGTTTTTCATAATATACACATATTATCATAAATAAATCAAAAAATAAAAATAGGCCAGAGGAATGGTGTCCTCTGGCCTATCGAGAGTTGATCAGGATCTCAGCCTATTCGGAGAAAGCGCAAAAAACCGCAGAACTCAGCTAGAAGCCCTCCCAGTTGCTTGCTCTCCATGCATATGCCTTCTCTTTGATCGAAAGCGCATATGTGTTTCCAGACACGACAGCCCCATGTGGATAGATTTTGTGTGTTTCGCGGCAGCACACATTGCTATGATGAAACCACCCCGACCCGAGAACCAGACGAATTGAAAATGCCGGCTCCTTGTCAGTACGGACGCAACCACACGGGAGAATATAGATGTGCGGCGGAACCGTCAAATGGTTTCTCTCGGATCTTGCTGCTTTTTCTAACCACTTACTCAACGTCGGTTTTTGCATACCCTCCTCCTCGCCCTGATATGACCTGCCTTGAACCGTTCCAACTTACCTTACGCCAGCAGCCTCTTGGCCCTCCATGGACCCAAAGTATCCCCTCCACCTCCTCAATTACTTCATCTCCCTCGGACCTCGAACAACCGCAGGGAAGAAAGTAACAGGAAACATCGATGGGCACTTGGAAACAACGATTTTGGCCTGGGCTCTTGATCTTTTCCAAGTTGAGCCACCCGTCGAAATTTATTTCCACTTCCTCCTCCTATTCTTCTGTCAAATAACGCCCGCCCGGACCAATTCCAGACGCGTAAAGAACAACACCAGCCTTAGAAGGCTGGTGTTTGGGTTGTAAGTTTTTTAGTATTTTTACAGCACAAATATCAGCCCTCTAAGATTGGGGGTAAAATAGAACTTTGTAAAATTATTAATATTTGATTGCATATTCTTGTTCACTTATATATATTTACATATTTCTTATAAAGATACAACTATTAATGTTGTTGAAAACTATGGTATAAAAAATTGGGCCAGCGAACGATGTCACTAGCCCATTGTTAAACGATACTGAATACTTAAACAGTATCCGTTTTGATATTGCGCGCCCTGTGTCTCGACCTGCTAATCTTTTGGACCACAAACCGAGAAGCGACCCTTGACCGAGACTTTACGCGAAACAATCTCATTTGAGACTGCGCGCTCGGCCTTTACCTCAGTAGAATAGCGAGGACAAGGATTCCACTTATCCTCCGTCTTTCCTTGAAGAGTAGATGGCTGGCTCACTATTCCTGGCCCAGCCCCGAAAGCATTGAGCTGCGATGCGCCTGATAGAGTCTTCATCTCAAATCCTCCTTGGTTGAACAAATCTACCGCAAAAAAAAGAACACCAGCCTTAGAGGGCTGGTGTTTGGGTTGTAGTTTTGTTTGAGAATTTTTTACAGCGCAAATATCAGCCTTCTAAGGTTGTGGCTAATAATACTAATAATATTTGCAGAGGCATTTATATTTTTTAGAATAATATTTTTCATGTATATATATTATACAAAACTATCTTTATAATGCAAATTATATGCCTAGAAAATTAATCAATTTTCTACCCTTTAGTAATCTATTGTTTGGAATATACGTTGACTCCTATTTTCTCTCTTATCTCAACCATCTTTTTTCCAGCAACTATTTTAGCATTTTCGCCTCCAGCTTTTAGTATTGATAATACTTTTGGAATATCTTTTTCATATTCTTTTCTCTTTTCGCGTAGAGGTGCGATAAACTTTTCTAAGTCTTCTATGAGTAATTCTTTTAGCTCTTTGTATTTCCCTGCCTTGCTTTCATAAATAGATTTAAGCTCTGACTCAGGACGCAGTAATTTATGAATTGCAAAAACATTCTCTGGAATACCACCACTAGAATCAGTCACAATACTCATAACACATTTTATTATTTCATCATGCTCAGCAAAAAGTGGAATTGTGTTGTTGTAGCTCTTGCTCATTTTCCTTCCGTCAGTTCCGGGCACAATAGCAACATCTTTTATAATCATTGGCTCTGGTAATTTGAATGTCTCTCCATATGTGGAATTAAATTTTTCAGCAATGTCACGCGCTATTTCTACGTGCTGTTTCTGGTCAGCCCCTACTGGCACTATATCTGGACCATAAAGTAAAATATCAGCCGCCATCAATACAGGATAATTAAAAGTACCTACATCTATTTCTTTATTCTTTGCCTCTGCGTCTTTAAAAGCATGCGCACGCATTAGAAATGGCATTGTTGTGATAGTGTCAAAAATCCAAGTAAGTTCGGTGTGTTCAGAAACATGACTTTGTTTAAAGAATGTTACCTTTTTGGGGTCAAGACCAATTGCAAGATAATCAAGTAAAACATTCTTTATGTTTTCACGCATTTCTTTAGGATTTCTAAGAGAATGTAAAGCATGATAATCAGCAATAAAAACATAGCCTTCGTGCTCATTCTGCAAATCAACAAATTGCTTCATAGCCCCAAAATAGTTACCAATATGAGGTTTTCCTGATGGCTGAACACCAGATAAAAATATCTTTTTTGACATACCTATATATTATCATATAATTTTGAATTACAAAACTAGGAAAATATAACTTTTTGCAGGGGTTTCGAGGCTGACGAGCCGAGAACTTCAGGATTTTTTAAGCTTCAAAAAATCTGTACCGGAAAAAAGTTGATATTTTACTAGTTTTTTATTTCTCCACATTTTAGTAACAGTTTTACGCACTTTTGATACTTTGACAATTCTTCTACTGTGCTAGAATAGCTTCATGATAAGAGTAACAAAAAACACCAATCTTCGTATTCCGCCTCAAAGTATTCCTTCTGAGCAGGCAGTCTTGGGTTCTATTATGCTTCGCAAGGATGCAATGCATGAAGTTGAAGACATGATAAATGCGGATTCTTTTTATGTTGAGAAGCATAAGAAAATTTTTCAGGCTATGTTGGACCTTTCTAGCAAAAATGAACCCATAGACATGCTTTCACTTTCAACTAAACTAGGAGAACAAAAAATCCTAGATATGGTTGGTGGCAACCAATACCTCGCTGAGGTTGTAAATGTTGTCCCATCCTCTACTAACATCAAGCACTATGCTGATATAGTTCAAAAGAAATATGTTCTAAGAAGTTTGATAGAAGCTGCTGATTATGTTTCCGAGCTTGCATTTGAAGAAGGCGACGACCACATGGATGACATACTAGATATGGCAGAAAAGAAAATCTTCAGTGTAGTCTCTAGCCCTAAGAATCAAAAATATGTAAATTTGAAGGATGCTCTACCTGAGGCCTATGAACGTTTAGAAAAATTACATGAGACAAAGGGAATGCTTCGTGGACTCGCAACAGGATTCAAAGATTTAGATAATATGCTTTCAGGATTACAAAAATCCGACTTGATTATTCTAGCAGCACGTCCTTCTATGGGTAAAACTACTCTCGCTCTAGACATCGCACGTATGGCTGGAGTATTACATGAAAAATCAATATTAATATTTTCTTTAGAAATGTCCTCCCAGCAACTAGTGGATAGAATGCTCTCTGCTGAATCACGAGTTAATGCTTGGAACTTGCGCACAGGACGCCTATCTTCAGACCATGATTTTTCTCAATTAAGAGATTCTTTAGACAAATTAGCTAAAGCAAAAATTTTCATCGATGACCAACCTGGAAATTCGATAGTTAAAATGAAAGCACTTTCTCGCAGACTAAAAGCAGAAAAAGGCCTTGACCTCATTGTTGTGGACTACTTACAGCTCATGACTACTTCAAAGAATTATGATTCAATGGTCAACCAAGTCACAGAAATCTCTCGCTCTCTCAAATCTCTAGCAAAAGAACTTGATGTACCAGTCTTAGCCCTTTCTCAGCTTTCTCGTGCTGTGGAGTCACGTGGTGGTAAACCTCGGCTTTCCGACCTACGCGACTCTGGCTCTATTGAACAAGACGCTGATGTTGTGATGTTTATTCACCGTGAAGATAAAGGAAAAGATGAATCAGAAAAAACAAACATCGCTGAAATCCTAATTGAAAAACATAGAAATGGTCCTACGGGCAAGGTTGATTTATATTTCGACGAAAAGACAACCACATTCCTAAACCTTGAAAAAAGTAGCTTAAGTGATTTCTCTCCATCAAAGGTTAGTGGAGAATTAGATGAATTCTAAAAAATAATAAATGGACATAATAGATAAATTAACTGAAATCTTTAAAGAATTCCCTGGCATTGGAGAAAGACAAGCAAGACGCTTTGTTTATTTTCTTATGTCTAAAACTCCCGCTTATAATGAAAATTTATCAAATTTTATTTTGGATTTAAAAAAAGAAGTAGCTCAATGTAATGAATGCTTTAGGTTTTTCCTGGTTGAAAACAATAAAAACAAAATGTGTGAAATATGCGCGAACCCACATACTGATTCTTCTACTCTAATGATTATAGAAAAAGACTCAGACTTAGAAAGCATTAAAAAAAGTAGAGTCTATCATGGAAAGTATTTTATTCTGGGAGGGCTTGTGCCAATAGTAGAAAAAAATACAAAAAGCAGAATTCGTATTTTAGAACTAATAGAAAAAATTAAAAAAGAAGGGAAAGAAAATTTAAAAGAAATAATTTTAGCCTTCTCATTAAGTCCTCAAGGAGACCACACTGATTCCTATGTCAGAGAACAATTACATGAAATCACAGAAAAATTAAGTATTAAAATATCTTCTCTTGGACGAGGTCTCTCCACCGGCACAGAGCTCGAATATTCCGACAACGAAACTCTAAAAAATGCGTTAAAAAATAGACAATAAATCCCGCTGTTGGCGGGATTTATTTTATAGAAGTAATTTTTACTTTAAGGAAAGGTTGGCGGTGGCCGTTGCGCTTTAAATAGCGGGATTTTTGTTTATATTTTACAACCATAACTTTTCGAGAACGGCCAATTTCTACGATTTCTGCATCTACCTTTGCCCCTACAATATATGGTGTGCCGATAGTTGTGTCCTTACCATCATCAACAAGCAAAACTTTGTCAAAAGTTAATTTATCCCCTTTCTTGTATTCACCAATGATTTTTTCAATAGAAACAAGGCCCCCCTCGGAGACTTTGTATTGCTTTCCGCCTGTTTGTATAACTGCAAATTCCTCTTTATTCATATTGCCTATATTACACAAAAGTTGTAAAAAAAGCAAATTTACCTTAATATATAGAGATGGCTTTAAAATTTTTTAACACGTTAACTCGAGAAAAAGAAGATTTCGCTCCTATCAACCCTCCAAACGTTACTTTCTATTCCTGTGGACCTACTGTTTACAATTACCCTCACATAGGCAACTACAGAGCCTATGTTTTTGCTGATACTCTTAAAAGAGTTCTACTCTACGAGAAATATAAAGTAAAACACATTATGAATATCACAGATATAGATGATAAGACTATTCGTGATTCACAAAAAGAAGGGCGTACTTTGAAATCATTTACAGAGTTTTATACCAAAGAATTTTTGAAAGACATAAAGTCTCTAAATATAATTGAACCTACAAAATTTACCAAGGCCACTGACTACATAGATGAAATGGTAGAAATTATTCAGAAACTTTTAGACAAAGGTTTTGCGTATAAAAGTAACGACGGCAGTGTTTATTTTAATATAAGAAAGTTTAAAGGCTATGGTGAACTTTCACATTTTGTATTAGAAAATCAAAAAAATAATGCCTCAGGTAGAGTCAAAACCGATGAATATGAAAAAGAAAATGCAGAGGACTTTGCACTATGGAAAGCTTGGGATGAAAAAGATGGTGAAGTTTTCTGGGATACTATTTTAGGCCGAGGACGACCTGGATGGCACATAGAATGCTCTGCAATGTCTATTGCTAATTTAGGAGAACAAATAGACTTACACACAGGTGGAGTTGATAATATATTCCCTCATCATGAAAATGAAAGAGCTCAATCAGAATGTGCTACAGATAAACAATTTGTTAAATATTGGATGCACAATGAATGGGTTCTCGTTGACCAAAAGAAAATGGCAAAATCTGATGGTAGTTTTATAACACTAAAGGATGTTATCGATAAAGGAATAAATCCGCTTTCATATAGGTTGTGGCTATTAATGGCCAACTATCGCACAAAGGTAAACTTCAACTGGGACGCCCTTCTAGGTGCAGAAACAGCCCTCAAGCGCCTTTATAACCTTTTTATTGAGCTTGGTGGCGCTACAGGACATGCGCACAAAGAATATCAAAATAAATTTAAAGAGTTTATCGAGGATGACCTTGATACCCCACGTGCATTATCGCTTTTATGGGATGTTTTTAAGGATGAAAATATGTCAGATGGAGATAAAAAAGCTACAATTTTAGATTTCGACCATGTCCTTGGACTTGGTTTTGACCAGGCAGAAAAAATATCAAAGCATGTAATTATTCCTAATGAAGTACTTAAACTTGCTGATGAAAGAGAAACTGCTCGCAAAAACAAAGACTTTAAAAAATCTGATGATTTAAGAAAAGAAATAAATTCTCTTGGTTATGAAATAAAAGATACTCAGGAAGGTCAAAAAATTAGTAAAATTTAAATTGCTTTTAAACAAGAAAGTGCTAAAATAAATTCTTATGATTGATACAGTAATAAATACAAAAGATACAAAAGAAGCTGACGCTATAATAATGAGTGCTCCCTACGAAGGGGGTGTTTCTTTTAAGGGTGGCACATCAAAAGCTCCCAAAGAAATAGTTCACTGTTTAAACAATAATCTTGAACTTTTCGACGTTGAGTTACATTGCGAACCAGCAAAGAATATTAGAACAGCCCACAAGGAGATAATTGGGCTAAAAAGCCTTTCCCCAGAACAAGCTGTAAAAAAAATAAGTATTGAATATCAGAAATTATTCAATGACAACAAATTTATGATAATGCTGGGCGGAGAGCATACAGTTTCTTTTGGTGCACTCGAGGCTATTTCTAAAAAAGAAAATCCAAAAGACATTACTATTCTGCAAATAGATGCACACCAAGACCTACGCAATGACAACAGTGACTATAGTGATAAACATGAAAAGTTTGCACACTCTTGCGTAATGCGTAGAATACACGAGCTCGGCTTCCCTATTGTACAAGTAGGTATAAGGACATATTCCAAATACGAATATGATTACTGGCAAGAAAATAAAAAAACAATAACAGTTTTTGAATGGGGTAAAAAAGAAATTCCTATAAGTACAATCTTGAAATCAATTAAAACTAAAAAGGTTTATATTACTGTCGATGTGGATGGTTTTGACCCTGCACACATGCCAGGCACAGGTACACCAGTCCAGGGTGGATTAGAATGGTATTACGGACTTGAGCTGATAGAGAAGATTATAGATGGAAAAGAGTTGGTGGGTGCAGACATAGTAGAGGTTTCTCCTCAGCATGACTCTGTCCTCTCAGAATTTGGAGCTGCTCTTATTTGCTATAGAATGATTGCGCACAAATTTAAGAAAAAAATAACTTCTTAAATATTTTTTTACGGTATAAAATAACCACTTCAATAAAATTGAAGATTATTAAATATACTCCAAAAGAATAGATTGCAAATGACCAATCTTTTATTATTAGTAAACCCAAAGTATTACCAATAATACCAACTAAATAAACATATCCAGATTCATTATCTGGTAACTTCCATGATTTAATAAATGTAGGAATGAAAGCGAGTGCATCACTCAATATTGCAAACAAAATAGACAAGCCTAGGTTGTGAGTAAGAATATAAAAAATTAAAGACAAAAGAGCAAGTCCTCCACAAACCATATCTAAACTACTAATTTTCCAATATGCATTTTTATTCCACATTAAAACCATTAAAACAATAAAAGGCCCAAATCCTGCTAGAAAAACAGGCAAAGCAGACAAACCTACTCCAGCTTTAACTTGAAAGAATACACCAATAAAAGGAGCCAACATCCATATAAACCAAGAAACTAAATTGGGTTTATTTTGACCATAAAAAATATCTTTAATATAGAAAAAGTACCCAACAAAGTTAATTAAAAGAGTAATAAAAATAATTTGTTCTGGAAACATGAATTTTTTAAATAATTAATCAATAACACTTTATCGCGACCGTGAAATTGTGTTATTCCTAATATACCTCCGCCTGATAACATTTTTCGCAATACACTATCTCCGGCCTCTCTGGCGCATAAGAGGTCTCAAATTCATTCTCACATCCTTCTTTCATGCATTTTCTGTGCCAAAGTTTAAGGGGATTTTTTTGATTAAAACGAATATAATGCCTACAGCTTGGGCACAGCTTTGGGATTGGAATTTTGTAATTTTTATAAAAAGCAAATTCTGCTTCAATTACCTTGAACGCCTTAGTACATTGATCATTACATTTTCCTTCATGTTCACAACTGATTACTTTATTGATAATACTTTCATCTACATCTTTTATGT
>JBAXTS010000005.1:0-42484 GCA_037130055.1 bacterium | reverse complement strand
CGCCTATAGACTTAAAAATGAGAAAGAATTATTGCATCTTGGATGGGAAGAAATCATAAACAATAAAGAAAATCTAGTTTTTATTGAGTGGCCAGAAAATGTTACCAAAGTTGTTCCTTCAAACACGAAATTTGTTGAGATTTTTCATGCCAAAGATGGTGGAAGAGTTTTTAAGTTTTAAGAAAAAATCATCTATATTAAATGATATAATTAAATTATGCTGAACGAAAACACTAAAGATAACAAAACCCTAGTGCTACTTGATGCTCATGCAATAATACATCGTGCTTATCATGCTTTACCAGAATTTTTATCTTCTAAAGGCGAGCCGACGGGGGCTCTTTATGGGCTCTCTAGCATGTTGATGAAAATAATTACTGAACTAAAGCCAGACTATATAGTGGCTTGTTACGATTTACCTCAAAAGACATTTAGACATGAAGCATATGTGGGATATAAGGCTGGCCGAGCAAAAGCGGATGAGGCATTGATCATACAGTTGAAAAATTCTCGTCAGATATTCGAAGGTTTTGGTATTCCTATTTATGATGCACCAGGCTTTGAGGCTGATGATGTTTTGGGAACAATAGTAGAAAAATATAAAAAAAATAAAAACATAAAAATAATTATTGCATCTGGAGACATGGACACAATGCAGCTAATTGATGATAAAAAAGTTCAAGTTTATACTTTGAAAAAGGGGATTAACGATACTATTTTATACGATGAGGAAAAAGTGATAGAGCGGTTTCATTTTGAGCCGAAACTCTTGCCTGACTATAAGGGGCTTCGTGGCGACCCATCTGACAATATTATAGGTATTAAGGGTGTTGGTGAAAAAACAGCAGAGATTTTAATAACAAATTTTGGAACTATAGAGGAAATATATAAGCAAATAAAAAAAGACGAAGGAGCTTTTATTAAAATTGGTATTTCTCCTCGCATGATAGAGTTATTGAAAAATAATGAAGAAGAGGCTTTGTTCTCTAAGACTCTCGCGACGATTAGAATCGATGCACCAATAGATTTTGTTGTTCCAGATAAAACCTTTTGGGATAATTTAGATATAAAAAAGATAGAACAAGTTTTTGCGACATTTGAATTTAGGAGCTTGCTTGGGCGCTTGAAAACTTTTCTTGGGACTGGTGGCAAAGAGAAGCTGGAGAAGGAAAATTCTTCGCGCGTCACCCTTCCCGGAGTAACGGTTGGGACCCTCGCGATTCAGAATTTCCCTTCTCCAGTTTCTACAGAAAAACTCCAAGAAGCTAGTATTGCTCTTTGGCTTATTAATTCTGATATATCAAATCCAAATACTTCAGACATTTTATTCTTTGCAAACACAGATTCTTTTGATGTGGCTTACGAATATATTTTCAAAAAACTCAAAGATAAAAACTTAGATAAAATTTATGAAGAAATAGAGAAGCCAATTATCCCAATAGTAAAGAAAATGGAGGATTATGGAATTTTGATTGATAAAAATTATTTTAAAAAACTATCTGATGAATATCATATTGAGCTCGATAAACTAACAAACAAAATTTATAAAATAGCTGGAACAGAATTTAATATAAATTCTCCTAAACAAATGGGGGAGGTTCTTTTTGGTAAAATGGGTATTAAGTCTGGTAAGAAAAAAAGTGCTAGTGGTTCGTTCTCCACAAAGGTTTCTATTTTAGAGGAATTAGAAGAAGAAAATCCAATAATTACCGAGATTCTTGCTTATCGTGAGTTGCAGAAATTACTATCTACATATATTGATGTGATTCCTCAAATGGCAGGCGATGATGGACGATTACACGCCAAGTTTTTGCAAAACAGTACGACAACAGGTAGGTTTTCTTCTCAAGACCCTAATTTGCAAAATCTACCAACAAAGACAGAGCTAGGGAGAAGAATTAGAGGTGGTTTCATTGCTTCCAAGAGTCACAAATTAGCAGCATTTGATTATAGTCAGATTGAATTACGTGTTGCCGCTATTCTTTCTGGAGATAAAAAAATGACAGAAATTTTTCGTGAGAAAAAAGATATTCATACAGGAGTGGCTTCATTTGTTTTTGGTGTTCCTATGGAAAACGTTGATAGTGAAATGAGACGCAAGGCGAAGGTAATAAATTTTGGAATAATCTATGGCATGGGTGTATCTGCTTTGAGAAAAAATTTGGGAGGTACACGTCCCGAGGCACAAAAGTTTTATGACAATTATTTTAATCAATTTTCTGGAGTGCGAGATTATTTAGAAAGTGTTAAAGAATTCGCTATGAAAAATTCTTATACTGAAACATTGTTTGGGCGAAGACGATATTTTCCTAATATTAATTCTAGGATACCTTTCTTGAAAAGCATGGCAGAGCGAACCGCAACAAATGCACCAATTCAAGGGACAGCCACAGCAGATATTATAAAACTTGCTATTAGGTATGCGGAGGAGGATTTGAAGAGGGCAGGAATTTTAGACAAAGCTCATCTTGTTCTTCAGATACACGACGAACTAGTCTATGAGATAGAGGAGAGTGTCCTAAATACTGCTTTTAAAATAATAAAGGATGCGATGGAAGGTGTATTACAAAGGTCATATTTGCATTATAAAACTGATATTCCAATAGAAGTTCGTGGAGGATTTGGTGATAATTTTGGAGAGGTAAAATAGAGTTTTTATGGTATAATATTGGAATGGAAAAAGACTTAATTAATATTCAAAAAGAGAGTGTACATAAGGTTTTGGCGCATTCTTATTCTATATATTTCCTTTTTTTCCTTATCGGAATTTGTTTTGACCTCGTCTTTGGTTTAAATGTTTTAAGTGACCCATCTTTTGCATTTGTAGGTGTTTTGTTTCTTATTTTTGGCTCGCTTTTGATTTTATGGGCACAAAGAACTTCACGAAATTTAAAAGTGGAAAGTGTCACGGTGGAGACTTTCCGTCGGGGACCTTATCGCTATACAAGGACACCTACTAATTTTGGTTTATTTTTTTTGATGTTGGGTTTTGGTATGGCCGCAAACACCTTTTTTGTTTTAGTATTTTCCTTAGTTTCTTTTGTCGTTGCCAAGCTTATCTTTTTGGAAAGACAAGAAAAAATTCTAGAACAAAAATATGGAGCCCCTTATTTAGAATACAAAAAGTTAGTTTGGTTTTAAATCATGATATACCTATTTACCGGAGATGATTCTAAAAATAAGATTGTTAGTTATGAAAAATTCATAAAGGCTATTCCTGTAAGTACAGAAACCTTTTTTATTAGTAGAAATACTTTTAATAAGATTCAGGTCGAAAGTTTTTATTCTGGTGCCAGCCTTTTTTCTCCTTTAAATGCTGTAATTTTCCAAAATATTTTGGAGCGCGAAGAAGCTAGAGATTTTGTTTTTGACAACTTGGAAGAAATTGGACAATCTAGAAATACTTTTGTGTTTTTAGAAGGAAAGTTGAACAAAACAACAACCGATGCTTTTAAAAAAGCACGTGCTGAAATAAATGTTTTTGAATTATCCAAAGAGAAGAAGGAAAAGTTTGATAATTTTTTAGTAGCGAATGCTTTTGCAAATAAAGATAAATTGAATACTTGGATTTATTTTAGGCAGGCAGTGGACTTGGATGTGAGTTTAGAGGAAATAACTGGTGTTCTTTTTTGGAAAATTAAGGATATGATTTTAAAAAAGAATTTTAGTAAGTTTAAAGAAGAGCAGCTCGTATCTTTTAGTTCTAAAATTTCATATTTATTGCCTGAGGCAAGAAAAAATGGAATTGATGCAGAGGTCGCCCTTGAACAGTTTTTACTTGAAGCGTTCTAAATACCTTGTTTTTTGCCTTTATTTCATATATATTTTGTATTAATGCGCTCATAGCTCAGCTGTAGCGGATTTGACTGACTATTTACAAAACGTTTGTTGTATATTAAAAAAGTAATACGCGCCCATAGCTCAGCTGGTAGAGCAGATCCCTTTTAAGGATAAGGTCGTTGGTTCGATTCCAACTGGGCGCACAAAATGTTAAGACATTTTGTGCGAGCCGCAGGCCTGTCGAGGCCGAGGCGGGGTCGCGCAAAAATTCAGTAGAATTTTATGTGTGACCACAGAAAGTTATGTCTAAAAGTATCTTTAAATTATATAACCCATTTCAGCCAGCTGGGGACCAGCCAGCGGCTATTTCAAAGCTTATGGATGGTCTTCTGAATGGAATGAATAAGCAGACATTGCTCGGAGCTACAGGCACAGGCAAGACTTTTACAATGGCGAATGTTATAGCAAAGCATAATAAACCAACTCTTGTCATTGCACACAACAAGACTCTTGCTGCCCAGCTCGCTCAAGAGTTCCGAGAATTTTTTCCTGACTCTGCTGTGCACTATTTTGTTTCTTATTACGATTATTACCAACCGGAAGCCTATATGCCTGCGTCTGATACTTATATTGAAAAGGACGCATCAATAAATAAAGAAATAGACATGCTTCGTCATGCTAGCACCCAAGCTCTGTTCACTAGACCAGATGTAATTATCGTTGCTTCTGTTTCTTGTATTTATGGATTGGGTTCACCGGAGGAATACGAGAAAGTAAATTTAAAATTGGAAGTGAGTATGAAGATGGACCGTTTAACCTTGATGAAAAAACTTATTGGGATTCATTTCGAGCGTACAAATGCAGATTTAACACCAGGAACTTTTCGTTCGATTGGTTCTCGAGTGGAATTTATGCCTGTATCTGAGACAGTTATGTATCAGATAGAATTTGGTGGCGGAAGTATTTTAAAAATAACAAAAATTGACCCTGTTACTTCTTCAATAATAAAAGACGAAGCTAGTATTTTTATTTTTCCCGCCAAACATTTCATTACTGAGGATGTTAAAAAGAAAAAAGCTTTAGTAGAGATCAAAAAAGAATTAAATATACAACTTAAAAAGTTTAAAAAAGAAGGAAAACTTTTGGAAGCGGAGAGAATAAAACGAAGGACTAATTATGATTTAGCGATGATCAAAGAGGTGGGGTATTGCAATGGTATAGAAAATTATTCTAGGCACTTGTCAGGGAAATTAGAAGGCAAACCACCAGAAACACTGCTTTCGTATTTCCCCAAGACAGGCTTCCTCACTATTATTGATGAATCGCACGTAACCCTGCCACAACTCCAAGGCATGTATGCAGGAGACGCTTCTCGCAAAAATACCCTTGTGGAATATGGCTTTCGTCTGCCTTCTGCAAAGGATAATAGACCATTAAAATATGAAGAATTTCAGAAACGTATTGGCCAAGTAATTTATACGTCTGCCACTCCTTCGGAACAGGAGCGTACTCAGAGTGAACAAATTGTGGAACAAATAATTCGACCCACAGGGCTTGTTGATCCAGAAATAATTGTGCGACCAGTGAGTGCAGGTCCTGCGAGTGGACAGACTTTTTTGCATGGTCTGGTTGGGGATGGGTTAAAATCTGCCTCAAAGACAGATTTTAAAGAGAACCGAGGACCTGAAAAAAAGACTGGCCACTCGCAGGACGCTAATACATATCCAGGCCAGATTCAAGATTTTATTTCAGAAGTAGAAAAAACAATATCAAAAGGTTTTCGTGTTTTGGCGACTACTCTAACCAAAAAAATGGCAGAGGATTTGTCTGTTTATTTAAAAGACAAAAAAATCAAAGCTGAATATTTACATAGTGATATAAAAACAATGGATAGAATTAAAATACTTACGAGATTTAGAAGGGGAGGACTTGCCCCGAGCGCAGCCGAGGGGTTTGATGTTTTGGTTGGGGTTAATTTACTTCGTGAAGGACTAGATTTACCAGAAGTTGCACTTATTGGTATTTTAGATGCCGACAAAGCAGGATTTCTTCGTTCAGAAACCTCATTAATTCAGACTATAGGCCGTGCAGCTCGTAATAGTGAGGGGAAAGTAATACTTTATGCGGATATAATGACTCCATCTATGGAGTACGCAATAAACGAAACTACTCGTCGAAGGAATATCCAGCTTGCTTACAATAAGGAACATGGCATTACCCCAAAGACGATTATTAAAAAGATTCATGATATTACTGAAGAAATAGAAAGTGAGCATGGAAAAGTGGTCAATGCTGAATTGAAATTAGATTTTGAAGTTTTTAAGCGAGCTTATTCGAAAGAATTTAAAAATGAAAAAAGAAAAAATATACCAAATACTAGTTTGGGGCAGTCTCTTTTATCTGATGAAGAAATTGGTAATTTGATTTATGAAAAAATAATTAAGATTAAAGAGAAGGAAATGAGCAAGGCTGTAAAAGAGTTAGACTTCGAAACAGCAGCTATTTTAAGAGATGAGATATCTGTTTTGCGTGTAAAGATTGAGCCTAATGACAAATAAGACTTTTTGTAATTTTCATGTTATATTTGGCATAGTTAATAGTAAGAAAAGTCATTGACACCCCCTATCTGCACGGCGGGGTGTGATTGTGTTGTATAGCTTAAATTTGTCATGAAACTAGATAAAAATATAGATAAAATAACGATTAAAGGGGCACGAACCCATAATCTAAAGAATATAGACGTAGAAATGCCACGCAACAAAATGGTAGTAATTACTGGTGTTTCTGGGTCGGGCAAATCATCTCTCGCTTTTGATACCATTTTTGCAGAAGGGCAGCGCAGGTATATAGAATCTCTTTCCTCCTATGCACGACAATTTTTAAACCAAATGCCCAAGCCAGACGTGGATGAAATTACTGGGCTTTCTCCTGCAATTTCTATTGATCAGAAGTCTCGTTCAAACAATCCTCGCTCGACCGTGGCAACCATTACGGAAATTTATGATTATTTGCGTGTGATGTATGCCCGCATCGGGCACCCACACTGCCCACAGTGTGGAGAGGAAATAAAAAAACTTTCCAATGAAGAAATTTTGAATTTTGTTTTAGAGAAGGTCCAGAGCTTCGGGAAGAAGAATTCTTCGCGGGTCACCCTCCCCGGAGTACCGGTCGGGACCCTCCCGACTCAGAATTCTTCTTCCCGAAGCTCTAATGGTAGTAGACGAAAAGTTATGGGTGTGGAATGGGATGAAACAGAAATAAATATTTTTTCTCCAGTGGTCCGTGGCAGGAAGGGAGAGTATTACCAATTACTTTATGATTTACTCGGAAAGGGTTTTTCAGAAATACGTCTAGATGGTGTAATGAAAAAACTTCGTGAGCAAATCACTCTTTCAAAAAATAAGGCACACAATATAGATGTGTTGGTGGACCGTTTTGCTATTCATGAATTTATTGACGACAAAGATGGAAGTCGTATGCGTCTTGCTGAGGCTATCGAACGCTCACTTTTGGAATCTGGTGGTTTGGTAACAATAAAAATTAATGAAGAAGAATTTGTCATGTCTGCAAAATTTGCATGCAAGAATGATGGCTTTTCTTTCCCAGAAGTTGAGCCCAGGTTGTTTTCTTTTAATTCCCCTTATGGTGCATGTCCTACTTGTAATGGATTGGGTTCAAAATATTTTATGGGGGATGAACCATGCGATACTTGCCATGGTGCGCGTTTGCGTCCTGAGGCACTCAATGTTTTTTTAGAAGCTTCAGGAAAGAGGGTAAATATTCTAGATCTTGCTTCTTTGTCCATTAAAGATGCTTATGATTTTTTTAAAAATTTAAAACTTTCTGAGCAAGAAAAAGAAATATCTGTCCCAGTTGTGCGAGAAATAGAAGCTCGTCTTAAATTTATGTTAGATGTAGGCTTAGATTATTTACAGCTTTCCCGTAAGGCAAATACACTCTCTGGTGGGGAAGCGCAGCGCATTCGTTTAGCCTCCCAGCTCGGCTCTAGATTGGTAGGAGCCCTTTATGTGCTTGATGAGCCCACTATTGGTTTACACCAGCGGGACAATGACCGCTTGATTAAAACATTACAAAATTTACGTGATTTGGGAAATACTATTTTGATTGTAGAGCATGATGAAGATACTATTTATGCTTCTGATTATATTGTGGATATCGGGCCGAAGGCTGGGGTGCATGGTGGAGAGGTCATAGTCTCTGGTTATTTAGAAGATTTATTAACGGCAAGTAAAAATACTACAAAATCAAGAACGCTTGCTTATCTTCGTGAAGAAGAAAAAATAGAAATTCCCAAGAAGCGTCGAGAAAAGAAAGGAGTGCTTAGAATTACTGGTGGAAAAATTTTTAATATAAATAATATGAATATAGAGGTCCCTTTGGGTGTGATGACATCGATTACTGGCGTGTCTGGTTCTGGGAAAAGTTCTTTTATGTATGAGATTTTGTATAAAAATTTACAAGCACGCTATGAGCGTAAATATCGTACTGCACAAGTATTCAACTGTTCGTCTTTCTCTGGCACGGAGTATCTTTCTCGTGCAATTTTGATTGACCAGTCTCCAATAGGGAGAACTCCTCGCTCCAATGTTGCTACATATACTGGAGCATTTACACATATTCGAGATTTGTTTGCTACGACAGAGGAAGCGCGATTACGTGGATGGAAAGCAAACCGTTTTTCTTTCAATGTTAAAGGTGGACGATGCGAAGCTTGTGAAGGTAATGGAGAAATTGCAGTGGAGATGCATTTCTTGCCGACAGTTTATGTTACTTGTGATGTGTGTGATGGAAAGAGATTTGATAAAGAAACTCTCACAGTAAAATATAAGAAGAAAAATATTTATGAAGTTCTTCATATGACTGTGGAAGTTGGACTCGAATTTTTTAAAGATATCCCTGCTGTTTCAGATAGGTTGCAAACTTTGATGGATGTAGGGCTCGGTTATTTAGAGCTTGGTCAATCAGCAACGACTCTCTCTGGTGGAGAAGCACAAAGAGTAAAAATCTCTAGTGAGCTTTATCGTCCACATTTAGAAAAAACTATTTATCTTTTAGATGAGCCAACAGTAGGGTTACATTATGATGATGTCCAAAAACTTTTAGAAGTATTAAACAAACTTGTTTCAAAAGGCAACACAGTAGTACTTATTGAACACAACCTTGATATTGTTAAAAGTTCGGATTATGTTATAGATATTGGCCCTGAGGGTGGAATAAAAGGAGGTAATATTGTGGCAAAGGGGACACCAGAAGAAGTAGCTGGAAATAGTAAGTCCTATACTGGTAAATATCTTAAAAAAGTATTACGTAGATAATCTATATACAGATTTATGGAATATGAATCATTAAAATAATTAAAACTTCCTGACCAACCTGGAGTTTATTTCTTTTTGAAAGGAAGAGAAATAATTTATGTTGGAAAAGCCACTTCACTTAGAGACAGAACAAAAAGTTATTTTGGAAAAGATATTATTGAAACGAGAGGACCTATCATTTTAGATATGGTTTTCAAAGCTAATAAAATCAAATGGCTCGAGACTGATAGTGTTCTTGAAGCATTAATTTTGGAAGCAAGCTTAATAAAGAAATATCAGCCTAAATATAATACTAAAGAAAAGGACGACAAAAGCTTTAACTATGTTTGCATAACTAAAGAAAAGTTACCAAGAGTTATTGTGGTAAGAGGAAGAGAGCTGCTTCAGAAACAAGAGAATTCTTACGCAAAAATATATGGCCCGTTCACAAATGGCGGACAATTAAAAGAAGCTATAAAAATTATTCGCAGAATTTTTCCATTTTTAGATGACAAAAGTAAAAATTATGTAGAGTTTTATCAACGAATAAATTTAATTCCTGATTTAAATGACAGAACTTTGTATTTACAGAATATAAAGAATATTAAATTATTTTTTGAGGGCAAAAAGAAAAAAATTCTTAAGAATTTAGAAAAGGAAATGAAGGAATTTGCGAAGAGGTGTGAATTTGAAAAAGCAGGAGAAGTTAAAAGACAAATTTTTGCGCTAAAACACATTAATGATATTGCTCTAATAAAAAGCGATGCAAAAAAACAAGAGAATTTTCCGCGCTTTACCCTTCCCGGAATACCGGGTGGGACTTACGCGACGAAAAATTCTCTTGTTTCTTATTCTCGCTTAGAAGCTTATGATATTGCTCATATGGGTGGTAAAAATATGGTGGGAGCTATGGTGGTGTTAGAAAATGGAGAGGTAAATAAAAATGAATATAAAAGATTTAAAATAAGAACTCAAAGTAATACAAATGATACAGGAGCTCTGAAGGAAGTACTGGAAAGACGCTTGAGACACACAGAGTGGCCGTTTCCGGGGCTTATTGTTGTGGATGGTGGAATAGCACAAATTAATACAGCTAAGTCTGTTTTGGTCAAAATGGGCTTGAAAATCAGTATTGTTTCTGTGCTCAAAGATGAACGTCATAAACCGAAAGCTATTATGGGAGACAAGAAAAGTGGATTAAAATATAAAAGAGAAATATTGTTGGCTAATAGTGAGGCACACAGATTTGCTATTGCTTATCATAAGAATATGAGAAATAAGAATTTTTTGCACCACGCTTAAGGTCGCGTTTTAAAGGACGGTACGCGACATGATTCCGTAGAATCAATTGCGTGGCATGATTTCGTTAAATCAAATAATATGAAAAATAAAAAACAAAATATATTAATTTTACATAACATTAGGAGTGTTGAAAATGTCGGGGCTATGTTTCGCACTGCTGATGCGGCGGGTATAGATAAAATTTATTTGACGGGGTATACACCTACGCCACTGGATAGGTTTGGCCGAAAAAGGGGAGATATGGCCAAGTCTGCTCTGGGGGCAGAAGAATTCGTGCCTTGGGAGCAGAAGAAAAGTATTTCATCATTACTTTCTAATTTAAAAAAGGACGGATTTTACATAATTGGGATAGAGCAGGATAAAAAGTCTATTGATTATAAATCTGTAAAACTCAAAGAGAAGAATGCTTTTCTTGTGGGAGAGGAGGTTGCAGGAATTTCTAAAAGTAATTTAACAAAATGTGATGTTATTGCAGAAATTCCAATGCGTGGGAAAAAAGAATCACTAAATGTCTCTGTGGCGCTAGGTATAGCACTCTTTAGGATATTAAAAATTTAAAAAACAAAATATCAAAATTTATAAAGCAATCTATCTGGCAAAGCTTTGCCAGCGAACTGCTCGTCACTCAAGAAAATAATAGAAAGAATACTTTCTTTATTTTCTAAGCTCCTGCGCAAGGCTTTATATATTTTATATTTTGTTTTTTAAAAATGTTATGATTATGTTGTAATGAAAAAGTTATTATTTAGTATATTGTTTTTTGTGGTACTTTTTTCTGTGCCAATTTTTCAAGTTGACGCTATTACTACGACACCTATTAAGATTTTACTTGTACCTGGGCACGATAATGAAATTTGGGGTGCACAATATAAAAATATAAAAGAAGCAGCTATGAATTTGGCTGTAGCTTCTAGGGTTTATAATCTTTTAAATAAAGATAAAAGATTCGAGGTTTATATTACTCGTGATTTGGATGGATATACAAAAGAATTTGCAGATTATTTTTCTACACAGAGGGATGCAATTTTGGCTTTTGAGCACAATGCAAAAAATTTAATGCAGACTAAGGTTGCTACTGGAAATTTCGTCGAGAAAGAAAACGTTGTGCACAATACTGCAAGTGAAGATATGGTTGTCCGTTTGTATGGAATAAATAAATGGGCAAATGAGAATAATGTGGATGCAGTTATTCATGTGCACTTCAATGATTATCCACGCCCAAATAGCTGGACAGCAGGGAAGTACAAAGGTCTTGCAATTTATATGCCTGATGGACAGTTTGTTAATTCTAGGGAAAGTAGCCTTCTCGCAGCGGATATTTATACACAATTGAGAAAAAAGTATCTTACAAGCACTTATCCTCCAGAGCTTGGTGGTTTGGTCTCAGACCAGAAGCTGATAGCTATGGGAGCAAATGAGACCCTTATATCTAGTGTTCGTTCTGTTTTAATAGAGTATGGATATATTTATAGATTTGGAGATAGCGTCGCTCGACACAAATCATACGATAATTTTGCTCAATACACAGCTACTGGTATAAAGAACTATTTTTTTGTGAAATAAAAAACAAAATATCAAATTTATAAAGCAATCTATCTGGCAAAGCTTTGCCAGCGAACTGCTCGTCACTCAAGAAAATAATAAATGGAGTACCATTTTTATTTTCTAAGCTCCTGCGCAAGGCTTTCTAAATTTGATATTTTGTTTTTTACTTTGTAGCCAATATCTTTAGTGCCTCACGAATTTTTGTGTTGGTATTTGTGTCGGGGGAGACTTTCTTTAATGCATCACGAGCCTCGCTTTGAGAATATCCGAGTGATTTTAATGCTTCGAGGGCGTCGAGTTCTAATTGAAGGGAGCCATCTGTCAAGATTGTCCCCATTTTATCTCGGAGTTCTATTACAATTTTCTCTGCAGTTTTTCTACCAATACCAGATATTTTTGTGAGGTAGCTAGTATCACCTGTACCTATAGCTTTTCTTAGTGTTTCGATTGAAGCAATCCCCAAGATTGCGAGAGCAGACCGGGGCCCAATACCAGATACATTTATAAGCATTTCGAAGAATTTTAGTTCCTCTTGGTCAAGAAACCCGTATAAATCTAATGCATCTTCTCGTACATGTGTATGGATAAAGAGAAAAATTTCGTCTCCCAATTTGTATTTTTTAGACAAGACATCTAGAGATGCGTTTACTTTATATCCAACGCCATTTGTTTCAACAAGAATAAATTTCTCTGTTTTTAGAATTATTTTACCTTTTATGCTGCCAATCATGAATTAATCATAGCATATTTACAAAACCGTGGCGGGGATTGCATTTTAAAGACTTTTCTGTTAAATTGCATGTATGCCAATAACACAATCAGCTAAAAAAGCAATCAGGGGTTCTCTTCGCAAGAAGGCTTTTAATGACCAACGCAAGAAGGTTATGAAAGAAATAATTAAGAAAATTGAGAAAACAGTTAAAACTGACAAGGCTGGGGCCGCAAAAATGCTTCCTTCTGCTTTTCAATCTATCGACAAGGCTGCACAAAAAGGTGTTATAAAGAAAAACAACGCCGCTAATAAAAAGTCTCGATTATCAAAATTAGTAAAATAAAAAGCAAAGATTTGTTATTTAGAAAGCCTTGCGCAGGAGCTTAGAAAACAAAAATGGTATTCCATTTATTATTTTCTTGAGTGACGAGCAGTTCGTTGGCAAAGCTTTGCCAGATAGATTGCTTTATAAACAATAAATCTTTGTTTTTTAATTAAATATTTATGAATCATTTACTTGAATTTTATGGAACTGAGTGCCCTCATTGCGTCACAATGCATGAGCTAGTTGTGCGTTTAGAAAAAGAAGAGGGAATAAAGGTGGAAGCATTGGAGGTCTGGCACAACAAGCAAAATGAAGAGCGTTTGCTCGCATTAGATAAAGATTTCTGTGGTGGGGTGCCTTTTTTTTACAACACTAAAACTAGTAAGTGGATTTGCGGGGACGATAGTTATGAAAATTTGAAAGCTTGGGCTAAAGGCAATTAAGAATTAGTAATTACGAATTAAAGCAAAACAAAAACCACCCGTGAGGGTGGTTTTTGTTTGAGTTAAATATTACGCACGTTGTACGTTTGTAGCATTCAATCCTTTTGGTGATTCCTCAGTTTCAAAAGAAACAGTATCACCTTCTTTAAGCTCATCAAAAGTTACGCCAACTAGAGAATTGCTGTGAAAGAATAAATCTTTCGCAAGGCCTTCTCCGGTTATAAAGCCGAAACCTTTATCAGTGAGTCTTTTTATTGTACCAGTCATTGATTTTTTTAGTTAAATTTTTAAATACAAATAGATATATCTAAGAAATCGACTCTTTTCGCACCTACTTTGTTCCTAGAGTATATCACAGAACAGTGTCATTTGTCAAGTATAAATTGAATTCAGCTTCTATTTATTCGCTATTTTAGTCAAAATAAGCTAATCTACATTGATGCCTAAGGAAATTAAGGAAAATCAGAAAAATCAGGAAGTTATAGTAAGATTCGACAATGTGTCCTTCGAATGGGGAGTCAACAAGCCTATTTTAGATAGTGTTAGTTTTACTATTCGTCGTGGGACAAAATTTACTCTTATGGGGCAAAATGGCGCTGGTAAGAGCACTATTTTTGGTTTAATCTCGGGCTCGAGTGTTCCAGAGTCAGGAATAATAAATATTGTAAATGATGTTAGTATCGCATCTGCTAGACAAGTGATTCCACGTGAACAATTAGATTTAACCATCCGAGAATTTTTTTCTAAATGTTTTAAACAAAAAGTATATGATATAGATCCTCGGATTGATGAAGTATTAGAAGTCGTAAATTTGAAAGGGCACACAAAGATTCATGACAAAGTCGTTCGAACTTTTTCCGGTGGACAGCAAGCGCGCCTGCTCCTAGCTTCTGCAATTATTCAAGACCCTGATTTGCTTCTACTCGATGAGCCGACAAACAATCTAGACAAAGCGGGTATCGCTCACCTAACTAATTTTTTGGTTAATTATAAAAAGACTGTCTTGGTTATTTCACACGATGCAGAGTTTTTGAATGCATTTACACAAGGTGTTTTGTACTTAGATGTTTATACGAAAAAAATAGAGCAATATGTAGGTAACTATTTTAATGTAGTAAAAGATATTACTGCTCGTGTAGAAAAAGAGAATATGAAAAACGCGCAGTTGCAAAAAGAGATTCAGGCAAAAAAAGACCAGGCCAATGTATTTGCATACAAAGGCGGACGACTGCGTTTGGTCGCAAAGCGAATGCGTGAAAAGGCCGAAGAGCTCGAGGAGGAAATTGTGGACGTGAGGAAGGAAGATAAATCCATAAGGACTTTTGTTATACCATCACAGCCAGATTTGATTGGAGAAATTTTGAAGATTTCTTCTTTTACTACGATGAGGAATGGAAAGATTGTGAAGCGTAAAGCTAGTGTTACTTTAAACAAAAATCAGCATTTACTTTTACAAGGGCCGAACGGCATAGGCAAGACTACTCTCCTCGAGAGGCTCGCGAGTGGGCATGCAGACGGAGAAAAAGTAAAAGAGGGAATACGTATTGGATATTACAGGCAGGATTTTTCTACTTTAAATTTTGATGATACTGTTTATCAATCTCTTGCGAGCGCAATGATTCTAGGCGGAGAAAAATTAGACGAAGAGCGTATGCGTTCTATCGCTGCAGGGTTTTTGATCACTGGAGAATTTATTCGTACGAAAATAGGTGATTTATCAGAAGGGCAGAAAGGGCTCGTGGCTTTTGCTAGATTGGTATTACAAAAACCCGGGCTTCTCATTTTAGACGAGCCGACGAATCATATAAACTTTCGTCATTTGCCGATAATTGCAAAAGCCTTGGACGAGTATAAAGGCGCGATGATTTTAGTTTCCCACGTACCAGAATTCGTAAAACAAATTAGGACTGACGAGGTTCTAGATTTAGAAAAATAAAAGAGAAGCTCTTATTTAGCGAACATTTCTATTGGTTTGGTGTATATGTTGTTTGCGTAATTGCTTTCGTTGATGCTTTTTGCAAAATTTACATCTATTTTTATTGTTTTTTGTCCCGCAGTGTCGCTTAATTTAAAGAATTCGTTTTCTTTGTATGGTGACCAAGTCCAATCAACAGTTCCTCCTGGAGCTAGTGGTCCGTAGTTTCCTCCAGAAAATGGAACAGAGTTTTTAAATCCTGCTAATTCAGCAGAGAAAGGTGCACCTGTGTCTGAAGTTTTGGTGCCGATATTTTTAATTGTTATAACAACTTGTATGTCTTTGTTGTTTACTATTGGGTGAGGGGGTGTTACTACTACGTTTGTCACAACTAAATCAACAAAACCATTTATATCTCCAGTGCCCACTTTTGCTTTAGCGTCATCCATTGCAAACTTTAGACTTGCTGTCAGGTCATATTTCCAATCACCATTTTCGTTTATGAAAACTATATTTTCGACATAAGGAACACCCACGGGAGTTTTTATAGTAGCGATAGGTGTCATGGTCATATTTGCTACCATCCTTGTGTCTAATTCTTGAATATTGTTAACAATACAAGATGAGACGGGAATTGTTTTTAAAGTTGCGAGAATATTTATTGTCTGGATAGAGGCATGCTTTATGATTAATGAATTATCTCCTGAAATAAATCCTTGGCATATATCTCCTATGACTGTTGCGACTTTATAAATATTTTGGCTAGGGGCATTCACAGGACCTGTTGTGCTTGGTTGAGGTACTTCTAGGGAAGGAGGTGTTTCGTTTGTTGGCAATACTGATGGAGTCTCAGCAACTGGAGGAATATCTGTTTTTGGAATAGATATATAAAACTTATATGCAAAAAATCCTCCCACAATTAACAATAATATGACAAGAGGAACAAAAATAAATTTTTTGTTGAATTTTGATTTTGTTACTACTCCAGAGGAAAGATTATTAAATGCTTCATTTATATCTGTTATTTTCCAGCCGGCTGAAAGTAATACATTTTTAATATTTTCTAATGGTACTCCTCTTTGCATTTCCTTTTTAATGTAAATAATAAGTTGTTGGTTTATCATACTCATATTGTATTACAATGCAGATATTTTACAACAGCGATTTTAGAAAAATAGATAGTTCATCTCCTTTTATTTCCCTGACGCCGTTTTCTTTTAATGTGTTTAATTTTATATTCATAACTCTTTCACGTTTTAAATCAGCGACTTCTTGGAAAAGGGCAGAGCACATTCTTCTAATTTGATGTTTTTTACCTTCAGATAAAATTACCCTGAAAGTATTGTTGTTTATTATCGTGACTTTGCATTTTTTTGTAATATAGCCTTCAATATTTACACCTGCCTCCATTTTTTGCTTGAAGTTTGAACGGAGTTTTTCTTTTGTTTTTACCAAGTATTCTTTTTCATGAACATATTTTGGATTTAAGAGTTGGTCTGTGATGCGGCCATCATTTGTTAGGATTAGTAAACCATGCGAAGCCTTATCCAGCCTGCCGAGAGGGAAGAACCCCTCTTTGGGTGAGTCGGTTTCTACTCCAGTTGGCTTATTATAGGCAAAGTATTTATATTCTTTTTGTTTGGCGCCTTTTACTTCTACTTTATCATTTTCATTAACCTGACTACCAAGTTCTGCTAGTTTTCCATTTATAAAAACCTTCTTAGTTTTTATAAGCTCATCTGCCCCACGACGAGTAGAAATTTTTTTATCAGCTAGGTATTTATTTATTCTCATGGACCTACTTTACCACAGGAGGGGTGTTGGGTCTAATTTGGATGGTTGTGGCATTAATACTACCATCTGTGTTGGCAGCCCCCGACACTGTTACCTCTGTTCCCACAGTAAGGTCATTTGCTGTGCCATCGGCTTGCTTTGTAATTTTTGTATTACCACTTAGAAATATTATTTTTGAACCACTACCCTGACTAGCTCCACCTTGCTGTGGATTAGTACCTCCAGCACCAAGCTGGACGGTTATGCTATTCGCATCCTTCGCAATAACTTGCCCAGCAGTAAATCCTCCTGCACCATTTCTAGTCCCTCTCATCATTCCTCCTGCACCATTTTGACCAAAAACTGAACCTCTACTACTAATACTTGCTCTTACGTTATTCCCACCATAGGTCATTCCTCCATAAAATACTGCAACTAAAACTATAATTACACCGACAATTAAACCAATTTTATTATTTTTGTTCATATATATGTTTTTTTTATTATTCTTATAATATTAATTAATAAATTTTACTCGTATCTTAAAGCATCTATTGGGCTTAGTCTTGAAGCACGCCGGGCAGGGTAGTATCCGAATATTATTCCTATTGCAGCCGAGACACAGAAAGCAAGAATGATTGAAGAAACCGAAACTGATGCTTGTAGAATTCCTAGAGATGTAACCCCAAACGATATTAGCCACCCCAAGATAACTCCTATAACACCACCAATAAATGTAAGCATAATTGCTTCGACCAGAAATTGCTTATTGATATCTTTTCTTTTTGCCCCGATTGCTTTTCGTAAACCAATTTCTCTTGTTCTTTCAGTGACAGTTGTTAGCATCATGTTCATGATACCTATTCCTCCTACAACCAATGAAATACCAGCTACTGCTGCAAGTAAGGTTGTAAATGTGCTGGTTACAGAAGAGGCTGTTGCAATGATGGATGCTTGGTTCAATACATTAAAATCAATTTTTGTGGGGTCTGTGATGTTGTGACGAGTTAATAGCAACGTTGTTATATCGTCTTGTACTTGTGTTGAGACATCAGAGCTGGCTGTTTGAATATCTATTTCACCCAGATATTTATTCCCTGTAAGGTAGCGTTGTGCAGTGGTATATGGAATATATATCATGTCATCTGCGTTACTAAAACCAGAACCACCTTTCGCGACAGTTATTCCAATGATGCTGTATTCCATGCCCTTGATACGAATTTTTTGTCCAACTACGCCAGTTGCTCCGACTCCAAATAAGTCGTCTCTGGTTGTTGGCCCGAGAACGGCAACCTTTGTACCATTAACTACATCTTGGTCAGATATAAAATTTCCTTCATCAATTGCCACATTTCGAATTCCTAAATATGATGGTTCTGTACCAGTGATGCTTGTATTTGTATTTGTCCCTGTCGCTATTATTTGCTGGCGCGAAGTTACTTCACGTGCCACTCCAGATACATTTGAAACTTGAGATGCAATTGCATCAGCATCCGTCACAGTAAGAGATTGTGCCCCACCACGGCCAGCCGAAGGTCCACCAAAAGAACGCGCAGCTCCTGGCATAATCATAACTAAATTTGCTCCCATTGATTGGATACTTGAGGACACGGAATTCTGAGCTCCTTGACCAATAGCTGTCATGGCTATAACCGAGGCAATACCAATAATAATTCCAAGCATGGTAAGCCCCGACCTTGCTTTATTGGCTGATAGAGCTGAGTATGTTTCATGTAATAAATCTGAGTTTTTCATATAGTATGATGTTTTGCGATTTTTTTAATATGCGGAGCTCTTGTTTCTAATAATCCATCTTTTATAAAAAGTATTCTATCAGCATGCTCGGCAATGTCTTGTTCGTGAGTAATAAGTATAATAGTGCGACCAAGCTCCTTGTTTAATTTCTGAAAAGTAGCCAAGACGATTTCACTTGTTTTAGAGTCAAGATTCCCAGTAGGTTCATCTGCCAAAATTAGTGATGGATTGTTTACAAGAGCACGGGCTATCGCTACACGCTGGATTTGTCCTCCCGAAAGTTGATTTGATAAGTTTAGAAAGTGTCCTTCGTCTAATCCAGCAAGGAGCAGAGATTTTTTTGCTCGTTCTTCTCTTTCTTTTGGGTCTATTCCGTCATAAACAAGTGGAAGAATTACATTACGCAAGACTGTTGTTCGTGGTAATAAATTGAAAGATTGAAAAACGAATCCTATTTTATCTTTTCGAATATCAGCGAGTTCATCATCAGATAAAGTAGAAACATCTTTCCCGTCTAAAAAATATGTGCCACTTGTGGGGTTATCTAATGCACCAAGAATATGCATTAATGTGGATTTTCCAGATCCTGACGGCCCCATTATAGCAACAAACTCTCCATCATTTATTACAAAGCTAACGCCTCGGAGAGCTTGAAACTCGATGTCTCCAGTTTTATATGTTTTTTTTAGATCTTTAACTTCTATCATGAAAATTAAATTAAATTATCCACCTATTCTTATTCCTCCGCCTCCTCTGTTTCCTCCTCCTGGATTTCCGAGCAGACTAGGAGCGGCAGTGGTTGCTTTGGCTGTTGTAGGTGATATCGTTCTCGTTACGATTTCGTCTCCTTCATTTAGCCCAGAAATTATTTCAGTAGAAGTACTATCAGAAGCACCAATAGTAACAACTTGTTGCGTGGGGGGAACAGCTGATGGTGATCCTTGTATCCCTGGAAGAGGTGCGGGCAATGGTGTATCAAACATTTCAACGTAAGATGTGCCACCCTGATTTTTTATAGCACTGTTTGGTGCTATCAAAACGTCTTGTCTTACATTTGTGATTATGGCGGCATTTACGCTCATCCCTGGCTTTACTCCTTGGTTATTTGTATCCAAACTGATTTTGACGTTGTAGTTTACAACTCCTTGAGAAACAGTACCTATGGAGTCAATTTCTGCCACCTTACCTGTGATTGTAAGGTCGGGAACAGCATCAAAAGTTAAGGTAACTTTTTGTCCAAGTTGTATTTTAGCTATATCAACTTCATTAAGCGAAATGGTTGCTATTTGTTGCTTTGTAATAATAGTACCTAGAATTGTTCCAGCAGAAGATGTAGCTGTGTTATCTCCCAGCTTTCCTGTAACGCTCGCCATGATTCCGTCAAATGGAGCAATAACATAATAATCAGACAAAGCTGTTTTGGCATTTTGAAGCGCATTTCCTGCTTGTGTGACGGCAAGCTGTTTGGCTCTTAAAGTAAGAGCATCTGGTTTATATAAATCATTTAAACTTTTATTATTTTGTGCATTTGTCAGGTCAGCAGCATCGTTTACTTTTTTTTGATTTTCGATTGCATTTTGATACGCAGTATAATTTGCATTATAAGTAGTTGCTGATTTATTTGGCAGGGTTATATTCCAAGTGTTTTGGGTAGGGGAGACCGATGGAAATTTTATATACAAACCGGAATCACCAATTGGTTGAGGTATTGAGGTTGTCACACTTCCTGATCCACTTACAATGCCAGATGGTGTACTCTCCACTGAGAAATACGCACCATTTCCTGTTTGATAAGTGTTAATTATGAGGGTGGCTTCTTTGTCTTTTGTATAAGTTCCACTAATAGTTGGTGGTGTTTGGGTGTTTGATGGGTCTGTCGGCGAAGCTGCAATGGAAGTGTTGAGTAATGTTCTATAACTGTCGCTTATCGCTTTTATTGCATCTTGTTTGGATGTTTCAGCGTTCGCTAGGGCTTGTTTTATTTGAAGAACAGCTACACTATCAGGTGGCTGCTGAAACTTATCCAAATCAAGTTGCACTGTTTCCAGGTTTGTTTGAGCATTTTGAACGGCTAACTGGGCATCATGAGCATTTAAAGAGAAAAGATTTTGACCCTTTTTTACTACAGATCCTGCATTAACTCCTACATAGGTGATTTCACCTGTTCCACGCGCTTTCAAGTCAATTTGATTTGATGCGGAGACTTGTCCACTGCCCGAGACTGAGGAAATTATTGTGCCCTTGGCGACTTGTGACAACACATAACGAGTTTCTCCTCCTGTGCTTGTGATTTTGGCATAAGTCGAGTACCCAGCAAATAAAACAATGATTATTATGATTGAACTAATAATTTTATGCGCTAAAAAATACATTTTAATTTTATTGAAGAAATTTTTCATATTATTTTATTGTGTGGGTTGCCCTTCTAGGGGGATAGGCATGCCTAATGGCATAACTCTAATAAATTTTGCTTCAATGATTCCCTGAGTGTTTGGAGATCCAATAATAACCACAAAATCATTAACCCTTAAGTCATTTATGGTTAAAATGTTTCTCCCTGCTTGGATTTTTGTATCATTATTTATTGAAATTATTTTTTCTGTGTTGTCTTTGTCTTGTACGATAACGTTTGGTAATTCTATTTTTATTATTTTCCCAATCGCGCCGCTTGCATTAGGAAAATTATCTTTTCCAAGCATCCCGCGACCCTGCATCATTCCAAAATTACGTTCATAGTTGTCTCCCCAAGCACGCCCAAACGAGGCTTTATGGAAGCCAACATTTATTCCAGCGTAAAAAATTAATAAAGCAATTATTATAATTGCAATTCCGCATAAAATTTTAAATGAAACACTTGAATCAAAAACCTTTTTTAAGTCTTCGTATACTTTTTTCATAAATTTAAATAATTACGCAAGTTTTTCTTGTGTAATTAGGCTGTCATTATTAATAATTTGTTTTATTACGAATTTTAAAGAAAGCAATAGTACAAAAAACAGAGATAACGTTAGCGTTATGCTTACTATTGGCAATGATTCTGCAAGAGATAAAATATATTCCTTCCAATAAGACAACATTGATATCCCGTCTGAGAAGATTAGAGATGAATAATCATAAAACCCAGACTGGGCAAGGTCGTTTGATAGTATTTTGATAGCTGGTATTAGTCCTATTAAAGAAGTAAGTCCAACAGACGCAAAGCCCCATAGTTTATATTTTACTTTGTTTCTTTCTCGTTTAATTATTTCAAACCATATGTCCTCAGTAAAATGAGGGGAGGGCTCGTGTTTTGATTGATGAAAAGCCTTAGTAAGTTCTTTGTTCATACTAAGTTATACGAGACGAATATTCCTTTTGGTGCAATTTTTAACTTAGTATTTTTTTGAGTTCAAGTAATGCTCTTCTGTGGTGACTTTTAACTGTATTAGAAGATTTATTAAGAATTTTTCCTATTTCTTCAAACGTCAACTCTTCTTGATAGTGGAGCATCAAAACTTCTTTATATTCAAGTCGTAATTTTTCTAACGCTTGGTTTAGTACCTCACTGTTTTGTAATTTTTGCAAAGCTTCGTCGGGAAGTAAATTTTCATCTTTAATGTTTTCTGAAAAAGAATCAATGTTTTCTTCAAAACCTTTTTCTATTTCAGAGAATAATATATTTTTTCTCTTTCTTGAAAAATCTGTTACTGTGTTTTTTGCAATAGTAAAAATCCAAGTTTTGAAGCTGGCTTTTTCTGAGTCAAAACGTCTGATGTTTTTCCATACTTTTATAAAGATTTCTTGGGTGATGTCTTTTGCGTCATTTTTGTTGGTTAGATGAGATGTAAAATTGTATATAGGAGAAATATAGCGATTTATAAGCATTTTAAATGCTTCCTGGTTGCCATTTTTGTATAAAAGAATGATTTCCTCATCAGTTTCATTAAATAACATAATTTAAATATAACATAAACATAAAACACTTTCGTGAGACCTTCACGAAAGTGTTTTATTAAAGACAAAACAAGTTTTAATTTAGTGTTCTGCTGGAGGTTGGGTTGTGGTTGTTGTAGTATTTTTCTTGGGAGTGAAAGGCAATGGTTGTGCGTTAAAAAGGTATTTTGCTAACAATACCAAAGCAAGAATAAGAATAATCAAGAAAAGCCATCCGAAAAGATTTGTTGGAAGAAAACCTGCTCCAAAGACATTTGCTCCGAGCAATAGATTTTCTCCTGTTGTGGGTGTTGTCGTATCTGTAGTAGTTGCTGGTTCGCTCCATACCTCCGCAGACACATTTGCATTTACGGATTGAGTTGCGCCAGATGAATCTGTATAGGAGAGGATAGCAGGGAAGTCTAAGCCTGTTCCTGCAGGGACATTTTCTCTAACGCGTGTTTTTATTGTTAATGTGCCTTCACCATTTGCTTTTAGAGTTCCCAGATTGAAAACCAAAGTATTATTTCCAGATACTGTAGGATTGCTTACATTGGTAGATATATAATCTACTTCAGCTGGAAGATTTATTCTCAAATTAAGATTCGTAATTGCTCCTGTTCCAATATTTTGATAACTAACCGTGTAGTTAATTTCATCTCCTGAACGCGGTCTCGTATTGTCTATGGTGGGGACGATTGGCTGATTGCGATCAATAGAAGAGGTAATAAGTACAAGCGAAGTTGGATTTGCGGCTACAGCTCCGAGTGTTTGTCCACGAACTGTTATTGTTTCGGAATCAGTAGCAAAGCCGTAAATATTGCTGCAAGTAAGTGTATAAGTTTTGCTAGAAGTTAGTGAGCCAGTGTAGAAGCTAGCAGGGCCTATGCTTTTTGGGCCTGCCCAACCTACGGATCCGCCCGAAGCTACACAAGAAGCTGAGTTTGTAGTAATCCAACGTATTGTGCTAGTGCCATTGTAGGGGACACTTGTTTGGTCAGTAAAAACTACGACTGTAGGCCTGTTGCTGGCTGGTTGATTGTAATTGTATATAGAGCCAGTTGTTGAATTAAAGGAAAGAATATTTCCATAAACTGTTCCTTGTGTGTTTTGTGCCACTGCTCTGAAATAATAAATTGTGTTTGGAACAATTCCAGTAATCACATTGCTATAACTAGAAGATCCATAACCATAAGATGAATTTTGTGTTGTTGTGTATCCGAGGTTTGTATTTGTTCCATAATTAAACCAAGACGTGGTATATATACCATTTCCATTCACAATGCCATTTAGTGTTGCGCTGTAATTAGTCAGGTTTGTTGCATTGCTTGTTGAAACAGAAGGTTGCTGTATATTTGATGGATAATAATTATTTCCACCATAGTATGGATAATAATTACTACCATAGTTTTGATACGCGCAAGGTAAAGTACCACCGTAATTAGTTGCTGTTGTGTCTCTACATATTTGAAGAGTAGGGTAGGTGCATGGTAAGGTTCCGCCATAATTTAGCGCAGACGTGTCTCTACATACTAAAGTAGGATAAGTACAAGGAAGAGCTCCACCATAATTTAGTGCAGTAGTATCTCGACATACTTGAGGATATGTACAAGGCAATGGTCCACCAAAATTTGTAGCAGTTGTATCTCGGCAGATTAAGGTTGGATAAGTACAAGGCAATGGCCCACCGAAGTTTGTTGCAGTCGTGTCCTGACATGTTAGAGTTGGTGTTGTACATGAGCCAGTGACGGTTACAGTGACAGTTGTTGCTCCAGCTCCACCACTTGTATTTGACCCACTGATAGAATAAGTAGTTGTTGTCGTTGGGGAAACACTCATGCTTCCGGTTGGGTTAACATACCCTATGCCATTATTTATTATAAGAGTTGTAGCATCACTAGAGGTCCAGCTTAGAGTCGTAGATTGACCGCAAGCTATTGTGTCTGGAGATGCAGTTATTGCGACAGATGGCCAGAGTACTTGAGCTTCAGCTTGTGAGAGGGGAACTAAGAAAGACCCCAAAGCTAAACTGAACAAGCTTATTATGGTTAATACCCCGAAACTCTTTAAGTGTGTTGCTACGTTTTTCATAATTTTTTCTCTATTAAACTTATAATACTTTATTTATTAAGTCTGAATTGTATCATATAATAATTTTTGTGTCAAGAGCTGCAGGGTTCTTCTATAATGTCGGGCAAACTCATGAAATATTACACGAACTTGACAATTCTGTCAAAATCTGTTAGTATATTAAGTAATAATTCTCAGTATTCCGCGTCTTCATGATGTAGAATATTTTCGAGATAAACGGTTCTTCGTCATTTTCAGTTTGAGTTTGAGATAACAACAGGACTCTGTCCTTCGTAAGGATGGAGAGTCACAATGGAGGAGGACAGTATGTTCAGGAAGCTTACGCTCGTTACTCTCTCGCTTCTCGTGGCCGTCGCTGGCTGCAATAAGTCGGAGTCAAATCCGACGACGGTGATTTCCATCACGGGCCCGTCGCCCGTGGCGGAGACACCGCCACCACCGCCACCACCGCCTACTCCGACCCCGACACCGCCACCGCCACCGACTCCAACAACGTTCTCGGCAACGAGGACGGTAACCGCGTCCGCAACGGCGAGCTGCCCGAGCGGAACGACAGGTAGCCCCGTCACTAAGACGGGGACGGCAACAGCCACGGCAACCTCGTCGGCCTCGCAGGCCGATGCGGACGCTCAGGCGAACGCGCAAGCGCTCATCTTGGCAACCGCGAACGCGCAAGCCAACGCGAATGCATCCTTGGCTTGTACTACCGTACAGCCAACGCTCTACTCCCTGACCGTGAATAACGGCTCAGGCAGCGGCAGCTACGCCGCTGGGACGCTGGTCACCATCGTCGCCAATGTGGCACCGGCGGGCCAGCGATTCGACGTATGGGCGGGCAATATTTGGAATCTCGCGGACTTGAGTTCCGCGAGCACGGCGATAGTTATGCCCGCCTCCGCCGTGACGGTCACGGCGACCTATCTCGTTGTCACGCCACCGACGGCGTGTACGTATGGAGTGGTAGCGTCCTTGCCGGACGTTCCCGCTCAGCCAGTGAGCGGTGGGAGCTTCTTGGTGAATACGTCACCAGGTTGCCTTTCGGCAACGACGGTTGACATGTTTTGGGTTGGTATGAAAGCCAGCTCGAATGCGGGACCTGACATCACAGTTACGTCTGGCAACGGGCCAGTGTCGGTGTATTACCGCGTCGCGAACAACGCGAGCGGGGCGATTCGTATCGCCACCTTCACCGTTAGGTTCCCTGACGGAACTAGCAAACCGGTGACACTGAGGCAGCTGGCCCAGTAGTCACGTTTATTTATTCAGTTTTGAAAGAAAGAGAGGTATCACACTAGGGGAGTTTCGCTTCGGCGAGACTCCCCTAAAAATTTGCCAATTTTTTAAATTACACTTATATTTTTAATACAAATACAAAAACACTAGCAATTTCTTGCTAGTGTTTTTGTATTTCTCTGCACTCTACAAAAATATAAAATAAATTACTTTATAACTTTGTAGAGTGCAGGAGGGAGAGGTCCTTCCGGCACTCTACCTCCTGCATTATTTGATCGTAACAATCGTCACCGGCGACGATTCGCTTATGTTGCGACCCTTTCCAAGGATCGCAGCTGTGGTGCCTGCCACCGCAACGATGCCGAGGGTCCACAGCAGGCCCTTGTGGGAATGCCCAACTTTGGGCGCCGTGGGCGGGACTTTCTGTTCAACTGTGACGGCCCCCCCTACCTCGACCCTTTTCACTGAGTCGGTGATCGGTGTGGCAGCTGGTGCTGACGGCGGTTGAGGGGCGGGTGTAGGTGCGACAACCATCGCGGTTGCGACCGAGAGCTTCTCGTACGGGGAGTTCCCGCATGACAAGCTGAACTGGACTTCGGCCCTGTTGTTGTCGTAGAGGCACATTTCGCCTTTGGCGAATGCACGCTCCCAGCGGCGCCCTTCCTTCTCGTGAAGGATTTTCCCGCCGACCTCGCGATTGAGCGTCGTCTTGCCAACGGGGCAAGTGACCACGTTTAGCGTTCGAATATACGCGGCCATCTCTGCGCTGTCACGGATGCTGAGATCCGCGCGATGCGCGTTGAGCCACGACACCACTTCGTCGCACGTGGTATTGAGCAGTTTCGCCGAATCGCCCTTCTCGCAGGCAACGGCAAACGCTTCCTGAGTGAACGGCTTCCTCGATATGCCGTGTGCGGTTCCCTGCGCGCTAGCGACGGAGGCACACAGAACCGTGAAAACCAACGCGAGTGCGAGAATCGTGGTACGCATGTTGACCTCTTTCTGTGAGAGTTGTGAGGAACGTGGCTAGGCAGATTGCCACGCCTTTCTCCTTCATAATGCCGTGTTAACCGGCAATCTATGACGAGGATTCGTTTGTTATTACATCACACTTCATGTAAAATAGCAAGGTTTCTAAAAACTAATTTGAATTTTTAATTAAAAACTGTTAATCTAAATTGTGAGTAAAGAGCCCTCTTTTGATGTATGTTAGAATAATTTAATAAACGCCCTCATAGTTTAATGGATAGAATGCGAGCTTGCGGAGTTTGCGATGTAGGTTCGATTCCTACTGAGGGCACTAGACTGAAAGTAAGTAAATTTATTTACTTATGTGTAGGAAGCGAAAAGCTTTTGCTTATATTCTGAAAGAATATGCAAAAGATATACTGTTCTCGTAGAGAAAGATTACCCTACTGAGGGCACCAAAATATAATTAAAACCCCAGCACATCCATAATTTTATCTGATGGATGCTCTTTCATTTCAACTTCCGCAATATTTTGAGATGACATTATAAAATGAATATCTTCTGCGAGTGCAGTTTCTATTGGTATTGTCAGTATTGGCATAAAGATTCTTTCTGAATGTATAAATAGCATTGGCTTTGGTTCGACTTGTACCCAGAAGGATTTGATATTTTCATAAGGGTAAAGACGGTTTCTTATTTTAAGCCCAGAGCTGTTTAATTCATAGGTGACCATTTCTGGTTTTTTAATTGCAAAAAATCCTAATAGTAAGCCACTCAAAACAAGTAATGCTGCAAAAAAATAATTATTAAAAATAATTGAAGCAATAGAGCTTGTTACAATAATAATACCTAATGCCCAAAACCAATTTGGATTTCGCTCTTTTTCTTCGTATTCTAGTGCAGACCATTCTAGTTTTTCATTTGCGTCCATTTACTAATTATATCACTTGGCCGCACTTCTTTGCAAAGCAAATGTGCATATTTTTGTATAAGAATAAAATTTATTAGAAAGCTTCATTTACTTTTCATCTTATATTTGATAAGATACTTAAGTATTTAGTATCTTACTTATTTTTATGGTCACAAAAAAGCAAAAAATTGAAGAAATGTTGGAAAGCTTTAGCTCGTTACGTCATTCGATGGCTTTTTATGCTCTTGGCACAGAAAAAATGCCCAGGATTACTTCCTCTCAATGGGGAGCATTAATGCTTATTGAAAAACATGAGGAGATTGCTGTAAAAGATATTGCAAATATACTCGGCATAACGAGTAGCGCTACCACCCAGCTCATCGACGGGTTATTTTCAAGTGGTTATGTAAATAGAAAAACTTCGGTTCTCGATAGGCGCACAGTTATCCTGACTCTTTCGAAGGACACTAAGATACACATAAAACAGAAAAAGAAGCAGGTCTTAGAAAAGTTTATAAAAATCTTTGAGGTATTCAGTGAAAAAGAATTTGACCAGTATTTATTACTAAATAAAAAAATTGTCGATAAACTTTTAACAAATAAAATAAAAAATTAAAAAAATGCCACAAAAAATATTATCAATTACAAATACTTTAAAGAATATATTTAAATCAAAAATAACTATAGGAATAATGGCAGTTATAGCTTTTTTTGTAGTTGTATTTTTTGTTTTCTTTAATAAACCACCCATATATAAATTTATTGGGGTAGAACGTGGTTCCATAATTGAGTCAGTATCTCTCACGGGGAATACCACACCAGCAGAAAGTGTTTCTCTTTCTTTCGGCAGTGGGGGAATAATTTCTCATACTTATTCTTCTCTTGGAAAACAAGTATCAAAAGGGCAAGTACTAGCAGAGCTTAATATGAGTGATTTAATTGCTCAGTTACACCAAGCACAAGCTGCTTATTCTATTGCAGAAACAACTTATAATAAATTAGTAAATGGGGCTACCTCCTCTGATGTAGAAGTAGCCAAGGTTTCTCTCAGTAATGCAAAGAATGCATATGATAATACTGTTGCACAGCAGAAAGTGTCTGTGGCAAATGCACTTTTAGCAATGCTTAATTCTGGACTTGTCGCGACTCCAACAATAAGTGGTGCAAGTGTTGCAGGTCAGCCGACTATTTCAGGTACATATAATAGCGCCCTGCAGGGAACCTATACTATCAATATTTATGCAACAGGGAATGGAGCCTATTTTTCCTTCTCTGGGCTGGAAGGTGGGAGTGGACAAGTCAGCACTGTGTCTGTTCCATTAGGCAGCCGTGGATTATACATCCATTTCCCAAGTAACAATGTTTTATCTTATGAAAATACTTCATGGACAATTTCTATTCCTAATACTCAGTCTTCTGGCTATCTTTCTTCTTATAATGCATATCAATCGGCGTTACAAAATCAGACACAAGCTCTTGCTTCAGCCCAGGGAGTAGTGGACTCTGCACAGGCAGCTCTCGACCAAAAACTGGCCGGAGCTCGTACTGAGGATTTGACTATCTCTCAAGCTCAAGTCATACAAGCACAAGCGAGCGTAGAGAGTGTAAATGCAAAAATACAAAATGCAAAAATTATTGCTCCTATTAGTGGCACAATTACTATTTTTGACGCGAAAATAGGACAATTAGCTTCTCCAAATGCACCACTTGTTTCTATCATGGCGAGCGATGGTTATGAGGTTGATGCAGGTGTGTCCGAGATTGATGTTGGAAAAATTTTGGTTGGGAATAAAGTCACCATGACGCTGGACGCTTTCCCAAATGAAACATTTACAGGTTTGGTGTTTTATATTGCCCCAGCAGAAACAAATACTCAGGGAGTTGTAAGTTATAAAGTAAAAATTTCTTTTGACAAAACTGACCCTAGGTTAAAGAGTGGCCTTACTGCAAATATAGACATACAAACAAAACAGAAAGATGGTGTGTTGATTCTTCCCCAGTATGCAGTATTGCAAAATGACCAAGGAACATTCGTAGAAACTTTAGAAAAAAATAAAATTGTTCAAAATCCAATAGTGCTTGGTATTCAAGACCAAAAGGGAAACGTTGAAATAGTTTCAGGTGTGACAGAAGGAGAGCAAGTTCTAAACATAGGACTTAAAGTACAATGATTGAAATTAAAAATTTAAAAAAAGAATACAAAGAGGAAGAAACATCTACTCTGGCATTGCGGGATGTAACTTTTTCTATTAAAAAAGGAGAGTTTGTTTCTATTATGGGACCATCGGGCTCTGGTAAGTCCACCCTTCTACACATATTGAGTTTTTTGGATCGGCCTACTGGAGGTTCATATAAATTTCAAGGGAAAAGTATTGATGAAATGACCGACCACGAGCTTGCTCGTGTCCGCAACAAAGATATGGGTTTCGTTTTTCAATCATTTAATTTACTTTCTAGATTGACTGTATATAACAATGTTGAGATACCTCTCCTTTATTCTGATATCTCTCCAAACAAACGTAAGGCTCTTGTAGAAGAAGCAGTTTCTTCAGTCGGACTTGAAGATAAACTATACACTGAAGCAGGAAAACTTTCTGGGGGTCAAAAGCAACGTGTTGCTATTGCAAGGGCATTAGTGACTGATCCAAATGTTATTTTTGCTGATGAACCTACTGGGAATCTGGATTCAGCTTCAGGGCTTCAAGTAATGGAAATACTGGAAATGCTTAACAAAAAAGGACGCACTGTAATACTAGTGACGCACGAAACTCAGACTGCCGAATTTGCAAACCGTATTATTAGAATAAAAGATGGAATGGTCGAAAGTGATAAGTTAATTACTGCGAATCATTTAAATCGTGGTGCCATATTAAAATAATATGCTTTTTAGAGATGCATTTAAAACAGCTACACGTAGCCTAACGCAAGGAAAAATGCGTTCTATTTTGACGATGCTTGGCATTGTTATTGGTATTGCCTCAGTCATTATTCTCATGTCTATAGGGCAGTCAGCGCAGAATTTAATTTTAGGTCAAGTACAAAGTATTGGTTCCAACCTAGTTATTGTAATACCGGGCCCACCTGACAATGGTAAATTTTCTTCTCCTCCATCTGCACAAGGGATAGTTATCACTAGCCTACAAACAAAAGACCTAGATGCTCTCTCTCGAGAGCCCTCAGTGGATTCTGCTGCTGGGTTAGTCAGTGGACAGGCTGAAGTTGTATATGAAAATAAAAATAAAACCGTTACTTATCAGGGTGTGACTGAGAATATGTTTGCGGTAAGAAATCTTTTTGTAAAGGAAGGCATGATTTTATCAAAAAGTGATGTTGATTCTGCAAATCATGTGGCAGTCATCGGTCCTGACCTCGCGACTTCACTTTTTGGTCCTTCTCTCAGTCCCATTAACAAAACAATACGTTTAAAAAGTGTTTCTTTTCGCATAGTTGGAATATTAGAAAAGGGTGGTATCGGTGCTTTTGGAGTTGATCAAGGAAATTTAGTTGTCATACCCGTTACTGTTGCTCAAAAACAAATGCTCGGTGTTAGTTATCTCAATACCATTCTTGTTCAGGCGAATGCGAGTTATGATATTAACTTTGCTAAGTCGCGTATTACATTTGCCTTGCGTCAAAGTCATGGTATCACCGATCCAAATAAGGATGATTTTAATATACGAACCCAAGCCGACGTTCTTTCTATTTTGGGGAGTATTACGTCTATCCTTACTTTATTTTTAGCGGCAATTGCATCTATCTCATTGGTTGTAGGGGGGATTGGGATTATGAATATTATGCTTGTCGCTGTGACAGAGCGTACTCGTGAAATAGGACTACGTAAAGCTGTTGGTGCGACAGATAGCGACATCTTGCAACAATTTCTTATAGAGTCAGTTTTGCTTACTTTCGCTGGGGGGATAATAGGTATTGCTATCGGGGCTGCGGTCGTTGGTCTGGTATATTTTGTAATTTCTACATTCTTCTCTGACCTTGGCTGGGTCTTTGCTTTTCCTATTTCATCAGTAATTCTAGGGCTTGGAGTTTCTGGTGTAGCAGGTATTGCTTTTGGTATTTATCCGGCGCGTAAAGCTGGTAAGAAAAATCCTATTGATGCTTTAAGATATGAATAAAAATGAAACAAAAAATACAAATCAATCCAATTTATTTTCTTTACTAAAACCATACTGGAAAATAATTACGTTGTTAATTTTCTTAGCACTTTTTAGTAATGTGCTTAGTTTGTGGCTGCCACGATTACTTTCGTTTGGCATTGATGGTTTTTTGCATGGAAATTCGCTTGATAAATATTTGTGGGAATTTTCTTTTGCAACTATTGGTATTTTTTTTCTTATTTTTTTACAAAATATTGTGCAGACTTATGCAGGAGAGAGGGTGGCGAGAGATTTAAGAAGAAATCTTTCGGAAAAAATTTCCAATTATACTTTTAAGGAAGTACAAATGATAACACCATCAAAGTTATTGACTAATTTGACTTCGGACATAGATTCAGTCAAAAATTTTATTGCTCAAGCTATCGTAAATATTGTGTCTTCATTTTTTATAATAATTGGAGCAGGAGTTTTACTTATTTCTATTAATTGGCGTCTTGGCTTGGCTGTTTTGTCTGTCGTGCCTGTAATTGGTATTACCTTTTTTATAATTTTTGGTAAGGTAAGGGTCTTTTTTCTACAAACTCGCGAGACTATTGATTGGCTGAATAAGGTTATAAATGAAAGTATTTTGGGCTCAGCTCTTGTCCGGGTTCTAAATTCACAAAGTCTAGAACATGATAAGTTTACCGAGGCAAATAGTAAAGCTAGAGATATAGGAACAAAAATTCTGAAACTTTTCTCCGCGATGATTCCTACTATTACACTTGCTTCCAATTTGGCAATATTAGTAATTTTAGTTCTTGGTGGAAAGTTTATCATCAATGGAACAATGTCTCTGGGAGATTTTGCATCCTTCAATAGTTATTTGGTTATATTAATATTCCCCATACTGCTAATTGGTTTTATGAGTAATATTATTGCCCAGGCACAGGCTTCTTATGAGAGAATAGTAGCGGTATTATCGATGCCAGAGCGAAAAGACGAAGGAACAATTACAGAGTCGCTCAAAGGTAGTATACAAATAGAGAAGGTAAACTTATTTTTTGGAGAAAAGGCAGCGTTGAAAAATATTTCTATTGAAATTAATCCTGGTAGTAGGGTCGCAATTGTTGGTCCGACAGCAGCAGGCAAGACGCAGCTTCTTAATTTATTAATCGGTTTGATAGAACCCTCATCAGGTGAGATAAAATATGATAATCATGATATTAGTGAATATAAAAAAGAGAATCTGTATAAACAAATCGGGCTTGTTTTTCAAGATAGCATTATTTTCAATATGAGTTTGAAAGAAAATATTGCTTTTAATACAAGTGTGTCTGAAGAAGACGTTAAAAAAGCTATTGATACTGCAGAGCTTTCTTCTTTTATTAATGATTTACCAAAAGGCCTAGAGACTATTGTCTCTGAAAGGGGGGCTAGTCTATCTGGCGGACAAAAACAGAGAATTATGCTTGCCCGTGCTCTTGCCATCAAACCGAAAATTTTACTACTAGACGATTTTACTTCCCGTGTTGATACAAATACAGAAAAAAAGATTTTGGAAAATGCTTCAAAAAATTATCCAGGTCTTACTTTGGTCTCTGTAACACAGAAAATTTCTTCAATCGAAAGATACGACCAGATTCTCGTATTGATGGAAGGCGAGATTGTCGCAGCTGGGAAGCACGAGGACTTGATGAGAACGTCTCCAGAATATGTTCAGATTTATAATTCACAGCAGAGTACAAATGCTTATGAAATACAATCTTAATAAATTAAATACCTCTACAAAAAATTCTGCCCTGCAGGCAGTGAAAAAACTGTGGCCACTTATCGTAGAGGAGAAGAAAATTATGATTGTTGCTCTTATTGCGATAGTTGTTAATTCCGCTTTGAGCCTCTTGGCTCCTAGATTGATTGCTCATACTGTGGATGTGTACATTATTCCACATGACTTTAGCGGAGTGATATTTTTTGCATCAATAATTTTAGTATTATATTTATTTGGTTTGGTGGCGAGTTATCTTCAGATTCGGCTCATGGGAGGAGTGGGGCAGAGAGTTCTTTATCGTTTACGTAATCAAATTTTCAACAAGCTCCAATCATTACCGGTAGCATTTTTTAATCAAAACAAAACTGGTGATTTGATTTCGAGAATTAACAACGACACTGATAAAATAAATCAATTTTTCTCACAGGCATTGGTGCAGTTTATGGGAAGTATATTTCTCATGGTGGGGGCTGCTGTGTTTTTGCTCAGTATTAATATCCGTTTGGGGGCTGCTACTCTCGCGCCAGCCGTACTTTTATTCTTTATTACTAGAGTTCTTTCTCCATGGGTAAAGAAAAAGAACTTATTTAGCTCCCAATCATTGGGAGGTTTAAGTTCTGAAATCCAGGAAAGTTTAAATAACTTTAAAGTTATTATTGCTTTTAACCGCCGGGATTATTTCAAGAAACGTTTTCAAGAAGTTAATGATACAAATTATTCTGCTTCCATAGACGCTGGAATTGCAAACAATGTATTTACCCCAATTTATAATTTGGCTTCGAATGTAGGGCAGCTGATTGTTCTTGCTTATGGTATTGCCCTTATTTCATCTGGGTCTTTTACTATTGGTTTGCTTATTAGTTTTCTTGCTTATGCAAATAATTTTTATAATCCACTACGACAATTGGCAGCATTATGGGCAAATTTTCAGACAGCTCTTGCTAGCTGGGATAGAATTCATGAGATATTAGTATTAGAAAATGATTTGCCTATTCTTGCTGATACGATTTCTGGCGACGCGAATACCATACTAGAACTTAAAAATGTAAATTTTAAATATGGAGAAGATAAAGTAGTGTTGCACAATGTGAGTTTGAGTTTACAAAAGGGTAAAACGTATGCGCTAGTCGGTCCGACAGGAGGGGGGAAGACCACGACAGCGACCCTTATGGCAAGACTCTACGACCCGACATCTGGGATAATATTTTTGAATGGGAAAGATATTCGGAGTTACTCTCCAGGGGAACGAACTAAAAAAATAGGTTTTATTTTACAAGAGCCTGTTTTGTTTACTGGGACAGTTCGAGAAAATATTTTGTATGGCAATGAGGAATACGTTTCTTTTAGTGATACACAACTCGAGGATACTATAAAACAAGCAGGTTTAGGAAAATTATTGGAGCGTTTTGATAAAGGGCTTGAAACCAAATTAACCGCGACAGGGGATGCTGTGAGTTTAGGGCAAAAGCAATTGATAGCATTCATTCGTGCCGTTCTGCGTAAGCCGGAATTACTTATTTTAGATGAAGCTACTGCAAATATTGATACTGTGACTGAACAACTCTTGGAAGATATTTTACGTAATCTGTCTTTATGTACGACCAAGGTTATCATCGCGCATCGATTAAATACTATAGAAAACGCAGACGAGATATTCTTTGTGAATGGTGGTGAGATAAAAGAAGCAGGCTCAATGGAGCATGCGATGGATATGCTGTTGAATCAGTCGAGGAGTAGTTAAATTTTTACGGGAATGGTTAGATACGTTCAGAACTGTTAACTGGAAAAAAGCGAAAGAAGAGTTAAGATTTCTATCTTGGTGTTAGGTTGTAAGTTAGTATTTGAATTAAGAAAATTGGCACAAGAAGCCAGATAGCTAAATTTGTATACTGAAACCAGATAAAAGTGGTAGTCAGCATTGTAATAAGATGGATATACTTGATATCTCTACTTAATCCAAAAGCTATGGGTAGTGTATTGAGATTTTCTTTTTTGTCTTTAATCACATCTCTCAAATCACCACAAAAGTTTCTGATGATAATTAGAATTAGAGCTAACCAAGCAAGTTTATTGTTGTATCCGATTATTCCCGCAACTAAGAAAAAATATTGAAGCCCTCGCATAATTGGTGCAATTGGTGCAAAAAACTTTTTTGTTTTTAGGACATATAAATAACTACATACCACAAATAATATTCCTTCAATGTGTCCATAAAGCAAAAGACCAATAATACCAAAAATAATCCAAAGATATTTTGGAACTTTCTTGCGATAAGAATGCTGGTGTTGAGTCTCAAGATAAGCTAAAAAACCAATATGTAGAAAAACCACACCTATAAATTCTACACCCATTGCTTTTGTGGCAATAAGAAGAATAAGTAAATCAAGAAAAGAATATAGTCGTAATTGTCCCAAATAATTTAGCATTAAATAAATTTTATCTTTTACTAAGTACAAAGTAAAGTTTAAAATCTTTTTGATAACCAAAAGAACCTTTAAAAATAAGGTTTAAATTCATTTGCGGAGGCGGTGAGATTCGAACTCACGAAGGGTGTAAACCCTTAATAGTTTTCAAGACTATCTCCATAGACCGCTCGGACACGCCTCCCAACAACTAATGTAATATACTCTATTTTAGAGATTTTTCAACCTTTTTTTGTTTTACTTTTTACAAGAGATGTTCTTCATAATGGCAGTTTGGACAAATTAGTTGTAGGTTTTCTAGGTTGTTGTTTTTTCTGTCTCTGTCTTTATGATGAACTTGTAGTATTTCGTATTTATTATAAGTGCAAAGTTCACAATTTTTTCCTTTTTCTTTCATCAACTTTAATTTTAAACTTTTAAACAATCTTGCCTTGTCGTGTGGTCTTCCAATTTTATATTTTATACCCGTTCGGTATTTGTTTGAGCAACTTCTGCTGCAGATTTTTTTATTTAAACCAGATAAAATTAATTTTCCACAGACTAAACAGGGGATTTCTTTTCTGCAGTAGAGACCATGACAGATTAAACTACAAAAAAATCGGCCATTACTTATTTGGCTTGGTCTTTTATAAATTTCTTTTTTGCAGATAAGACAATTAGTATTTGGCCTTCTTTTGTATATCTTGGGCACTCAACCAGTATACCACTTTATTTAAATGACGAGAACGCTTTTCTAAAATCTTCTTTAACTTCCTCCCAACTTTTCTTTTCAATCTTGAAAATATAAAAAATTTCTAAAATACTAACGGTGCTTAAGATAAGTAATACAACAAACCATCTCTTTTTATTATGTTTTGCGGCCAACCAAACTGCATAAATCTTCCAAGGAATGGTCCAAACAGCCAATATTAATAAAATAAGATTTACATTTTGTGGATTATACATATTTGGGATAATACCAGAAAAGCTATATTTATGCTAGTATTTTTCTTATGGCTAAAGGAAAATTTTTAGGTATAGATTTTGGGACAAAAAGGATAGGAATAGCTATTTCTGACGAAAATTGCACCTTGGCTTTTCCTAAGGAAATTGTTTTAAATGATTCTAATACTCTAAAAAATATTGGTGAGATTATCAAAAAAGAAAACATAGAGCAGATAGTAATAGGGGAGTCAGTTGATTTTTCTGGTAAATTGAATGCACTATCTGCGAGGATAGAGGTCTTCATTTTAGAGTTAGGTGAGAGATTTAATTTACCAATTCATAAACAAAAAGAATTTCTGACATCGGTTGAGGCAAGAAAATCAAAAAATGACAAAAGTAGCTTGAACCAATCTCAGGCACATAGTAAAATTAAACAAATAAAGTCTGGTCGCGTTGATGCTTCTGCCGCTGCGTTAATTTTACAGAGATATTTAGATAAAATAAACAAGCAAAAATGATAAATATAGAAGATTTTAAAAAAGTTGATATTGTTGTGGGGCAAATTTTATCTGCTGAAAAAGTGCCCGACACAGACAAGCTTTTAAAGCTGTCTGTAGATTTGGGTGAAACCAACCCACGACAGATAGTTTCTGGTATTTCTTTATATTTTTCTGATTGCTCTGTTTTGGTAGGGAAGAAATGTATGTTTGTGGCTAACCTAGAACCTAGAACAATTCGAGGCATAGAAAGCGAGGGCATGATACTCGCTGTATCTACAGAGGATAATAAATTCTCCTTGCTTGCACCAAATGATGAAATCCCCGTTGGAACTCGAGCAAAATGATAGCGATAATAATTTAGATATTGTATAGCCCCGTAGTAGAGTTTTGTTAAAACTTCACTACAGGGTATAATATTATTATGTTTAGGAATTCATTGAATAAGTTTTTTTCATTAACTTTTCCATATCCTAGTTTTTTAATGCCTTCATCTTTTGGTTTAGATATTTCAGATGAATCATTGAAATTTATAGAACTCGTTACAACCCAAAAAGGTATTAGAGTAGGGCGGTATGGAGAACGTTCTATCCCACCTGGAGTTATAGAGTCAGGCAGGATTAAAGACTCTAAAAGAATGGAAGAAATCTTGTTAAGTTTAAGAAAAGAAGTAGGAGTAAAATCTGTTCGTGTCTCTTTGCCCGAGGAGCAGGTATATCTTTTTCAGCTTCGATTGGAAAAACAAGGATTAAAAAATGTAAAGGAGGGGATAGAATTTGCTCTCGAAGATCATGTACCGATACAAGCAGAAGATGCAATTTTTGATTATGATTTGGTTAAAGAAGATGAGCAAACTCTAGAGGTCCAAGTCGCCACAATACCAAAAAATATAATTGAAAATTATCTATCTATTTTTAAACGTTCTAAAATATTGGTACAGTCGTTTGAGCTTGAGGCGCAAGCTATATCACGATCAATTATTAAAAAGGGTGATATGGAAACATATATGATTGTTGATTTTGGGAAAAAACGCACAGGTATTTTTATTGTGTCTAGTGGAATTGTGATGTTTACATTTACTCTTGATCTGGGTGGAGAGACATTGAATAGAGTGATTCAAAAAAGTTTTAGTGTAAGCGCGGAAGAAGCCGAAAAAATGAAACAAGAGTATGGCCTAGAACGCAACGCACCAAACAAAGAAGTATTTGCGGTACTTTTGAACAGTGTTTCTATTTTGCGTGACGAAATATCTAAACACTTTATATATTGGCAGACACACAAGAACGAAGAAGGTAATAATAATCCGCCCATAAAAAAAATAATTTTTTGTGGTGGTGATTCGAATCTAATAGGACTTGTGGACTATATTGCTATTAGCATCAAAAGTCCTGTGGAAATGGCTGATGCCTGGATCAATATTCTGGATACAAAAAGTTATGTTCCAGAAATGAGCTTGAGACAAGCACTTTCATTTTCTACTGCGCTTGGTCTTGCACTGGGTAATTTTGAAGCTGATTAGTGTTGTCAATTAATTTTTTATGATAAATTTAATTCCAAATCAAGAGAAAAAAGAAATGACTACTGGTTTTTATTTTAGACTCGTAGTTCTATTTCTCGCTACAATTGATTTTTGTGTTTTGGTAATTATTTTTGGGATAGCACCATCTTATTTTTTCTCTAATGTTAAAAATGAAACCATAAACACGAAATTAGAAATTCAAAAAAGAGAACCGATACCATTATTGGGTGAGCAATCTCTGGCCGCGATTAATGACATCAACAAAAAACTCAATATTATCGAGAAGGCTGAAGATGGCAGATTTTCTATTTCAGAAAATGTTATAAATTCTATTATTGTTGGGAAAATGGCAGATATTAAAATAAATCAAATTTTATATGATGTTGATCCAATTTTGGGCAAGAAAATAAGTATTAGAGGAACAGCACCCTCTCGCGAGGTTTTGTTGTTGTTTCGTAAGACACTCGAGGGCAACCCAACTTTTAAAAGTGTTGATTTACCGATTTCAAATTTTGTTAAGGGAGCAAACATTCAGTTTTATTTAAGTTTGATTCCTGCATAAATTATATGAAAAACAATTTCCCAAAAATATCACTTCTTCTTTCCATAATATTTTTTATTATTTTTGTATTATATTTTTTCTTTTTATATCAAATTATAAATGACAATAATACAAAAGAACAACAAAACTTGTTGGCGTGGCAGACAGAAGCTAGCCGCCGTGATGACATAAGGCAGTTGGCTCGTTTTGTTGAGCAGATGGCTCCAGAGAGAGCCCTTCTTGAAACTCATTTTGCTAAGACTTCAGACGTGGTGCCTTTTCTAGACACAATTGAAAAATCAGCAGCAAAAGTAAAAGCCTTGGCAGAAATTGATTCTGTCAATACACTAGATGATGGTTCCGGATTATTGGTCGGGCTTAATGCAACAGGTACTTTCGAAGCTATATATAAATTTCTGAGACTTTTGGAAAATTCCCCATACGAGCTCGCTTTTCTTTCTATGAATATGGGGAAATCAACGGCCAACAGTATCTCTGATATAAACATTAATAATCCACAATGGGAGGTCGTATTTAAAATAAAACTTTTGAGTTTTACACCATGAGAATAAAATTTTTTAATAGGAGAAATAGTTTTAAGAAAAAAGGTTTTGTTTTTAACCCAAATTTTTACTGGAGGATTGCTATTTTTGTGGCGATTCTTGGGGTCATATTTTCTTTCTTTTTCGGTTATAGTCTTTTTAAACAAATAAATCAAGAATCAGTTGTATCATCGACTGCAAATGAATCTGCACAAACTCCACCAATAAATAAAAACCGCACTGCAAAAGCCCTAGAGTTCTTTTCAAAAAGAGAAAAAAAGTCAATTGAAATAATAAATTCTCCAGCCCCAGTTGTTGACCCATCGTTATAAATGTTTTGTGCCCTTGGTAGGATATCTTTCCTTACAGGAACAGTATACCTTTTCCATTTTTTATAAAAAAATAAGGAAAAGCTTTTCGCTTCCTACACATAAGCAAATAAATTTGCTTATTCTCGGTCTGGTGCCCTTGGTAGGAATCGAACCTACATCAAAGCCTTAGAAGAGCTTCGTTCTATCCATTGAACTACAAGGGCAATTGGATGGCATGTGCGCGGTGTAGGACTCGAACCTACGACCTTCCCGGTGTAAACGGGTTGCTCTACCAACTGAGCTAACCGCGCAGCGTACAAATAGGTTGATGCCTTACAAAATAGCATAACCACAAAACACTTGTTATTGTAGAACATTTCCACTAAGATTTCAATATGATAAAGATTTTATACGAAGACACTAATATTTTAGCGATAGATAAACCAGCAGGTATTTCTGTGCACCCCGATGGACGAACAAAGGAAAAGACTGTCGCAGACTGGGCCATAAAAAATTATCCAAAGATGAAAAATGTTGGTGAAAATGAAACTTATGAAAATAAAGGAATTAAAATAGAAATAAAAAAACCAGGAATAGTGCACAGATTGGACCACGATACTTCTGGGGTAATGCTATTGGCAAAAAATGAAAAAGCGTATCAATTTTTGAAAAGCCAGTTTCAAAACAGAGAAATAAAAAAAACTTACCATGCTATTGTTTCTGGTTGGCTGAAAGATGAGAGGGGAATAATAAACAAACCAATTGGTAGGAGCCCAAAAGATTTTCGTCGTTATTCTGCTACTCGTGGTGCACGAGGAGAAATGCGCGAAGCGATAACTCAATATAAGGTTTTAAAAAGATTCACCTCACTCCAACCCTCTCCTTATAAAGGAGAGGGGGTTAAATTCACTTACCTCGAAATTTATCCAAAAACCGGGCGGACACACCAAATTCGTGTGCACATGAAAGCCATTGACCACCCTGTTGTCTGTGATTCTCTATATAATCCAAATAGTGTTTGCCCGAAAGGAATAAAACGCATGGCGCTGCATGCAAAGTCCATAGAATTTAAGAATTTAAAAGGTGAAATTATAAAAGTAGAATCTCCACTACCATCTTGTTTTAAAAAAGTGGCAAAATAAATAATTGCCTTTAAAAATCTTTTATGTTAAAGTGTTTTTACTATGGCAGGAAATAAAATCAATAAAATAAAGTTTAGTCCAGTGGACATCGAAGAGCGAAAAAAGCTTGATTTTAAGGCTGGCGACACCATAAATGTCTCTTCAAAGATCTTGGATGAGAAAGGCAAGTCCCGTTTCCAGGCTTTTGAAGGTATCGTGCTTGCAAGAAAGCATGGCAAAGAGGCAGGAGCTACTTTTACTGTTAGAAAAATTGCGTCTGGAGTTGGAGTAGAAAGAATTTTTCCTTTATATTCTCCGATGATTGGTAAAATAGAAGTTACTAAAAAATCTCGTGCTCGTAGGTCAAAACTTTATTATATTCGTACCAAAGCTATTAAAGACGTTCGCAGTAAAATGCGTTCAGTCGCAAATAACCAGGAGGAAGCAGAAGAGGTTGTAGAAAAAGCTGGAGAATAAATAATAACAAAAAAATCCATTTCACAAAGATGGATTTTTTTGTTAGAGTTTATATTATGCGCGGATGGCGAAACTGGTAGACGTACTACCTTGAGGTGGTAGCGCCCGCAAGGGTATGAGGGTTCAAATCCCTCTCCGCGCACCAGAATAGAACTAGACGGTTTTTTAGAAGCTGAAATGCGGGACGCGCGAAGCGCGTCCCAAGGATTCCCGCCGAATTCCCCCAACGAATTCAGAATTTTTGGCGCGCTTGCGCGCACTAATTTTTCGCCAAGAATCAGGTTCGA
>JBAXTS010000004.1:0-44059 GCA_037130055.1 bacterium | reverse complement strand
TTGCATCAGGACTTGCTGTAATTGATACAGCTGTACCGTGACTTGTTGCTCCCGCTGCTGTACCACCATAACTTCCTGTACCTGTACCACTAGATGCTGGAATACTTAATGTATGCAGTACAACAGGAGGCTTCCAACATGTTCCATTGTTTGCACCAAGAGTAGAGTTTGAATCAACGGTCATATCTTGACTAGCGCTACATCCTGAATTTGAAACTGAAACCCAAGTAGGACTTGCGGCATTTGCAAAAGTTGCTGTCCATTGATTTGTGGAATCATCAGAATCAATAGTTAAAACTTTTCCTGATGCACCATTTAACGAAACTGTTCCTACAAAAGTGAATATCGGTGTTCCGGTTGTTGAATGTTTAAATTTAATTGTCTTCGCTACCCCAATCGCTGATGCTGTAAAATTATTGAAACTCATTGATGAAACAGATGAGATAGTTGCAGTAGATGAAGTGCTTAAAGATACGGTTCCAGAATTATGTGCAAACGTTCCATTGTTTGTAAAGTTACCACTTGTAGTTAAAATATTTGAGGTAGAAGTAAATGCTGCCCCGGCATTAATTAACAAGTTTCCTGTCACTCCGATAGCACCAGCACTACCAACAAAACTTCCACTAGCACCACCACCAACAGTTAAATTTGCAGCATCTAATGTATATGCACCCTGTGTCAGGGTGACACTATTACCTACTGATAATATTCCGCCAACTGTCAGATTTCCGCCTGTAGTCCAAGCCATAGTTCCAGCGGTAGAAAGCCCAAGATTACTTGCGACAGAAGTTACTGCACAAGTCACAGTTCCACTTCCAGTAAAATTTAAAATATCATAAGCAGTAACGTCACAATTCGGCGCCGCGCTGGTGTAATTAACTGTGTTATCAGGTGTGGTAGTAGAAGCAGTAAGAGTAGTAATCGTAGGTGCTGCAGCAGAACGAACATTTAATATAGAAGATGCAGCGTTCACAAAATTTCCAGCACCAACCAGTCCTCCGTCAACATTCACTGTTCCACTATTTGTAAGAAGAGTAGAAACCGACAATGGACCAGTAAATGTATATGTGGCTCCAGTACCAATAGTTGGTGCAGTGATTCCACTTACAGTAAAAGTTCCACTGTTTGTGACCGCACATGTACTACCTGCACCACCAGCATCATCAATAACAGCGCTCGCTCCAGATAAAAGAATGCCGCCTACAGAGCCAGAAATTGTTGCTGTACCAGCGCCACCCGAGCCACAAGTTAAATTTCCTGAATCTGTAAGTAAGTTTGTACCCAATTCTAAAGTAGCTCCACTCGCCACCACCACACTAGTACAGCTTGGTGCTGCACTAGCACCAAAAGTAAGAGTTCCTGAGTTTACTGTACATGTGCCTAAAGTAGGAATAGCAGCCGCATAATTTATAGCACTCGTACTATCTGAAATAAGATTTGTTGTAGAAGTGAATACGTATGATCCAGAAGTAGTTGTTACTGCGGGAAGAATCGCACCATTCAAATCTATAGTACCTCCAGTAGCTCCCATATTAAATTGTGCCTTGCTAGCAGTCGTTCCACCAAAAGCAAGATTGCCATTCATGGTAAGTGTCCCCGAACCCATCTTAAACATTGCTGCTGGAGTAGCTCCTGTAGTACCACCAGTAAGTGTAAGAACTGTACCTGCCACAGTTCCAGTAGTTACTTTACATGCGCCAGCACTCATATCAATACTCATAAGACCTGTATTAGTAGCAGAACTACTACCAGTTATGGCTATCGTTCCAGCCCCAGCTACAGTCAGAGTACCAGTACCACTAGCAGAACAAGCAATTTTTCCACCTCCTACATTGGCTCCACTCCCACCGGTCATTGATATAGAGCCTACTGTCAAATTTCCTGCACCAGCACCACTTCCTAAGGTAATAAGTTGAGTTGTGGCACTCGCATTGGCACTAAATGTCAATGCTCCCGTAACAACAACATTAGAACCATTATTTATGGTCACACTGTTTGCAGTTGCTGCGGTAGCCATGGTCAAAGCTGCGATAGTAACACCAGTAGCATCCGTGTTACTGACAGTAATTTGACGGTTAGTAGGGATAGACATAGTCGCACCAAATATCATATTGCTTGAACCAGCAAAAGCCATAGCTCCAGTGCCTGAAATAAGAAAAGTTCCTGTTCCTGTCTTAAATGTTGTTCCGCTATGACTATATGTAGAGGTAGTTCCAGCAAATGTAACAGACGGCACGACTGTTCCTAGTGTCATATCAAAGACACCATTGGCACCGACAGTCAGACCAGCAGAAAAAGTTTTTAATCCAGTACAACTTACAGTTGCAGTACAAGATAAATTTCCACCAGCACCTCCAGTGCCGACAGTCACAGCTCCGGTAAACGTAAACGCGGCTCCACCTATTTTAAGGGTAGCACCATCAGCTACCAAGGTAGTACCTGTGAAAGTAGTAGTAAAGGCTCCTACTGTCAGAGTTCCGGTATTTACTTGAACTATACCTCCCCATGTATATGCACCGTTGATTGCACTTGTGCCAGTAAATTTTGTAGTTGTTAAAGCTCCTAAAGACAGTGTTCCACCAGTACTAACTGTACCTGTTATGTTAAAAGTTGCTGCAGCACTGGCCATTGTCAATTTTGCTTGTAAGGCCGTACCAGTAAACGTAACTCCGCTAGTTGTAGTTAAGACCCCTGCACCTGTAGTAGAAACTGTTCCAGCAACAGTACCTCCAACAATAGAAAAACCGTTAGCTGAGATTGTACCTGTGCCGGTTGTAATCGTTGCAGCGCCAGTGGTACTACCAGTCACAGTCGTTACACCTGTTGATGTTATGTTTCCACTTGTGGTAACTATTGTTGCTAGACCAGAACCTCCAGTACCTCCAGTAACACCAATAGTGGTTCCCGCAGTGACCTTACACGCACCCATCGTAATCTGCACTATTCCTGTAGTTGCAGTTCCTCCAGTCAAAGCAATTGCTCCAGAAGCTGCAAGTCCTCCTGTTCCCGAACACGCAGTTACAGTGAGCCCAGTAATAATATTACTTCCTGTACCAGAAGTAGCACCCATAGAAACTGAACCAACGTTAAGTAAAGTATTTGCTCCTCTAATTGAAACCGTTTCAGCTATAGCTGTACTTGAGTTTGCAGATAATGTAAGGGCATTCGTTATTGTCATTGTTACTCCAGTGGTAACACTACCGATTGTAAGTCCGTTTGCAACTGTAGGGTTTGCAATAGTAACACTAAGAACTGTTGCAGCCCAATCAACGGTCAACACAACTCCAGAATTAATTGTTAAATCATCGGCAGAGCCAGGAGCACCTCCAGTTCCAGTACATCCTACAAATGTTGCTGTACCACCAGCGGCAGTCCATGTTCCACTTACAGTCGCGTTACAGGCAGCAGCCTCTGCTCTATAATTATTAAAAGAAAAAATCGAAACGAGAATAAAAATAAAAATACCTATGCGAAAAATAGACCTTGAAAAATGAGAATAATTTTTAGCTAACAATGGTTTTGATTCAGAAATCATTTAAGATAAAATTTATTTAAAAATATTATTTATAATTATAATTATATCATGTCGTTCTAGAAAATGCATATAGATACAACACAAAAAGACTAATTCGTAAAAAATATTCTATAGCAAATTTTAGTATATAATAATAAGTATAGACTATGGATACAGAAAATAAATTTGAAATAAAAGACAACTTGATTCGTTATCATTTTGACCAAAAAACTAACAAATGGCATTTTTCAATTGTAGATGTCATGAGCATAATCACAAAAAGCTCAGATGCACGGAATTATTGGAAGGTTCTTAAAAACCGTTTAAAGAAAAGAGGAAATGAGTTGGTTACAAAATGTAACCAACTCAAAATGAAGTCAAATGACGGTAAATATTATCTTACAGATGCTGCAGACGAAGAAACAATGTTGGAAATCATTGCATTGGTTTCAAAAGATTATGTGTCCCCCTTTATGCGATGGCTGCTAGGCTTGAATAGTAACAAGAGTGCTAGTGTAATGCATAATGCAAACTCGCTCGGCATATTAAGTGAAGACAAAACGGACAGTTATCCACAGATAAAAAGTACAGCGGAGGATTTTGAAGAAAACATAGATGAGGATATGGAGTTACTAATCGATGGATACGAAACAAATGAGCACATAATTATACAAGCCATGGTTGCAGGAGTTTCCCCAAAAAATATTTTTATATTTACAAATGGTAAAATTTTAAAAATAAAAGGTGAACGAATTAAAACAAAAGAAATACTAGAAGAAAATTATTATAATAAGGAGCTTTATTGGGGTAAGTTTTCTCGCACGATAGAGCTGCCTACTCAAATAAAAACAAAAAAAATTATCACAACTTGCGAAAATCAAATTCTCACAATAAAACTAGAGAAGCTAGATGCCAATATAATTTAAATAAGTGCTTTTAAAAATTTCCTCGGGCTTGAATTCTAAAGCTTGGCAATAACTCCAAAAATTGTTAATATTAAGAGTATGTCTAATACAGAAGAAAACATGCAAAATGAAAAGAAAATAAATATTTTAATGGTTGACGATGACCCATTGTTGCGTCGTCTTTTTGGTGGAAGGTTGGTCAATTTGGGATATGAAGTTATCTATGCTTCTGATGGAAACGAAGGAAGAGAGACAGCAAGACGCCTCCACCCTGACCTAATACTCATGGACCAGAAGATGCCTGTCATGGACGGACTCGATGCGGCTTCTAGGATGAAGACAGAATCTCAGACCAAAGATATACCAATAATACTTTTTACAAATGAGGATTTTTCTATTGAAACCGAAAAGATAATAAAAGATCTCAATATAGATGCATGCGTACACAAGTCATCCGATTTTAGCGTTTTAGCAAAAGTAATAAAAGATTTATTAGCAAAGAAGACTATACCTTTGGTTGGGATTAAATAAAGTCTATTTAATTAAATAGGAAGTCTAATAAAATGAGTCCAGCTTATTTGAACCCTCTTCTTTGGTCATTCCGCTTGATGGAAAGGACACATAAAAAGTAGTACCTTTATCCTCTTCCGACTCAAACCAGATCATTCCTCCAGTTAAATCAGAAATTGACTTAACAATATAGAGACCGAGTCCAGTACCTTGTGTTTCTATTTTGCGTGCGTTATCAGCACGAAACATCTTAGAAAATATCATATTTTTTTGACTTTGTGGGATACCTATACCTGAATCTGATATTTTGATAGTCATACTATCTTTGTCCATATTCCTTCCCCCGAATTTCTGTCCTTTTTGAAGATTAAACAACTCCACTTTGACCTTACCTTCGTTTTTACTATATTTCACAGCATTGGACAACAAATTCTGGAGCACCATGCGCAATAATTTCTTATCAGCTTTAAACTCTCCGATATCTTCACCATATACTCCTTCTAATTTAATTTTTTTACTTTTCATTTGTGGCTCAAACTCGCTCACAACACTTTTCGCCATATCTACAATATTTAGTAACTCTAGTTCAATAAAAAATGTTCCAATGTCTAACCGAGAAACGTTTAGTAAAGAATCAACCAGGTCCACCATGCGTTTATTTCCACCCATCACTTCCTCGAGATATTTCTTCTGCTCTTTGTTGATCTTGCCTGCATCACCATCTAGTAGCATCTCTGTGTACCAGCTTATCGCAGACAACGGTGAACGCAATTGGTGAGAAGCAATAGAAACGAATTCTGTCTTTGCTCTATCTATTTCTTTTTCTCTTGTCACGTCTCGCTCTAGCCCGACAAAGAAAACTATATCCCCTCTATTGTCTAAAACTGGAGAAATGCTAATGTTTGCAAAATAAAATTCTCCGCTCTTTCTTCTGTTTTTTATAACACTATGAAAAACTCTTTTCTGGTTTTTTATTATATCCCACATATTTTGATAATACTCTTTTGGCATTTGCATGCCCCATAGTATTCCAGATTTTTTGCCTACCGTTTCTTCTGGACTATATCCTGTTATTGTTTCGATAATCTTGTTGGCATATACCACGATGCCTTCCTTGTCAGTAATTACAATTTGATCAGTCGCATTATCTACTGCCAACTTGAATTTTTCTAGGTCTTTTGCCAAAATATCAATCTTCAACTTTTCTTTTTGGACATCCTCTAAAATATTCAAAATGGCTTTCTTTTGACTATCTAGCTCCTGTGCTTTTGCAGATATTTCTGTTGTCTGTGATTTTATCCTTTCTTCCACCTCATAATTCATATTCTTGTTTGCACTTACCATGTCACTAAAGACTTTAGCCAAACCTCCAAATTCGTCTTTGGTGTCTACCTCTATTTTATAATTCATATCACCGTGAATAATTATACCAACCCCATCATATAATTTCTTAATTGGTTTTAAAATATTTTTGTCAATTAAAAAATTTAGTATAAAGACTAAAGATAGAATTAAAATTAGAAAAACAAACATAAAATAATATATCATCTGTTTTTCGATTTTCAAGATGCTTGCTGCTGAAATATCCATACCCAAAACTCCTTCCCTCTTGCCATCGCTATCATAGAACGGGGCATATCCAGAGAGCCAGGTCCCCCATTGATCAGTATAAAATTCACTTTCAACTACTGGTTTGTCTATCCGCAAAAAATTATTTTTGAGAAACTCACTTGCGTCAGTGTAAACATCGCCAATGTGCGAAATATTATTTGGGTCAGAATCATCTCCATCTACAATAAAAGTAATTTGATTATTAATGTTTTCTCTCATTGTATAAACATAAAAAATATCACTTGCATTGGCCTGGATGCTCTTTAGAGTACCGAGAACATCTTTGTACGCGGTAGTGCTCTCGTCTGTGGTCGTTCTCAGAATGCTGTGCTCTTTGGGGTTTATTTGCATCCTCGCTTCAGAAACAACATCGAGCAAACGACTCTTAAATCCATCTTTAATTACTTTCTGAGAATAAAAAAATGAAAAAGAGAAAATAACCCCAAGAGACAAAATAGTAAAAAAAACAAGAATAAAAGTTATTTTTGTTTTAATATGATAATTTTTTTTAAATGGAAAAAATGTTTTCATCCTATTGGTTATTTTTTAACGCGTCTATCTGTTTTTTAAGTTCTATCATTTCTAATTCTCTACCTACCATGGTTTTGTTCAGTCTTTCAGATTCATTTAGAGCTTCATTTAACTCACTCTTAGATTTTTCTAATTCACTTGTCCTTTCTTGTACTTTATTGTCTAGATTGCGATAGAGATCCCCCAATTGAAGAGACATCTTATTAAACGCAACTGCCAAACTACCAAATTCGTCTCCACTATCAATCTTTGCCTTTTGAGAAAAGTCTCCAGAACTAATACGCCCAACCAAAATCCTTAAATCCTCTAATGGTCTAATTATTAATATAAACAGCCTATAGAAAAGTAATGACATTAAAATTAAACCTAGAAGAACTATTGAAGTAAATATGATTGTAGTTAAAAAAACCAAACTAGATACAGACTCTAGCCCTATCTCTGTTATTAAAAAAAATGGAAAGTCTCCAACCTTCGTAACGCTGATAATCTCATCTTCATCATCTATCAAATCAAAAAATTTTTTCGTCTCTGGTGTCTTGTAATTACGAATTATATTTTGGGCGACTTCATACTGGATAGGAACTATTTCTTTTCCTAGGAATTTATCAGTCTCAGTAATATTTGCAACTTCAAGAGAAGACAAGACTCCTAGACTTTTTAAAAATCGATTGGGTTCATTTGAATAGATAACGACTCCATTTTGCTCAGCGAGCATGAGATTGTTAGCTTTTGACAACTCATTCCTGTCGATTGATTCATTTATCTCTGTGCTATCAATTTTTGTAATCATTGCGCCAATCATCTCATTCTTGTCGTCTAAGACTGGATAAGAAAAATAATACCCAAACTTCTGACTGGTCTTGCCCATATAAACATCAACATAGGGTTCCTTTTTAATTGCTTTTTTAAAATAATCTCTAAAACTATAATCTTGACCAACAAATGTAGCATCAGTAGAAACCAGAGTAATGCCATTCTTGTCTAGTAAATAAATTGCTAGATATTTTGAATCTTCTTTGGCATATATATTAAAATAATCTAAAAGATTACTGCCGAGTTTTTTGTCCTTATTCTTCAAAAACCGTATAACCCTTTCGTCTCTACTAATAACCTTCGTAAATAGTACGTTGTTCTTTAGTTCTTCTGATGTCTGATGAACCTGCCCATTTGTAATTTTGCTGATCTCATCTATCTTTTGATTAACTAGAACATTACTAAAATAATTAAAAGTTGTTATGCCTAAAATTAAGGCAGAAAAAAAACATATAGACACAGATACAAGTAATATTTTCTTTTTTATTGATATTTTGCCCATAAATTTGTCATTATAAAATAATCTCGTTTACATAAGATATAATCTTTGAAAGTGGTACATCCGTTTTAATAAAAAATTTTTTAGCACCTAGCGACATGGCACGCTTTTCATCTTCGGCTCGAGATATGTTTGTCAGAATAACTATAGGTATATTTATACCAATTTCCTTTGCAAGCTCAAGAACCTGAAAACCATTTAACTTTGGCATAAATAAATCAGAGATAATCAAAGAAAATTTCTCTTTTTCCAATACCCGGGGAACTTCCTCCCCATCGTGGAGAATTTTGACATCGAAACCTTCCTTCATGAATTTTAGTTCAAGCGCCCGTGCTAGAGATTTTTCATCTTCTAAAATTAAAATTTTCTTTTTGTTTTTCTTCATGATTGTGCCTCCAAAGACACCTTTATTATACTATAATGTCTAAAAAAATTAAAGATGCAAAACGAAAACTAAGGTACTATTTAATTATTTGCTTAATTTTTTCAATAAACTCAGACATTTGAATATCTGTCTTAACAAAAAAACCAACTGCTCCGAGTTCCTTTGCTCTTTTTTCATCCTCGGGCTGGCCTAAGTTGCTCCATACTATTACTGGTGTTTTAATCTCAAATCTTTCTGTGACATCTATAAACGACAACATCACGATGACAGGCACAGCTCTCGACCGCAACATACTAAACTTATTCAAGAAATCCATCCAAGCATCCACATATCTGACGGCTGTGGAGCTCCCGATTACGAACCTAGAACAAAAAGGAGATATACCATTTTCTATCACATTTCATTTAAAGGACCCTAACATGCTATATTACAAATAATATGTTCACCAAAAAAAATCTTTTAATATTAATTGGTAAAAATGCACTCATTGCCCTTTTGGTAATATCTTTTGTGTTGATTGCTATTAGTTTTATTTCTAGCCAAATAACACGCATGTCAAACGCTGTGTCCCTCAACCACCGCCTAGAAGCAGAGCTAGTAGAAAAAACTGAACTTTTTAAAATAATTGAACGCGATACACAAGTCATCGGCACAAATAATAAAAGAATAGAAAATGCATTCGTACCATCAGACAATATCCTAGAATTTGTAAATATATTGGACAGTCTAGCAATCAAAAACACCATAAATCAAGCTTACCATTTCGAAACTCCAATAATTTCTGGCATATCAGCGCCATTTCCAATTTCAACCATTATTTTTTCAAATAAATTTGATGTTAATGTTTTGACGCTTTCCAAATACTTCAAGGAGTTCGACAAGCTTCCATATTTCACCAAGATTGATGGTTTTACTATCTCTGCTCAAAATCAACTCGGCTGGCAAGAAGTATCAGCATTGACATTCCGAGGAACATTATATACAAAAGCAATTCAATAAAATGGAAACAAAAAATACAAAACTTTCAAGGATACTAAAAAGAATGAAATCGTCTGATTTTATTTATTTATATATCTTTGTTGTGTTTTTTATAATAGTCTTAGTTTTATTTTCTTTATCTATAAATTTTATTGTTCTAAATGTGAACCAAATATTTTCTCCACAAACTAGTGAAAACACAGCAGCATTAAACACAGAAAATTATTCCCTTGTAGTTAAAAAACTCGGACTGCCGAACAATACACCAGAAAATATAACAAACTCTGAAACGGCAGAATCTCCAGCATCTCAAATACACAATGAGCCTGATGTCACTACCCAAAATGTAACAGAAAACACACCACCACCTGCCCCGATAGAATTAGACAAGAAAATAATCACCCTTAGTATAATGAACACAACAAACAAGAAAGGTGTGGCTGCTACTTTGGCAAAAGTATTTGAAAGTGCAGGCTTCTCCACAGGAACGACTGGCAATGAGAAAGGTCCTTACAGTACAACGACTATATTTATTAAAGATAGCAAGAAGGAATACATTCCTGTTGTAGAGGAAGTAGTAAAAAACTCTTACCCAAAAGCAATAACAAAAACAAATCCAGTGGACTCAAAGTTTGACGTGATCATCATGATCGGAGAAGATATATAATATCTAAACAATAAAATTTAACTCTGGAAATCAATCTCAAAAGGATACATACCCATACCACATGTACCTCTAAATATACCTGCCTGTTGTGTTCCTATGTCTATATCTGTTGTCCCAGATAGTGGTAAATTTTTAGTTATATTTAAACTTGGAATTCTAATAGTAGAAGAGCAGTCAAAAGTACCGTTGGTATCAACGCGCAAGATAGTAGGGATACCTGCATGCGCGATACTTTGTACTGGATTAAAACCACCTTTTGCTCTTATTTCTATAATTTGTTTACCACCACCATCAATAGAGACATTGCTTGTATTTCCATCAGCCGCCAAGGCGCCCACGTTGTTGTTGATATTGTTTCCATCCGTCTTGCTACTTGCTGACGAACTCTTGTTTGAATAATTAAGAGCAAAGAAAATAGCTATCGCTGCTAAAACTATTGCAAAAATTATTATTATATTTTGGTTGTTTGTTTTTTTCATTGTAATAATTTAAAAACCAAAAATTGGAGGTAAAATATTAATCACGACCAGTGCATTAATCAAATTGAATATTGCAAACAAAATCACTACTAGCCCAGCAACTTTAAAGAAAATACCTGCTTTTGGGCTTTTCCCTATAGATAAAGAACTAAATGAAATGAGAGCGAGAACCGGAAGTGTCCCTAATGCAAATGATAACATGATTAATCCACCTTCCATAAAATTAGCTGTGGAAAGTGTATATATTTGCATTGCCTGAGTAAAACCACAAGGTAGAAAGAACGTAACAATACCGACAAAAAGTGGGGTAAGAGTATGATTTAGTTTTGAAATTCCCATTGTTTGCTTTGATAAAAATTTTGGCATTCCGGGCTGAAATCTTTTTGCCGAAGGAAAAACATCCAATAAATTGATTCCTAAAATCAGCATAACAACAGCAATAACAAAACTCAAAACAAACATACCTATACCATTCAGTTGAAAAACAGAACCGATGGCTCCTATGACTCCCCCTAGAACAAAAAAGGAAATAATTCTACCAATATGAAACATCAGCTGTGGTTTAACACTATTCCCGTCTTTGGCAAAACTCGCTGACATGGAAAGTAAAAGTCCACCAACCACAGCCATACAAGAAGATAGCGATGCAATGATGCCGATAATAAATGCTGTACTATAAGAAACCTTGCTAATATTGACCAGATTCACTAACCCTATTTTTTGCAGTAACACATAAAAAATAACAAAAAGAATTGTGACAGGAATTGCAATTTTAAATTCTCCCCAATTTGCTTTCTTCACGATTTTTTCTCCAGTCTCTTTATTGATTCCATCTACAGAAAGAGTATAACCATGAGGCTTGAGCACTGCTGTGAGTTCTTCCGCTACTTGTTCGACTGTTTTATCTCCAAAGTCCCCTATCACTTCTACTAAATTGGATTTCAAACTCGCTTTGACAATACTAATATAAGGAAACTCTTTGAGTTCATTTTCTGTTAACAAAACGCATGACTTGCAGTGCATGCCGTGGATATGAAATTGGTATTTTTGTTGTGACATATTATTTATCATTTATTATTTATAATATTATATCCGCTTTGCTTTAATTCGCAATGAATTCGACACGACAGATACAGAAGACAATGCCATCGCCATGCCAGCAAAAACCGGATTCAACATCCATCCAAAAAATGGGTAAAATAATCCTGCCGCAAGTGGTATCCCCACGACATTATAGAAGAATGCCCAGAAAAGATTCTGTTTGATTCCACGCATAGTAATTTTTGAAAGTTTTATTGCTTTTACAAGTTTTGAAATATCACCACCCAAAAGAGTTATGCCTGCTGATTCTATCGCAACATCGGTTCCTGTTCCCATAGCAATACCCACGTCCGCCTGAGCGAGTGCTGGGGCATCGTTCACACCGTCGCCTGCCATAGCAACAATATGCCCTTCCGCTTGTAACTCTTTTATTTTTGCAAGTTTATCCTGAGGAAGGACGTGTGCTACAACATCATCAATACCTACAAGGGCTGCCATATATTTTGCTGCTCTTTCATCGTCCCCTGTAAGCATAACTACTTTAATTCCAAGCTTGTGCATATCAGAAATTGCCTTCTTGGACTCGGGCTTAATTTCATCCGCAATCATCACAAATCCTAAAACTTTTTCCTTGTTTGCAATGATAACAGGAGTTTTGCCTTCCCTTGTATATTGATCTATTTTTAAATCCACAGTGGAGATACCAAGTTCGTTCATCAACTTCACGTTACCTATATAATATTCAGTGTTATTAACAAATCCTTTTAATCCCTTTCCTTCAATATTTTCAAAATTTGTGACTTCTTCTATTTTAATACCCGCCCGACCGGACGACTCCGGTCGTTCGGGCAAGTTTTTTTCCTTAGCATAATCAACCACAGCGCGAGCGATAGGATGCTCTGATTTGTTTTCAAGCGAGGCAAGAATTGAAATAATTTCTTCGTCTTTGACATTCGAAAGATTCTTAATATCAACGAGAGTTGGCCTACCTTTTGTAATTGTACCTGTCTTGTCCACTATCACAGTATCCACTTTGTACAATTTCTGAAGAGTGGCAGCGTCTTTGATTAATATTCCTTCACTTGCACCTTTTCCTACTCCTACTATAATTGCGGTCGGCGTAGCGAGTCCGAGTGCACACGGGCAAGCAATAACAAGAATACCAACAAAGGAAACTAAACCAAAAGAAAGAGCCTCCGAAAAACCAAGATACTGTGTGCCAACAACAAGCCACACGCCCAAAGTAATAAAGGAAATAACTAAAACAACAGGAACAAAAATCCCGGAAATTTTATCTGCAAGGGCTTGTATCGGCGCCTTACTACCTTGTGCTTCTTCTACCATCTGTATTATATGAGCAAGCAATGTTTCAGAACCAACTTTTGTCGCTTTAAATACAAAAGTTCCATTTGTATTGATAGTTCCAGAAACCACACTGTCACCAACCTTCTTCTCGGATGGCATTGGTTCACCTGTCACCATCGATTCATCAACAAAAGAACTTCCCTCTGTAATTACTCCATCGACAGGGATTTTTGCTCCAGGTTTTACAACAATCAAATCTCCATGCACCACATCGTTGACTGATATTTCTATTTCTTTTCCATCACGAATGACCAATGCGGTCTTCGCTTGAAGGTTTAAAAGTTTTTCTATAGCATCTCCTGTTTTTAGTTTCGAACGCGCCTCAAGATATTTACCAAGTGTAATAAAAGCAATGACAACTATGGCCACATCATAATATCCTTGATTAACATTTATAAAAGGTTTTAAGCTTTCTTCAAAAGCACTGATAATAAAACTATATAAAAATGCTACTCCTGTCCCGAGTCCAATCAGTGTATCCATATTTGCCTTACCGTAACGAAAGAAGCGATACAAACCAAGTAAATATGGTTTCCCTACTACAAATAGTGTATATGTAGCGAGAACTGGCATTAAGTGGTGGAAAAATTCACTCCAGAAATATGACATCTCGGGAACAAGTTTAAACTGAGAAAAAATATCCCAAGCCATCACAAAAATACTTATAATAACAATAGGAATAAGTGTGAAAAGTTTGTTCCTCATATCTTTAAGCTCAGTAAGCTTTTCTTTTTTTGATTGGTTTAGCCCTAAGTGCGCAGCATGCTCGTCTTCGCTCATGTTCATCTCCTTCCCCGACCCGAGGGGTAGGGGAATTCCCTTACCCCTCGGGTCTGGAATTACAAAAGTATAGCCTAGTGGCTCTATTTTTTTATTAAATTGCTCAATATTTGTTTTATTGCTATCAAAAGAAACCTTGGCATTTTCTGTACCATTGTTTACTGATATATCTTCTACACCATCAATTTTTTTAATAGTCTTTTCTATTATGCTCGCACATGAAGCACAGTGCATACCCTTAATTTTATATATTTCTTTTTTCACAAATTACTTTCGTTTAAGTTGATAAACTTTGAGCATCTCTTTTGTAGCCTTTTCTGTTTGACCCTTTTTTATTTGATTTACAAGGCAACAACCAAGATGCCCCTCCATGAGCTTGTCCTCAATATTAGAGAGTCCTTGTTTGACCGCTGAGGTTTGAGTAATAACATCAATACAATAGATGTCCTTCTCTATCATATTTTGCAAACCTCTCACCTGTCCTTCAATTATTTTTAGCCTATTAATTAGCTTTTGTTTATTAGTAACCATAAAAACATCATATACCCCCCGGGGGTATATGTAAAGAAAAAGTTATCCACAGATAATAATCTCCTACAAGATATTTGTCTCTATTTTTGCTTTAGCTCGAAGTGAAGCAATAAAATCTAAAATTAATGCCCTCTTTTTATTTGAAATAATTTGTTGTTTGATCTGGTCACTTAGATCTTTTAATGTTGGTGTCTCCTTCCCGGCTGCTTTTTGTCCCTTTTTATAATCATTGTAAAACTTTGCAATCTCAGCATCGCTTGCATCAAGTTTTGAGGTATCAACATTTTCTGATAAATATTCCTGTGCTGCAATTTGTTTTGCAATATTTTTCTTTAGTTGTGCCTCAGTAAGCTTACTTTCAATCAGGGCAGCTTTGAATTTCTCTGTTCCGCCTGCTTGAGTTAATAGATCTTGATATTGCTTATTTACATCCTCCTCGCTAGCCTTTATACCATTCCTTGCCACACCCTCCGCCAATAATTGGTTACTAATAAGGGTATCTAAAACCTGTGTCTTGACCTCAAAAAGCTTATTGGTATCTTTTTCAAAATCAACGCCTTGTGCCTTGTATGATGCGATACTGCTTGCTAGTTGTGTATCATAAGTGTCCCTCGGTATAGTAACCCCGTTTACGGTAGCTACACTTGCTACACGGCCCGAAAAAATATTTATCTTGTTTTTTCCTAAAATAAAATAGCTTCCAAAAACCAAAACAAGCACAACTAGTATGGACATTAGAACAGGTTTATTTTTTAATTTTTTCATAAATATTATTATAAACAAAATTTTAAAGAATTCCGACTTTTATCAAAAATTAGTTCTATAATTCATACCCTCCGTCGATCTCTAATTATCGTACCCCTTTATGCTAACTTTCTCAACTCGCTCTCGTACTTTTTCATTATCTCCATGCCAGCAGTAGCTTGGTCTGTGCCACTCTTGATCTTGGCTTGTATTTCTGTCGCAATAGTCTTGAAGAGATCAGGGTTCTTTTCAATCATGGCAACAAACATCTCAATTTGTGCTTCTGGCACTCCTTGAGTTCTAAGCATCTTTTTTAATAAAAAATTTTGAAACACAATTAATATTATAACACAGGTTAGTTTTAATAAAAGCTATTCATCCAAAATTTCAAAATCGCTTCCACTTTGATACAAAATTTTTCTTCGGCGAATAAAATACACAGTACCTGTCCCCATACCAACAAAAAGTATAAATATAATTGAAATCATTGGTGAAAAAGATCTAATACCTACGCCCTCTCCTATGGCCCCACCTGCGGAAGCCAGGGCAACTAAATTCTCTCCAGAATTTGTCCCGCTTGTTTCAGATACTTTCTCTGGCACAAATAGAGGAGCTGGTGCTATTTTGGAAACTTTATTTTGATTTACAATTTCCTTCTCTTCTGTAAAGCTTCCTGCCGCTTGGACTAGTGGTGCAATCGTTGGAGAAAAATCAAAAGCAACTTCTCCTTGTGGTGTTATTAATTTCAAGGCAGCTTTGTCGCCAAAAGACAAATTACTAAATTTGGGAGAAATAATCAGCTTTTTTCTTGAAGCCAATATTGTATTTTTTGGTAACTCAAAACGCTTACTTCCACTCACCAAAGACCATCTTGAAATATCTGCACTGTAATCAGTATTATTTGAAATCTCTATAAAAAAATCTTTTTCGTCTCCAACTCTAGATATTGAAATATTAGCTGGAATTACCTTTATGGTTATTTGGTCAGATGCATCAGGAACTTCAGAATAATAATTCTGATAATAATCCAAATACACAGTATAGTCTCCGGGATAAAAATATGTATGAGTAAAAGACTTATTGCCGTCAGACAACCTTACCTCTTTTGAATCTCCATCTCCAAAGTTCCAAAAATATTTCCCCCGATTTAATTGTTCTCCACTATAACCAAGTGCATTAGATTGAAATGATAATGGGAGACCAACAAAGCCTAAAGTTTTTGATACAATCTTTGTTTTAATTTTTGGAATATCTGCTACTTTTGTTTTTGTCTCTTGTGGAGATGTGCTAGTAGAAGAAACTGCTCCAGCAGAAGAAGATACATAACTCCCTCCTCCACCAACACCACTACTGCCACTATCCAAGACTGGCGCGGGTGGTGGTGTAACCACTATTTCATTTACTGCTCCTGGTGTCGGAGTTCTACCAACCCATGCATTATTTATTTTTGCAAGAGAATTACCAGAATCCTTACTTCCTCCTAGGCTAGTATCATAAACTACAGAATTACTTATTGTCTTACTTGCGTCAGATGCTACTGCAATATATGTATTATCGGCACCATCTGGAAGAGAAAGAGTCGATGCACTCAAAATCATGCCAGAAAAATTTAACCAATCATAATTGGGAACAGATGCAGGGCTCTTTGCAATGATTGCGTATTCACCAGGCTGTAATAAAGTACTATTGCCACTCCTTAGAGTTAGAGGCCCAGAACTTGCTTCTCCATGAAAAAATCTCCAACCTCCCAAATCAACTGCCGAATTCCCAGAATTAAAAATTTCAACCCACTCATAGGCACTGCCTGTTTGTGGCGCATACATTATTTCATTTATGACTATATCGGCCCTAGCTAAATTAGACGAAAATAAAAAAACAAACCCGGCGACAACAAAGATTAGTTTTTTCATAAATAAATTTCATTTATTATTTTTTATGTTACAATCATAGCATGAACAAAAATGATAATAAAATAGACTTTTTGTCAATTGGGGATATCGTCATCGATGCTTTTATTCGATTGAAGGATGCACATGTACATTGCAAGATAGACTCTGACGCATGTGAGCTTTGTGTAAGGTTTGGCGACAAGGTTCCTTATGAATCAGTCACTGTAATACCAGCAGTAGGCAATAGCCCAAACGCAGCGGTGTCTGCTGCTAGACTTGGACTCAATACGGCACTCATGACAAATGTAGGTGGTGACCAAAACGGAAGAGACTGTCTAGATGTTTTAAAAAATGAAAAAATTGACACATCTCTCGTAAAAATAGACGAAAATAAAATTACAAATTATCACTACGTACTTTGGTATGATGTCGATAGAACAATCTTAATAAAACATCAGCTATATGAAAGAACATGGCCAAAAGAAGAGCACACAGCTCCTTCCTGGATTTATTTGAGTTCGCTTGGAGAAGACTCACTACCCTTCCACTCTGAGATATCTGAATATTTACAAAAAAATCCCGAAGTAAAACTCGCTTTCCAGCCCGGTACATTTCAAATTAAATTTGGAGCAGAAAAATTAAAAGACATCTATAGAAGAGCAGAAATATTTTTCTGTAATGTAGAAGAGGCAGAAAAAATACTTGGAAAAGAAGACAAAAGTGAAAATAAAAATATTTTAGAATTATCAAAAGGTATAAAAGCTCTCGGCCCTAAAATTGTGGTGATTTCTGATGGACCAAACGGAGCATACCTTTACTTGAATGACGAGCTCTGGCAAGTCCCTGTTTACCCAGACATTGCTCCACCCATAGACCGCACAGGAGCAGGAGATGCTTTTTCCTCTACAATGACAGCAGCACTTGCTTTGGGTATGAGCCCACTTGAAGCTTTCACATGGGGGCCAATAAATTCAATGTCTGTAGTCCAAGAAATCGGCGCACAAAAAGGCCTCCTCTCACGAGAAAAAATTGAAGAATATTTAACCAAAGCTCCAGAAAACTATAAAGCAAGAAAAATTTAGAAAAGTAATTTTTAGAATGCCTTGCGCAGGAGATTATAAAATAAAGAAAGTATTCTTTCTATTATTTTCTTGATCGACGAGCAGTTCGCTGGCAAAGTTTTGCCAGATAGATTGCATTATAAAAATTACTTTTCTAAATTTTTCTAGATAACACTTTTTTTACTGCCTCTTTTATAGAATTTTTGCCAATGCCGTAATGTTCTATGAGTTCGTCTGGCGTTCCTGACTGACCGAATAAATCTTTTACACCGATGAATTCTATCGGCGTAGGAAAATTTTGAGAGAGAACCTCTGCTACGGCAGAGCCCATCCCACCAGCAATCTGGTGTTCCTCTACGGTAACTAACGCTTTACATTCTTTTGCGAGAGCTACCACTGCATCCACGTCAATAGGTTTTATTGATGCCAGATTCATAACTTTTGTTTTTATTCCTTCTGCTTCTAATTCTTTCGCAGCAAGAATTGCCCGATGGAGAAGTCCGCCTGTGGCTATTATCCCCACCTGTGCGAGCCCAACATCCGGCATCCAATATATTTCTGCCTTACCCAAATCAAAAGGAGTTTCTTCTGTTGTGATAATTGGGGTTTTCTCACGCACCAAGCGTAAATAAGCCGGTCTGCCACTCTTTGCCAAAGCAAGTGTCGCTTTCTTTGCTTCAATAGCATCGCACGGAGACACGACATCCATATTCGGCATTACTCGCATGAGAGCTATGTCCTCTAGAGCTTGGTGTGTTCCCCCGTCAGGACCAACAGAAATACCAGAGTGCGATCCTACAACAACAACCTTTCTATCATTGTAAGAAATTGTAGTTCTGATTTGTTCCCAATTACGCCCCGGAGAAAACATCGCATAAGAAGAGCAAAAAGGAATTTTGCCCATCGCAGCCATACCTGATGCCACAGTAGCCAAATTTTGTTCTGCTACTCCAACTTGAATAAATCTCTCGGGAAATTTATTTGCAAATAAATGCATCTGCGTACTCTCAGTCAGGTCAGCGCAAAGTCCGACGACATTTATATCTGCTTCCCCAGCAGAAAGTAAGCCCTGGCCGAAACCTTTTCGTATGGGTACTTGTTCGCATGCATTTTCTCCTGCATCGTTAAAAACTTTTGGATTTAATTTTAATTTAGGATTTAACACGGATAATTTTTTCTTAATTCTTCTAATGCCATCTCGCCTTCTTCTTTTGTGGGTGGCTTTCCGTGCCACTTATAGTCTCGCTCAAAAGACTTCACGCCCTTGCCTGGAATTGTATGGGCTATTATAACAGTTGGCTTTTCATAAATTGTTTGTGCTTCTTCTACAACTTCATTTAATGACCTAAAATCATGCCCAGAAACTTCTATCACATGCCAATTGAATGCACGCCACTTGCTCTGAAGAGGCTCGAGTGGCATCACGTCCTCGGTAACTCCTTCTATCTGAATATTATTTCTATCAATGATAGCAATCACATTTCTTAATTTATATTTACCTGCGAGCATTACTGCCTCCCAAGTATTTCCCTCATTCAATTCTCCATCAGACATAAAACAATAAATAAATCTATCTTTATCTTTTTTATCTATTCGATCAGCAAGACCCATGCCCACAGCTTGTGAAAGTCCAGAGCCGAGTGGCCCGGATGAGGTGTCAACATATGGCAAATATTCTCTGTGTGGGTGCCCTTGAAGTCTTGTACCGAATTTTCGCAGTGTCTTTAATTCTTTAACTGGAAAATATCCAGCATGAGCCATCGTCGCATAGAGAACTGGTGCGATATGTCCGTTCGAAAGCACGACCCTGTCCCGCTCCTCCCAGGATGGATTTTTTGGGTCATGTTTTAAAATATGAAAATAAAAAAGTGTAAAAATATCTGCCATGCCGAGAGGTCCTGCTGTGTGTCCACTTTTTGCCTCTACGAGCATTTCAATAATACTCTGGCGGACATCGTTCGCCTTTTTTTCTAATTCTAAAATTTTTTTATCAGTGAGATTCATTTAACTGATTATACCCTATAGCAAAATATTTCCAAATCTTACATATAAAAAACTAAACAGCTGGGCCCATCAGGCAATAAGTCTTCGGTGTATTGTTTAATAGTGGCAATTGTAAATCATTTGCTTCAGTGCTAAAAGTAATAATATATTCATACTTTTGAGCACCAGTCCAACCACTATCATCAATCCCATCCGGGTCAAACATTGAGCCATCCTTCGTGCACGTCCATGGAATATTTTCCCCAGTTCTCAGATAAGTGTATGTATAACATAATCCTTTTGCAGCTAAATTTACCGGGTCCACAGGCAAACTTTTGATATAACCACCACTCACAAGTCTGCCGAGAGAGTCCATATTTCCCCAATCAGAACCTGTTCCAGATGTACTATCAAAACCCCTACAACCATCGATACTATATGTATTTAGAGTTGAAGTTGTCGGATATGAAGAATTATCTGTTCTATATAATTCCATAGCTGTCTGAAGTTGTCGAAGCTCTGTAAAACGCTGTGAATCACGTGACTTGACCCTGGTCTTTTCTAAAATTGCCAATACTACAATAGTAACAATACTAATAACTAGCATAACTACGAGAAGTTCTATAAAAGAAAAACCTTTTGCTTTTGATATAGCAAGTGTATTACTGTATTTTTTACTTTTGTTTATAAAAAACATGAGAATGATTTAAAGATCCACTTCTAAATTATAACAAACTTTGAAAAGTTTCCAAAGCTCCTATCGGGTCAGAGCTCTTCCAGATACTTGAACCCACAGTGAGTCTATCTGCTCCAGCGTGTATCAGTATTTCTGTGTTTTGCAAATTGATACCAATATCAACAGATATTACAACTCCAGGTAATTCATTTTTAAGGAATTTTATATTTTCCAAAGCCTTATCTGAAAACTTTTCTCCTTGGAAGCCAATCTTATCTGAACCCATGCAATGAAGAAAATCCACCTTGCTGGAAAGTTTAGATACTACTGCCAAATCATCGCTCGGCTTAAAAGCCAACCCTATCTCTACATTATCTCTTATGTACATGTCTATACTTTCTAAAAAATTTTCAAATTCTTTAAGATTTTTTTGAGCAGAAAGATGAAAAATCATTCTCTTCGGCCCTAATTTCATATATAAATCAAAATTCTCTACTGCATCAGCAACCATCAAATCAAACTCAAAATCAAAATCATCCCAATATGGTAGCCCTTCTTCCTCATTCATAATTTTTATAAAATCAACATCATCAAAACCACCTGTGGCAAATGGCCAAGTTTGATTTTGTACAAAAATACCATCACAGAAATCTATCTGAACACACTTCGCACGCTGACGCAAAAAAGTGAGCTTGTTCTTTATTTCTCCAAAATCTTTTTCTAAAATAGCAGGCGTTATGTCAGCCATTAAAATTCTTTTATTCTCCTAATGTGTCGCTCCTCGTTTGTAAATGGAGTCTTAACAAAAAGCTCGGCGGCAAACTTCATCTCATCAAGCGAAAGAAACCTCACTCCAAAAGACAAAATATTTGCATCGTTATGAGTACGAGCTAATTTAATAATCTCAAAAGAGTCTTTACTCATTTCGCCTTTTATATCAATAGCCTCTCTTGGTGTCGCTTCACCATAAAAAATAGCAGCTCTAGCCCCCTTTACTCTGTTTGCACACATCGCCTCACCTTGACCTGAACCACCCAAAATAATACCGAAACTATCAGAATCACCGGCCACTGCTTCAGCGACGGGTCTTATATAATCAGGATAATCGTCACTAGAGTCATATTTAAAAGCGCCCCTGTCTGCCATTACATAACCCAAACCTTCCAAATATTCTTTTAATCTTTCTTTTGTTTCATAACCAGAATGATCTGCTCCAATATAGATTTTCATAGAAATATTATAACATGTGAGTTTCCCGATGCAATTCTGAAAACAAGGCCACCGTTCTACCAAAATCCTTTTCATCCACTATAAAAATAAACTCTGTGGGCGTGGACACAAGTTCTTCTATATTTATTCTAGCACGAGCTGTGACTGATAGAAGTGAGAAAAATACATTTGGTGTACCAAAAACTTCCGAACCAAACGAAACCCCGACAGCAGCCAAATTATGGTTTACTATTTTGGGTTTTGTTTTAAAATGCTTTAAAATCCCACTTTCTATGCTTGATGAGCAAATAATATCAATCTCCTTTGTACCCATATTTATAGTAAAAAAATCATCTTGAGCTAAGAAGACATTTTTGTGAAGCATTTCTAGCTTTTCAAGGAATTTATTAGTTCTTTCATAAATTATTTCTGAAAGTGGAAGCTTGGTTGTTATATTTTTTATCGCGACATCGTGTATAAGTGGGCGTCCTTTTATAAATTCTTTGCGAAGGCGTGATAAGGAAACCACAAGGCTAGCAATAGTTATTTGCTTTCTGGCAAGTTGTTCTACTTTTGGACGAATACGATAAGCATAACTACTCATATTCATATAACCATTCGAAAGCGCAAAGTAGGCTTCGAGTTCGCGCATCACGATATCTCGCACAATTGGTTGTATTTTTATCATGGTTGTTTTATAAGGAGCGTAGCGACTATATAAATCACCACCCTGTTAAATGCCCTCAGGCAATTTTTGTAACCAAAAATTATTTAACAGGGTAAGAAAATCATATTCGCTTCGCTCATTGATTTTGCCTTATTCTAACAGATTTAACAAAAAGTCCCAAATGCCTGGTAAATATAAAAAAATTAAGAACGACAACAAAAGTGAGTTACTATTAAAAGAAGCGCCCTCGTTCTTTCAAGTGGCAATTCAAAATGGAGACACAGACATGGAATCAACCAGGTATTACTTTCTTCCTACGCCATCTGTTGAGGTTGCAGCCTCAGAAAGGCTACCAAAAGAGCTCCTCGCGTCATCAGAGAAGGACGCAGTGGCCGAGGCGATACAGTACGGCAATGGAGTACTCTGCGAAGTTATCTTGAGACTTTCCAGAAAATCTTGGAGCAATACAGAGCTCTAGGGGAAGTATTCGTGGCTTCCACATCAGCTGTCTGGCGGCGACTCTACCATGTCGCCGCCAGCCAAAAAACTTCTTCACATACAGTATATTGCAGCTTAAGGAATTAATTTTTTAAATAAATAAAGTTATATGCATAACGTTAAAGAAAATTTACGCGACCTGATTGGAAACACGCCAATGTTGGAGGTGAAAACCATAAGACCCGACTGGAAAATATATTTAAAATTAGAGTATTTTAATCCTGGCGGAAGTTTCAAAGATCGCACTGCTAGATCTTTAATAGAAGCAGCAGAGAATTCAGGAAAATTAAAAAAAGGGATGACTCTATATGAATCTTCTTCGGGGAATACTGCGAAGGCTCTGGCCATGCTCTCGGCCGAGAGAGGATACCAATTTGTGGCAATCGTTGACAAGCACGCTCCAGCAGACAAACTCAATTCTATTTTGGCTTACGGTGGTAAACTTCATTTTTGTACTGAAAATGAAGGTGGCGTGGGTGGCCACTTGGTGGACGTTCGTCGCAATATGGCAAAAAAATTAGCGCAAGATTATAACGGTATCAACCTGGATCAATATGATAACCCGGAAAATCCTTTAGGTTTTTATAAAACTTTGGGTAAAGAAATTTTTGAACAAATGCCTGACATTAATTATCTAGTGGGAACCATCGGCACTGGTAGTTCCCTCTCAGGAACCGGTAAATATCTTAAAGAAAATAGCAAAGCAAAAGTAATTGCTCTGGAGCCAGAAGGCTCCAGCCATTTCTCTCCACACGGCCATGGGTATTTTATATCTGGTCCTGGATACCCAGCCGGAGCTGTTTTACCAAAAAATATTAACTCTTCAATTTTTGATATACATGATTATGTGTCTGATGCTGAAGCTTTCAATACTATGCGATTTTTTGCCCGCAAAAAGGGATTACTATTCGGAGACTCAAGTGGCATGGTACTCTACTATGCCATGAAATTTATTAAAAATAGCCCACAAGACTCTCTTAATAAAACGATGGTTCTTTTAATAGGAGACAGCGGAGAAAGTTATTTAACCCATGCTTTCTCGGATACTTGGATGATAGAGAACGAACTTTTAGATGACGCAATCCCCGACGAGCTCTCTTATTTTTATATTTAATTTATCGTCTGTCCTGTTTTGATAACATGGTCAATAAGTGTGTGAGTATATCCCATTTCGTTGTCATACCAGCCCATAACTTTCACAAGATTCCCTCCAACGACACGAGTCATTTCAAGGTCTGCAATGCAGGCATGAGATTCTCCTAAGATATCAGAAGAAACCAGAGGCTCTTTTGTAATAGAAAATATTTTTTCCCAATGATTATTCTTTGCAGCTTTTTCTAATATTTCATTTACTTCTTCTTTGGTAGTATCTTTCTTTGAAAGAAAAGTAATATCTACAATGGATCCAGCTGGTACTGGTACACGAATAGAAATACCATCAAAAAGACCTTTCAAGCTAGGAAAGGCTTCCGTTACCGCAATTGCTGCACCGGTCGAGCTAGGAACAATATTCTGAGCTGCTGCTCTTCCCTCTCTTAAATCCTTTTTACTTGGACCATCGACTAATGACTGAGATGCGGTGTACCCATGGACAGTATTTAAAATAGCTTTTTCAATACCAAATGCTTCATCTAAAATCGCAATAAGTGGTGAAGCTGCGTTTGTGGTGCAAGAAGCGTTCGAAGTAATATCACAAGTGCCAAACTTTTCTTCATTGATACCAAGCAATATAGTCTCACCGTGTACACTACCATCTCCACCTTTTGACGGAGCACTTATCACAACCTTCTTGGCACCTTGGTCAATGTGAAATTTTGCTTTGTCATAAGAAGTAAATAATCCAGTTGACTCAACGACAACATCAATATTTAAATCTTTCCAAGGAAGCTTCGTAGTATCTTTTTCAGAAATAAATTTAACTTCTTTGCCATCTATTACCAAGTTAGTTCCAGAAACATCTACAGAATGATTCCAATTCCTATAAACAGTGTCGTGGCGCAACAGATAAGCGAGGCTTTCTATTGAACCCAAATCGTTCACAGCGACAATCTCAATCTCAGGTCTTTCCGTTGCAATCTTCAAAAAAGCTCTACCAATTCTTCCGAAACCATTAATAGCGACACGTAGTTTTTTATCTGCCATAACTCAATTTTTTGACTAAATTTTAATACTTTTATTATAACAAAAAAACAAACAAAATGTGCTATTATGGTGGAAATGGATAAAAATCTAGAACCACAATTCATCCACCTGCATACCCACTCACACTATTCCCTCCTAGATGGGCTTTCTAAACTTGAAGATTTAGTTGACTTAGCAAAAAAGCACGGGATGAGCGCTGTCGCTATCACAGATCATGGCAATATGTACGGAGCTATTGAATTTTACAAAACTGCAAAAAAAGCAGGTATAAAACCAATTATTGGTGTCGAGGCATATATGACTGCTGGCTCTCGCCTCACTAAAAGCGCCGAGGCAACAGGAACCAAGCGCTACTATCACCTCACACTTCTCGCCAAAAACCTAGAAGGATATAAAAACTTAATAAAACTCGTCACAATCGCGAACTTGGAAGGTTACTACTACAAGCCAAGAATGGACAAAGAAATACTCGAGAAATATTCATCTGGTGTCATTGCTCTCTCTGGATGTCTGGGTGGAGAATTATCGCAAAGCATCGTCCGAGAGGATTTAAATAAAGCTGAAGAATTAATTGTCGAGTATCAAAATATTTTTGGTAAGGAAAATTATTTTATAGAAATTCAATGTCACCCCTCTGTGGAAAATGACAAAAAAGTACGCGACACACTCATAGCCCTAGCGAGAAAACACAACATACCAATAGTGGCTACTCAGGACTCGCACTATCCTTGCACGGATGACCACGAGGCACACCACACCTTGCTTCAGATAAACACTCAGGGTGACAACAAGGAAAGTAGTAAATTTGAATTTTCAGATGATGATTTTTCGTTCATGAGTACGAAGCAGGCACTCGAAGTTTTCAAGGACATTCCCGAAGCTGTTTATAATACAAAGAAAATTGCAGACATGTGCGACCTAGAAATCGAGCTAGGGCGCTGGGTTTTCCCAGACTTTAAAATAGAAGTTGGAAAAACTTATGATGAAAAATTAAGAGAGCTTGCTTATGCAGGACTTAAAACCTTAAACATAAAAGAAACACCCGAAACACTGGAACGAGTAGAATACGAACTTGAAATTATCTGCAAAAAAGGTTATTCCCCTTACTTTCTAGTTGTCGGCGATCTATTACGCTATGCAAAAGAAAACGGAATATTAAGTGCAATCAGAGGATCTGTCGCAGGATCAATGACTACATATTTATTGGGTATTACAAATATAAACCCCATAGAATATAAACTGCCGTTCGAAAGATTTTTAAATCCATTCCGCCCATCACCCCCGGACATCGACATGGACTATGCAGACAATAGAAGAGACGAGATGATTGAGTATGCAAAAAGTAAATATGGAGAAGATAAAGTGGCTCAGATAGGAACATTCGGTACAATGATGGCTCGCGGCGCTGTGCGTGATGTCGCCCGCTCGCTCGGATATGAGTATGCTATCGGTGACCGACTTTCAAAAATGATTCCTATGGGCTCACAAGGAATGCCCATGACCATAGACCACGCAATGGAAATAGTTCCCGAGCTTAAGGACGCTTACAAGAAAGAAAAGGACACAAAAAAAATAATTGATTTAGCCAAAAAATTAGAAGGGTGTGTCAGACACATCTCGGTGCATGCCGCAGGAGTTGTGATCGCTCCTCATCCCCTTTCAGAATATACTCCAATACAATACGACCCCAAAGGAGGAAAAATAATTACTCAATATGATATGTACAGCATTGAAGAAGCAGGACTTCTAAAGTTCGACTTCTTGGGAATTCGAAACCTAGCAATATTGGGAGATGCTATAAGCTTAGTTAAAAAATTCTATAAAATAGATATAGACATAAGCTGTATCCCACTAGATGACAAAAAAACATTTGCACTCCTAGCTAGTGGCCAGACAGAAGGGCTATTCCAACTAAACGGCTCTGGAATGACTAGATATTTAAAAGAGCTGAAGCCTACATCGATTCATGACATCAATGCAATGGTAGCACTCTATCGCCCTGGCCCGATGGAATCAATTCCCGAATACATCAAACGCAAACACAACCCAAGACTTGTAAAATACCTAGACCCGAGAATGAAAAAATTCCTTGGAGAATCTTATGGACTGATTGTTTATCAAGATGACCTTCTCTTCTGCGCCATAGACCTCGCAGGATACAACTGGGAGGAAGCAGATAAATTCCGAAAAGCTGTCGGAAAGAAAATACCAGCAGAAATGGCCGCTCAAAGAGATAAGTTTACAAAAGGAATAATAGTAAATGGACAAACTCCAGAATTCGCCGAAAAACTCTGGAAACTATTTGAACCATTCCAAGCCTACGGATTCAACAAGGCACATGCTGCGTCGTATGGAAAAGTCGCCTATCAGACGGCATATATGAAGGCTCACTATCCTGTAGAATATATGACGGCTATTCTCACAGCTGAATCAGGCGACGTGGAAAAAATTTCAGAAATTATCGAGGAATGTAAAAAGATGAAAATTCCAGTCATGCCACCACACATAAACGAAAGCTTTGGTGGCTTCACTTGTCTATCAGAAAGAAATGGCTTAGATGTTAATTTAGAAAACAAAAGTGAAAAAATTAGATTTGGATTTTATACTATTAAAAACCTAGGAACAGATATATCTGATGTGATAATTGCTGAACGTAAAAAGGGCGGAAAGTTTAAATCTATTTCTGATTTTCTAGACAGGATAAAACACAAGAATTTAAACAAAAAATCTATGGACGCTTTAATCAAATCAGGATGTATGGATGAATGGGGTGACCGTGGAGTGCTCCTCTCAAACGAAGAAGCGATGCTAGAATACAGTCACGAAAATGGAAAACAAAATGAGAACCAGGTTTCTCTTTTTGGCGGAGAAGCTGCAGCAGCGGCTCCAGAATTCAAAATGCAAACTGGAAAAGTTGCAAATCAAGCTGAGAAACTACTCTGGGAAAAAGAACTACTTGGTCTTTATATTTCAGGTCACCCACTTGACCGCCTCAGAGACAAGCTAGAAAAGAGAGACATAAATATCAAAAAAATTAAGGAAGATATTGGAAACGGTGTGCCTGTCACCATTGCTGGGATAATTGAAACTGTTAGACAAGTGGTAACAAAAAAGAATGAGCGTATGGCATTCCTCAAAATTGCAGACTTAACTGACTCTATAGAAGCAGTAGTATTCCCTTCCTTATTCAAAGACACAGTTGATATATTCGTAGCTGAAAAATGTATTGCCTTCTCAGGCAAGGTTAGCAACAGGAATGGCGAAAAAAGCATCATCATAGAGGCAGTAAAAGAAATTTAATTATATAAGCTCATTGCTTTCTCTTTGCTCTCAGTAAAAATACACTCTACCGCTTCGGCTACCTTTTTTGATAGTTTTTTGAGAGTTTCTAACTCTGACTTTTTAAATTCTCCAAGTAAAAATTTAAGGACATCTTTCTCCCCTTTTGGTTTTCGTAATTTGCCTGATGGTGTCGAAGGAGATATGCCAACCCTGATTCGTAAAAACTCTTCTGATTTTAGACATTTGATGACAGAGCCTAGGCCGTTGTGCCCACCAGAAGAACGATTAAAAGAAATCTTGATTTTTCCTAGAGGTAAATCAATATCATCATAAATAACAACTAAATCTTTCAAATCTTTTTTTGATTTTACAAAAGTAGCCACAATCTTACCAGAATTATTCATAAAATTGTCAGGAGTGAGAAACTTAATCTTGCTATCTTCAAACTTTTTCTCAATCAAAATAACCAAAATACGACCAGTATTATGACGAGTATTTTCATATTCCTCACCTGGATTTCCTAAACCGACAACAAGTTTCATATCTATATAATAACACATATCCTAATAATTTCAAAAACTTATTAGCCAACATAAAAGGCTACCTTGTCAAGGATTTATTGTGCTATATTATACAATATGGATCAAATAAAAGAAATAAAAGTAGAAGAAAAAACCAGAATGCAATCATTTTGGGAACTTGTACGTTTCGCAATTATAGCTTTAATAGTAGTAATCCCCATTCGTATGTTTGTGGCAGAGCCTTTTATCGTTTCTGGCTCTTCTATGGTGCCAACATTCCAAAATGGAGATTACCTGATCATAGACAAGATATCGTATGAATTAGGAAGCCCAAAGAGAGATGATGTGGTCGTATTCAGATATCCTGGCGACACGACAAAGTTTTTTATAAAAAGAATTATTGGTCTTCCTGGCGAGACCGTTGACATAAAGGGCAATGATGTAACAATAACAAACATAGCACACCCAGAAGGTTTAAAACTAACTCAGGATTTCGTTAAAAATCCAGCAAATAATGAAACACACGCTGAATTAAAAAATGATGAGTATTTTGTCATGGGAGACAACAGAAGTGCTAGCTCTGATTCTAGATATTGGGGATCGGTAAAAACAAACCTCCTAATAGGAAAAGCAATGCTACGATTACTACCAATAAGTAAAATAGATTTCTGGCCAGGCAATTATAAGCAAGCTGAATAATAAAAAGCGTCGCGCTAATATGACGGTTGCGCGACGTGATTTCGTAAAATCAATGAAAAAAGCAACAAACACAGGAAAGAACAAGGGTATAGAAATAGCGTCCCCAAAAGGAATGCGAGATTTGATGAACGAAGAGTATTATTCTTTCCAAGGTTTTTTTGAAAAAGCTCAAGAAGTAGCTGTGTATTATGGATTCAAACCGATAGACACTCCGATTTTAGAACAGGAAAATATTTTTACAGGAACTATTGGTGAAGGCACAGACATCATAGATAAAGAAATGTACACACTCAAAACCAAAGGTGGAGACCACCTAGCTCTTCGACCCGAGCACACTGCTCCCCTAATGCGCGCTTATATAGAGCATGGGATGCAAACGATGCCACAGCCTGTAATGTTCTACCAATACGGCCCAATCTTCCGACATGACAAGCCACAACGTGGCCGCTACCGACAATTCTGGCAATTTGATTTGGATTGTTTGGGCAATGACAAAAGCATCATGGATGCACTGGTCATAAAAACGGGCATGACCATTTTAGAGGAAGCTGGAGCAGAAAACCTATCCATTGAAATAAATTCTCTTGGAGATAAAGAGTGCCGCAACGCTTATCTAAAAGAATTAATAAGTTATTATAGAAAAAACATCAGCAGCCTGCCAGCTATAGACAGAGAGCGCCTAAAAACAAACCCACTTCGTATATTAGACTCCAAAGAAGAAAAAACAAAAGAAATAAACGAGGGAGCTCCTGACTCAATTTCTTTCCTTTGTCCATCATGTAAAAAGCACTTTAAAGAGGTGCTAGAATATTTAGAGGAAATGGATATACCATACAACATAAACAAAAATTTAGTTCGTGGACTTTCTTATTACACGAGAACAGTATTCGAAGTCTATACAGCAAATGAAGAAGACGGTGGCGCTCCTTCCCAAATTGCGTCAGGTGGACGATACGACTATTTAGGCAAACAAATCGGTGGGAAAAAGGATGTTCCTGCTGTAGGATTCTCTATCGGTGTAGATAGAGTTGTCGAATCAAAATGGTATAAAAAACTTTCCCCTCGTATAATTAAAAAGCCAAAAATCTACTTCATTCAGTTAGGATCTGAGGCCAAATTGAAGAGTCTAAATATAATTGAAATATTACGCAAAGCACATATTCCAATAGCTCAATCACTATCCAAAGATAGCCTTGGTTCCCAGCTCGCTATTGCAGAAAAACTAGCCATCCCATACGCTATAATATTCGGAGTAAAGGAGGCAATAGACAGCTCTGTGATTGTACGAGATATGTCCAACCGATCTCAGGAAACAATAAAACAAACAAAACTGCTAGAATACCTAAAGGAGCTTAAATAAACAGAGGTTCTCTCCCATAACTTATAACCAGTGAGTAATAATTAAATACAATGCAAAAAAAAATATTGCAAATAAAAGAGAAGGTTCTGCACCAAAACTCGAAGGAAGTGCTTCTGTCTGATATCAAGGGTAAAAAAATACAAAAAGTATTGAAAGAAATGTCAGAATCCCTAGAAGGTCAGAATGACGGAGTTGCCATCGCTGCTCCCCAAATAGGATATACATTGCGCATATTCATTGTTTCAGGGAAAATATTTGCAGAAGATTTCGGAAAAAGTAGAGAAGAAAAAATGCTTAATCAAAATAACACAATAGAACAAATAAAAATAAAAGACTTGGTCTTCATCAATCCTAAAATATCAAAACTTTCTCGTGACAAGGAATGGGTCCCTGAAGGATGCCTTTCTGTAAGGTGGCTTTATGGCAAAACTCACAGGTCTATAAAGGCTACAGTTACAGCCTATGATGAAAATGGCAAGAAATTTACTCGTGGTGCCTCTGGACTCCTAGCTCAAATATTTCAACATGAAACTGACCACCTAAATGGAATACTATTTATTGACCATGCAATAGACATAAAGGAGGAATTACCCCAAGATTAGTTTATAAAGTTATAAAGTGAATACTAACAACTTAAATTTCATATTCTGGGGAACACCAGATGTAGCGTCAGAAACACTTGAAATACTAAAACAAGCAGGTTTTTTGCCTTCGCTTATTGTTACATCTCCAGATGCCAAAAGTGGTCGTGGCTTAGAAATGCACGCCTCCCCTGTTGCGGCATTCGCCCAACAAAACAACATCCCCTGCCTAAAACCAGAGAAATTGGACGACAAGTTTTATAACCAGCTAAAGCCTAGCTGCCTAGCACCTAGTTGCCTATTTATTGTCGTCGCTTACGGAAAAATAATTCCGGAAGAAATTTTAAATATACCAAAGATAGGCTCAATAAACATTCACTACTCTCTACTTCCCAAATACCGTGGAGCATCCCCAGTAGAAACTGCTATATTAAACGGTGAAACAGAAACAGGTATCACAATCCAAAAAATGGAATTGAAAATGGATTCAGGGCCCATAATTGCACAAGAAAAAGTAAACATATTTTCTGATGAGAGAGCTCCAGACCTACGCAAACGTTTGATAAAAGTGGGTGGAGAACTTTTAATAAAAACATTAAATACCCCATCCGCCTCCGGCATCTCCCCCTACGTATGTGGAGGCTGGGTAGGTGTACCACAAGACGAGACAGAAGCAACTTTCTGTAAAAAAATTAAAAAAGAAGATGGGTTAATTGACTTGAACGATGATTCAACAAAAAACTATAACAAATTCCGTGCATATGCCACTTGGCCTAGGACTTTCTTCTTTAGAAACAAAAAAAGGGTCATCATCACAGAAGCGATGTCGGAAAGTAATGTATTCACCATAACAAGAGTGTTGCCTGAAGGTAAAAAAGAAATGAACTACAAGGATTTTTTGAAAACTAATATCTAGATGTAAAAGGATTTCTATTTGAAAGGCCCTTCAACATTTTCTTGACACTAATAGCTCCACGTTTAAACAATGTCTGCCTACGGTCTTTGTTTTTCTGAATTTCATTAAAAAGTTTTTCTTTAACTTCATCGATAGCGCTATACAAATCCTCATGGTCGCTCTCTGCAATAAACTTTTTACCAGCTATGTTTATCATACAAATGGCATGATAAATCTCTCCAGCTTTGTGGTGATTTGTAGTCTTTGCAACCTCAAAATTCACCATCGCCTCTCCTTTTTCCATCTCCAAGTTTAAAAGCAACTTCTCTAAATTAGTAACCCTCTTTGAAACATAATCCTTTATAGCTTCTGTCAACTCCAAATTTTTACCTTGTAAATTTATTTTCATATATATACATATTAGCACAATAATTATGATTTTAAAATGAACATTTTATCTGAATTTTCTCTCAAGCCAAATTTGAAATACTACTATCGACACGATAACCAATAATATAAAACCTATAGCAGCATATAAATTATTATAAATTTGAGCGAAATAAACAAACCCTAGCCCAGAAAAATACCCAATCGGTATATATACAAGCAACCAAATAAGTATTATAAATAATTCACGGTAAATATATTGAGAAAATCTAAGTCCTGTCTTGTTTGTATAAAAAATTAGAAGAAATGAAGTCCCGACAAGAAATTTAATAATAGCTAGGGCGCTAAAAATATTCCCCTTACTTATGCGTTCTACTGCACTAGTTATAATAGAAATTGATGTATCCAAATAGTGGTGGGTTATTATTTTTGTCAAAAACTCTGTTTTCCCAAGATAAAACCATAAAGTATTTGAAAAAAGCGTTCCGAGATAGCTAAATAAAACGAAAGGGAAAATTGGTATAAAATTTTGAGCGACAAGAAAAGCCAAGGTCAACAAAACAAATTCACCTCCAAAAGCTACGCCAAAAAAAATTATCAAAAACTGCCATGATGGATAATTAGAAAGGAAAACATGTAGCCATCCTATTGGTTCTACCATAAAAATATCTATTTTTTATTCCTTTTATTTGTTACTTTAGTATTATAAACATGTTTAATGTCACGTGTGAGTGCTCGCAATACTATATCTAATTTAATCGTGGCAACCCCTACTACAGTATCAGCACCACCGTAATATATGTACAGCAAACCATCCTTTTCCACCATTCCACAAGGAAAAACCACATTATTAATTATTCCCTCTTTTTCATATTTCTCCTCGGGCTCAAATATTGGGTCGGCTGTCCGCGCGAGAACTATTGCAGGATCTTTTAGGTCAAGCAATACTGCACCAACACGATAAGTATTGTGGCTTCTTGATATACCATGATAAAGAAGCACCCAACCATATTTTGTTTTGATAGGAGGAGCTGAGATACCAACTTTTGCACTATCCCAAGTGTTTATTCTGGGCCCCATTATTCGAATACACTTTCGGATTGTCTCTTTTTTAAAATCAAGTGACTTTAGATAATCTCCACAAATTTCACTACCAACTCTATGTAAAATAAAATATTTACCATTAGTTTTTTCTGGGAAAATACAGGTGTCTTTGTCGTCAAAGCCAGCGGGTGTAATTAAAATTGGTTTTTCCCATTTCCAGTTTTTTGCTAAGAAATTTTTCTCTGTTATTGATGTAACAGCAACTCGTGCAGGGCCAATAGCATCAAAAGCGGTATAACACATATATATAATTCCTCCAATTTTGGTAAGCCGTGGATCTTCACATCCAGAATTTCCTCCCCCGATTTTCTTTAACTCAAAATTCTCTCTCGGCACATAGGCTGGCTTTGGAAGTCTTTCAGAAATATTAAACCCATCTTTTGAACTAGCATAACCAATAAAAGAAGTGTTGTCATTTGAAAGCGCGCGATAGAGCAAATGGATAGAATTATTCTTTCCTTTGCCGAGCCTTATCGCTGCGGGGTTAAATACAGCTTTGTCTTCCCACGAATGTGTTTTATCCGGTAATAATATCGGATTCTTATTGGAACGACGAAAATGCCACTTTGCAGAGGTTTCAGGACAAATAGTTCCCATGAGATCTGTAATATTTACATGCGCCATGCATATAGTAGTATCAGCAGCTCCATAATAAATAAGTAGTGTATCTTTTTCTAAAATTGCCCCTGTTGGAAAAACAATATTTGGAACGTATCCCGAAAGCTCATATGATTCTTTTGGAACTAAAATAGGTCCCCTGGTGCGACCAACAATCTTAAGTGGATTTTTAAAATCAAGAAGTATTGCCTCTATGCCAAAAATTCTATCAAAACTATTGGATGAAGAAAAATAATTCTGAATGTGGGAATATAATAATAGCCAACCTCTAGAAGTCTTTACAGGCTGAGCACCAATTTCGGTGTGGTCAGAAGAAAGTCGGTTTAAATTAATTGTATATTTATCAATGTTTTGATACCACTTTTCCCAAAACTTTTTATTCCACAAGTCTTCTATTTTGTCCACTTGAGCAATAGCAATTTTAGATGGTGGCATGTCAGTATTCACAGTGACAATAACTGTGATTTTGCCATTAATACGCTGAGGAAAAAGTGTCATAGCTTTTGCATTAAATGGGGTCACCAGATGACGCTTATCAACCTTTTTTAAATCTTTAGAAATAGCCACTGCGACTTTGATTCCACTCGCCTCAAAAGGGTATTTGGAAAGTGCCGTGTAAAATATATAGTATTGTCCTTCAAAAAATGTAATACGTGGGTCCTCGCAACCATATTTTTCCCATTCCTCTTTTGGTGTAATAAATGGCGCACGCTTTTCGAAATGTCTTCCATCCTTACTCTCGCCTATACCAATAGTTGAAATCTGATGCTGTTCTAACAATACATCTGGCGCTCCGATAGCACGATAAGCACCAAAAAATGTTTTGCCCTTCTTGATTACACTCATATTAAAAGTCGCAAAAGCCTCCCAATAATTATCTAAATTAGGAGTAACAATAGGATTGTGGTGAGATCTTTTTACTACATACATAAATAATTACGCTTTTGATTTTTTAGTTTTTAATTTAGAGTTACTAGAATTTATCAATTCCTCCAAAAATTTGTCTAGGTTTGCAGTAGCTACACAAGTCACTTTGTCTGCCCCTCCATAATATACAAATAACTCACCGTCCTTTACCACAGCTCCACACGTATAGACAACTCCACTCTTATACCCTTCGTTTTCATACCACTCATCTGGCTCCAAAATTGGCTCCTTGGAACGATAAAGAACTTTTGTAGGATTCTTGAGATCTAATATCATAGCACCGATTCGATACCTATCTGGATTCCTATGATCCATGGCATGGTAAATAACTAGCCACCCATATTTTGTCTTTATGGGAGATGGCCCAACCCCACGGAACCAACTATCCCATGTTCTAGTGGTATCAATAGGTCTTTTGTTATTGCTCTTTATAAATTTTTTACCATCAAGATCATTTAGATTATCAAAATAATTAATTAAAATTTTAGGGGCAAAGCTGTGCATTATCGCATACTTACCGCCAATTTTTTCAGGAAAAAGTACCCAGTTTTTATGAATTTCTCCTGGTGGAGAAATTAGAACTGGCTCTTTCCATTTGAAACGCCTTGAAACAAAATCATTTAAACTTATAGATGTAAGAGCAATACGAACAGACCCCCATCCATCAAAAGCAGTATAAAGCATATATACCCTATCGCCGAGAAGAGTTAGTCTTGGGTCCTCACACCCACCTCCCCAACCACCCCCAGAAATATAAGAAATAGCAGGGAGTGAAACATCTCTATTTGCTCTCATGTAGTGTCCATAAATAGGAAAATGAAATCTTTCAGATATTTTGATGCCATCTTTGCTCATAGCATAGCCTATTACTGAGTTGTCGCTATCTCCTATCGCGCGATAGACAATATGTACTTTGCCATCATGGTATATAGCTGATGGATTAAAAGTTGCTTTTGATTCCCAGGAGATATTATTTTCTGGTTCTATTATTGGGTTCCGTACAGCCCTCTCGAGCTCTATTGGAAATTTCTTTTTCTTTAAAATTTTTAGTTTTTTGGGTTTTTTCGCAAATGTCTTATTATTAGCAATTTTGGTTTTTTTTGAAACTCTAATAGCTATTGCCTTTTTGGGCACTATTTTAGCTTTCTTCTTTTTTTTATCACCAGTTATAATCTTTTTTGAAGTTCTAATAGATATTATTTTTTTCTTTTTAGACGCGGCCATATTTATCTTTTATTCTAATAATATCATTTTCATCAAAATTATCACCATAAGCAATTTCTAAGATCTGCACTGCTTCATCTTTTGCCTCTATGCTGTGTAATTCTTTTTTTACAATATAATATTCATCTCCTGTTTTTGCATTTATTGTGTTTGAACCTATTGTCAAACATGGATTCCCAGATAAAACACGCCAAAATTCATCACGATTATTATGATACTGCAAACTTAATGAGGTGTTGGGATCTAAAAAAAGTAGCTTGACTGTCGTTACTTCATTGTGAGTAAATTGATCAAACTGCCCCCACGGTTTTTTTACAACAAGTGTTTTCATATCAAAAAAGTATTATTATATTATACAGCTAAGTTTTATTTTATCCAAGCCATTTTTTAATGATTTCTGCTGTTTCTTCAGGGCCTTTCACAGATATTGCCTCTATGCCTGCTTCATGGACAGAATAATCATTACCCCCAGGAAATAATGCATCCCCTACAAAAATCATATCTGACTTGTTTAAACCTATCTTTATTAGCAATCGTTCGAGTCCTACAGCCTTATTAAAACCTTTTTTGAGAATATCAATACTCGAACTTCCATTAATCAAAAGATCAACTTCGGGCAATTGTGGTGCCAAAACTGCTTTAATTTTTTCTCTTTTTACTCGACTAGGATCCCAAAGTCTTTTTATTTCGACTGGTGCTTGTTGCCCATTTGGAGTAAAGGTAATTTGAGTATCTCTATCCTCAATAATAGCTCCAATTGGATTTGGTGGTATGCCATAAATATCCGAGTCTATTACTTCCTGTAATAATTTTATCGCCCTTATTTTAACATCATCATCTAATGGCTCTTTGTCTGTTAGCTGCCACTCTTTTTTTATTTCATCATATTCATATCTCTGAGTTCCGCTAGCAGGCAATAATGTCAGATTATGAACAAAAGGAATCATAGAATCATCATCATGAAAAGGTGGTAGAAACTGCGTTTTAAATTGTTTAAAACTTCCACCACTAATAACCACAACCATTATTTGTTTGGCGAGTTTTTTAACCAATTCTCCCATTTCAAATGTTATTGGAGATTTGCTCGCCGCAATCGTACCATCAAGATCAAAAGCGATAATTTTTTTATCTAGTAGCATTTTATTTTTTAGTTTTTCTCTTCTCCGCTGCTTTTTTAACTAAATCGGAAGAGCTTTGGACCTTTCCTCCCCATCCAATATCGTTTACGATTTCACAACCTATTTCCTTGCAAACTAGTACCTCAGGAGATGGTATATTGCCAACATGACGATCACCGCCTTTGGCAAAAAGATGTGGACGAAGAAGCTTGATGTCTGCGCTAATACTTATATCCTTAGTATTTTTTTTATGACTACTCAAGATAACTCTATCGACTGCTTCGAATGCTTCAATGATTTCTTTGCGTTCATGCTCCGGCATAAAAACATAACCCTTCTTCAACTTGAGCCAATTGTCATTATTCATAACAACTACTAGCTCATCACCTAATTTTTTTGCCTCATTAAATAGTCTAACATGCCCAATATGTACTGGATCAAATCCTCCGCTCACCATCACTACCTTTTTAGACTTCTTTTTCATATTATATCCACTCATATTTTTTGATAAAATAAACCTTCAAGAATTGAGTAATTAAGAAATACAACACCAATCCCACAAATAATAACACGAAATAAAGTGGCGGCAAAGGTAGGAATTTTAGTGCCCACGCAAATGGAGAAAATGGTAAATATAAACCAAATGATATTACGCACAAAGTCGAAATAATAAGTGGCCAGCTTGCTCTGCTTTGGAAAAATGGAATTTTACTTGTCCTGATAATATGCACTACGAGCGTCTGAGTGAGCAATGACTCTACAAACCATCCTGTATGGAAAAGTGCGGGATTTGTCCAAGCATTAAATACATAAAGCATTACAAAAAAAGTAGCATAATCAAACAACGAGCTTATAGGACCAAAAAATAAAATAAATCTTTTAATGTTCTTAAAATTCCACTTTTTGGGTTTCAATAGGTGGTCCTCGTCAACACGGTCTGTGGGTATAGTCATCTGAGAAAAATCATAAAGCATATTGTTTACGAGTATCTGTACTGGTAGCATTGGTAAAAATGGTAAAAAGATACTTCCACCAACTACGCTAAACATATTTCCAAAATTTGAGCTAGCTGCCATTTTTATATATTTAATTATATTATCAAATATTCTTCTTCCCTCCATTATCCCATCTTTGAGAACGAGCAGGCTTTTCTCAAGCAAAATTAAATCCGATGATTCCTTGGCAATGTCAGCAGCTGTATCGACAGAAATACCCACATCAGCTGCAATGAGAGAAAGAGAGTCATTGATACCATCACCCAAAAACCCAACCACGTGATTTTTATGACGCAAGGTTTTTATTATTCTTTCTTTATCATAAGGAGATAGTTTCGCAAAAACAGAAACTCCTTCTATCGCAACACTTAATTCCTCATCATTTAATTTTTCAATTTCATTGCCAAGCAAAATTTTAGATACCACAATGCCAACATCTTCACATATTTTCCTCGTAACTATTTCATTATCACCTGTTAAAATTTTAACCCCCACTCCTAGATTTTCTAAGTCTTTGATGGTTTCTTTTGCACTTTCTTTTGGAGGGTCAAAAAATGCTAAAAAACCAACAAAAGTGAGCTCGTATTCATCCTCAATAGAAAAAACTTTTTTATATATGCTTGTTTCTTTATATGCGACGGCAATAACTCGAAAACCTTCTTTGTTCAATTCTTTTTCTATTGTTAATTTCTTTTCATCACTAAAATCTTTCAAGGAAAATACCTTTTCATCAACCAAAACACTCGTGCATGAAGCTACGACTTCTTCTACGGCACCAGTACAAACTAACATAGATTTATTGTTGTTATCTCCTATTATTACTGACATCTTTCTTCTATTATAATCAAATGGTATTTCGTCTATTTTTGTATAATTTGCTATCTGCAATTTTTCCTTTGCCTCTTCATGTTTTAGAATAGTTTCATTTATTATATTATTTACCCCTGTTTGAAAATAACTATTAAGAAAAGCGTAGTGGAGGGATTCTGTGTTTTCTTTACCATAAATATCCAAATGCTTTTCTAAAATTATTTTCCCTTCAGTAAGAGTGCCTGTTTTATCTGTACATAAAATGTCCATTACACCCAGATTTTCTATTGCATCTAAATGCTTAACAATTACTTTATTTTTTGACAAAACCATTGCACCTTTTGATAAATTAACAGCCACAATAGTAGGAATCATCTCTGGTGCCACTCCTACAGCCACAGCAATTGCAAACAAAAATGCTTCAAACCAATTACCTTTAAAAAGTCCATTTAATAAAAAAACTGCTGGTACCATAATTGCCATAAACTTCAAAATCAAAGAAACAAACAATTTCAACTCTTTGTTAAAATCAGAGAGATGGTCATTTTTATTGATATCAGAAGCGATACTTCCCAAGTATGTATTCTTGCCAATACTTAAAACGAGAGCAGTAGCAACCCCAGACTCAACACTTGTGCCAAGAAAACATAAGTTACAAAAGTCTATTACGCTTTTCTCATCTAGACTAGAGTCAACTACGTGTTTCTCTACGGGCATTGACTCCCCTGTAAGCGTTGCCTGATTAATAAACAAATCCTTTGAAGAAATCAGCCTAACATCGCCAGGTATAATGGTTCCTGAATATAAATAAACAATATCTCCAGGAACGATATTTCTTAATAGAATTTCTGTTTTGGTATTGTCTCTAATTACTGTAGTTTTCGTATGAATTATTTCCTTTAATTTGTCTTCTGCGATTGAAGCCTTTGTTTCCTGATAAAAATTTAAAACTACGCTCAAAAAAACCATCAAAATGATAATACCAAAAGCTTTTGTGTCACCAACAAGCAAAGACACGAGAGCAAGCCCAGTCAACAATAAATTTAATGGGTCTTTTAAAATAGAAAATAATTTAAGAAAATGATTGGTCTTTTTCTCTTCTCCAATATTATTAAAACCATAAATTTTTAGTCTTTTTTTTACCTCTTCCGCACTCAAGCCTTCTACTTTTGAATGGAGTTCATTTAGTGCGAACGCTGGCTCTTCTTTAGCAAATTTATATAACTTTTCAAAAAGATTTTTCTTGAGAGAATTTATTAATTCGTTATCTTTTTTACTCTTTATAAAAACATGTTTAAACCAATTCATGTTGTAAGTATAACAGAAAAATCCTTGTTGAAACAAGGATTTTTCTGTTTATTGTATAGTTATTTTTTCTACTCTCCTTTTATTTCAGAACCAGAATTCCCTCCGTCAGTAACGCCAGATGGTGCATTACATGCCTTGGCAGCAGCCCTGTATGTTGACCAAATAGTATTGCTATTTGTATTCCATGCTTTGGTAGCTGCTTTCATTGTCTTATTGAAATCTGCCCAAGCAACCTTAACTCCAGCCTGTACTGTTTTCACAGTTGTATTTGAATATGCTCCTGCTAGCTCATTGGTACGAGTTGTATATGCGGCCTGTACAGCTTGAGAATGAGTTGAAACGGCTGCACTAACAGCTGCTTCACGTGCAGCAATAGCTACCTTAACGCAAGCTATTTTAGCACTTACATCGGCAGCTTTTGCAGCGGCTTTTGCTTCCCTAGCAGCAAGAGCGGCGGCTTTTGCTGCTGCATTTGTGCTTGTATTTGGTGCACCAGCTGTCGCCGAAATAGGTGTGACATCTTCTGCAAATGCTGTAACTGCAATTAATGATAATGCTAAAAACGCACCTCCTAACATTAAAACTTTTCCTGAACTTTTTATTTGCATAATAATATTTATAAAAACCTAAAATAATAATCTTTCGACTTTATAATAATAACATATAATATATTCTTTTTGTGAAGTTTAGGTGAAATAAAACTATTTCAAAAGAAACCTGAGAGTAGAGACTACACGAATCTTTTTGTATTCTGGAGAACCGGGGTCTTTGTCTGAGATATCAAACACGCCCTGATTGCCACGAGAGATAGAACCCAAATGAGACCCAGACTCTGTAGCAAATTGTTGTGCTGAGACTTTTGCGTTTTTAATTGCTTCAGCCAACATCTCTGGTTTAACGCTATTTATATCTGAATATTCAAACAAAATAGAATTTTGATTCAATGTGACTCCTTTCTTGACCAACAACAGTGTGTCTTTTGAAGCAGACCTGACTAAATCAACTTTTTTTGTATATACGGAAAGCTGAGTATTTGCATTATATCTAAACAATGCCTCCTTGTATGTTTCCTGATATATATTCACTGGTGCCACATTTATTTCTGCCGCCTCAAAACCCTTCTCTGTAAGGAATGACTGAATAATGAATGTATTCTTTTCTATGTCAGCATATAAGGAATCTATGTTGTTTGATTTAACATCAAAATTAATAGACCAGATGGCTACATCAGCTTTTACTATTTTTTCTGACAAACCTTTGACTTCTACATAGGAACCTTGATCAGAAAAAGCTCTAGCAGAAAAGAAGACCAAAAAAGAAAAGACTACTAAAACTGCACTAATAAGCCAAATACCATAATTTTTTGTATTTTCCATAATACATATATTATAGCACAAAACGTAGAAACAAAAAAACCTTAGAAGTAAGGTTTTTTTGTAAATTTGTATTTAGACTAACTAAATTTGGTCTTGTTGCGGAGAGCTTTCTTTGCAAGCATTACCCTCTTTACTGCGAGTCTCTTCTTTGTCTTGTGAGCTCGTCTTGATTTCTTTTTTGGACTAAGTGTTGTGCTTCTTTTTGCCATTGATTTTGTAAATTACGTCGCACTATCTGATTGATGTGTGGCGCTTTTATGTTACTTATAATATAAATATATCCTACTATATATTGGCTTATATTCCTAATTATTTTGATTTGCGTAATCGAAATTTTGAGCCACAAGAGTTTCACTAAAACTCAAATAACGATTTGCTAAGAATATTGCCCCAATGATACCTAGAACCACTAGCCCATTTGTAACTAGGTCCTTCTTTTGATTTTTCATTTTTATAAATATATAGAAAAACAAAATAACTACAATCAATCCAAAAATAACACCCATGACAATATTCATAACATTACGAGGTGAAGCAAATATTTCTTGCAAAAAGGATGGAACTAAAAGAGGCGAAACCACGATAGGTACTCTATCAATACTTACATCATTAACCTCTGCTCCCAAGATATCTTTTGATTTTGGCTCTACGGCAACAACTGGATTTTCTTTTATCACCACGACTTCCTTTTGTGTTGTTTTATTTTGTGTAGATACAACTGTAGGAAGTGGGTTTGCATACAATTGCACTACAAATATTGTTTCGTGACCTTCATACATACCTGTGGCAATACCCGTACCCATCTCTGTATAATTCCCTTTCACAATGTTGGCTCTATGAGTAGGACTTTGCATCCAGGCATCTGCGACATCCCTTGAATCAACAAAGTTAATTGCAAGATTTTCTCCTGCATATTGATATTTATATCCAACTTTTTTCAACCAATACCATGGATTTTTCCCATCTGGACTTGTGTGCGCAAAATACCCATTCGTAGCCATATCTTGCGCTTTCAACTCAGCTGCTTTGTTTAAAAATTGATTAACAGCAAGAGTGTTCAGACTTTGTGACTCTCTTTCTGTATTTGTAAGGTTAGACAATACTGCTGGCAATACAGCTGCCATACCACCTGTCATGTTTATATGAGCAAAGATTGGTATTAAAAAAGTAAATATTTCACAGAAAACAAGTATGACAATGACATTGCGAGCGCCATAATCACGCAATATATATGGGCGATGGTCATTGATGTAGTATGGAATAAGGTACTTTTTAAGCCAAGAAAACATTGATATATTGTACGCAACAAAACCTCATATGTAAAGTAAAACATTTCTCATTAAATTCAAAATAAAATCAAACCAAAAAAATGAAGT
>JBAXTS010000036.1:0-1991 GCA_037130055.1 bacterium | reverse complement strand
TGAACGACAATTTAACTCAATAACTCAAACTATAGTAATTGAACCGTTCGTAAAACTAGAAAAGTAAAGGTCTATCTGGTTTATGCCTGTATTTTTTTAAGTTCAAATTCTTCATCCTCCAAAATTTTCTTCCATAATTCTGAATCTTTATTGTTTAGTGCAGTATTCTTATTTTTATAGTTTTGATTAATTTTATAAATCCATGCTTTATCCTCACTAAATAACTTAACTATCGGTGCTAAATCTTCATTGCTAACTTTTGAAAAAAGTAATATTAGATTTTCCTTCTCTTTATCAGAAAGACTGCATTCATTTAAAATATCAATTAGTTTTTGAAGGTCAGAATTATTAAAAGATATTGGCATTTTATTTGTTTGGTTTTTCTACACTATACCCTGCAACACGACCACCCACTACACTGATAATTTCTATTGAATTGTCAGAGTTAAAACTCTTTATTTTAATTGTTGTCGTGTCTTTATCTACACTTCCAGGGATTTTAAAATTTTCTATTGAAACTTCTACTTTATTTGTCCATACACCATCTCTTTCTCCAATTACAAGATTACTTCCAGCTTTTTCTTTATCATTCACTAAATAAAATTCTCCTTTTTTATCGTCGAAAATTACATTCTGGTCTTTTAGTGTTTTTTCCACTTCTCCCTTAAATTCAATTTTGAATTCATGTCCTTCTTTCCCTTCTACCAACTTTCCTCCCTCATATACTTTTTGTTTAAAAGTAAACTCTTTAATGATCTCTTTATCTATTCCTTTCTGAATCTGCTCTGTATTAGTGCTTGGTTTATTTTCTTGAGCATAAACCTCATTGACTACACCCCCACCAGCAGACAGTGCAGAAACCAAAAGCATAATTCTGGCTACACTTTTAGCTTTCCCCTTGAATCTGTCCAAAATACTTTTTTCCCTAGATAGAGCTTCGTCTGGGTTGAGTTTGCTATCATTAGATTCAAATTCTTCTACCTCAGTATTAATTTGTGGCACATTTTCCATTCCCATAATAGTTTGATTGTAGTATAATATTACATACAAATCAACCTGCCCGAAGCACAATCGCCCATCCCGAAAAAGGAAATCCCACACAAAACAAATTTATGATTTATGATGGGAAGCACTAAAAAATATTTCAAGCTTTTTCTAGTGCACTCATTATTTCCACACTAGGTTTCCAACCAGCTTTCATCCAGGATTGGACATAAGCATTAAATTCTTTAGTTTTGTATTTCATTTGAATCTGTGAGTGAGATTCTAACTCTTTTACAACTTCTGGGAGATTAATAAAATCGCTTATATCTACACCCAACCCCGCCCATTGTTCTACGGTTCTTAAATAATTTTCTCCACCACTAGCACTAAGTTTAGAAAGATAATTCCAAAATTCTGACATAAACATATCTTTGGTAATTTGTTGACCTCTTTCGCTCTTAATCACTTCCTTTATCTGTTCCTCTTTTATATTCCATTGTTTAGATCTTCCTTCTAAGAAACTTCTAAACTGCAAAAATCCTTCCCTCAATTCCCAAAGAATTTCATCTTCTATCGTCTCAATTCTTTTCCCGTTCAAATATTTTCCATAATAATAATTTTTTCTTTCAGCTACAATAAGGTCGATGTGTTCAACTGGAGGCGTAGGATTAGGTTTCTCTGACCAAAAAGGATTTGCTGATTGAGATGAACTTACACCTAAATCACCACCCCTATTAGTCAAGACACTATAGGCAACATTTATATTTTGAGATATTTCTCCGGCACGAGGGTCTTTGCTAACATCAGGGTGGAATTTTCTTTGAACTTTTCTATACGCTTGTTTAATCTCCTCACTAGTTGCATTGCTTGGCACCCCTAAAACTTCATACGGGTCTTGGCTGTAAAACCGTTTTAGGTCTTGCGGTATTTCATTTTCGGGGTTAAAATTCACTTTTTCCATATCGATATTCTATCAGAATTTTTATATATATGGTAGGGCTTTTTAC
>JBAXTS010000035.1:0-2063 GCA_037130055.1 bacterium | reverse complement strand
TCTGATTTTTTTAGCGAAAAGAGTCGAGCTTTTTTGATTGCTAATCCAATAATATGTAACAGGTACAATCATCCGCATCATATATTTCTTCGTTTTGTGTATTCTGATATCGCAAAGCTTTTATACCATGTTTTTTTGCCCATTCACGAAAACGTATAGCTATTTCTTGCGGTGGTGTATCGTGTTTAATCCCGAGTGTCTTAATTACTAGTTGTTTAATATTGTCTGCATCATACTTACTCTTGTCGTCTGGTACATCCAGTATCTCATTAGGGTCTAGCTCTAGATTATTCTCAATAATTTTTCCTTTTCCAGAATTTTCACCACCAAACCATTTAGCAATGGATCTATCCACAGAATAGTGTACACCCAACGCTTGATCAAGCACATCAGAATCACTGTTAGGTTTTAGATTTTCAATGTTAAACTCTTTGAGTGTCCCGTGATAAAGCTTGAGCTTAAGCTTATTTTGATTTTCTGTTCTTTCGGGTTCTAGAGCGTTGATTATATTATCTAACGTGACCATTAAAGGCTCTTTATCGTTGTAAATCCACATTTTGCCACGAATGATTTTGCCTTGAAATTTATCACCTAATCTTTGTCTCAATTCTTGTTCGTCAAAATCTTTTTCTTTAAGTGTTACGGCAAAACTTTTTCCTGACGTAAAATTAATTATCCCATCGTGTATGATGTAAGCGGCAGATGACCCCGTTTTTAATTCGTTATTTTCATTAATTACAATACTCCCGTATTTAGTTTGAACGACTTTCCCTTCTTTTTCCATTCTCTCAAGCGCCGCCATTGATTCATCTACAATTTTCTGTTGCCTTTCAGCAGATTCTCGCAATCCATATTTTTCAAATTCTTCTGGCGTCAGTTCATCAGTTGGAGATTCATGGTCTTTAAAATATTCCAACATTTTTTTAAAATTAAGATCTCTCTGAACGCCAAGTACTGTTTTACCGCTCTTTAAAAACTCTGATGCCGGTAATCTTCTATTGTCTATGTCAGTTACAAATTTTACAAGACGATCCATCGCTTCTGATTTTTCTAGCATTCCTAAATCAACCATTGTTTTATATACAATTTCCGCAGTAGAAGTAACTTCTTTCGTTCCTGGAGCATGATGATCAAAAAATGCTGTATATGTGGGTTCTTCATAAACGACACCGAACTTATCGCCAGTATCCAAATTTATCGCACCCTCTAAAAATTCCCCCGGTCTTATATATTCCAAATTACTTGTGTCTATTCCTGATGCATCCAATATACCAATAGCTGATTTTCCATCCAAATCCGTAAATGGACGTAAAACTTGCCTTCCTTCTTTTGGATCAAATTGGAGTGTCCCAGAAACCACAAAATCTCTCCATAATTCTCTGGTTTTTTCGTTGAATTTTTTATTTCCCTCTTCTGTGGTTGCAGCATTTAATTCTTCCCACGAAGAAACCTTATTTAAGGTTATTTTTGTTGCATTTCTTGAATTTTCAATATTATCTCCAAATGTCTTTTCTGACATAGGTTTAATGTTGCATTAATAACTCCCCCTTATCATTTATCATTTTTTTCTCAAGTTCCTCACGAATAAAATCTTCATCTTTTTCTGAAGGAGCTACAATTCTAAAAGTTGCAGAATGTGCACCAGAACTCTCTATTGCCTTTACATCAGTAATTTCCCATGAAGCTTGTCCTCCGTGTTGAGTGTATTTTGTATACTCAGTTACATATTGCGCGAGCAATACCATAATCTCCCACTCATTACCATGATGTTCTCCAAAACGAACAGGTCTATTAAACTCAACACGCACCACTAATCCCTTTGTGCTTTCTATTGACCCGTGCGATGAATCCATTGAATGACCAGAAAATTCTGGAATTTCTCGTAAAATACTTAGCTTTTTTATCTCTAAACTTTTCTCTTGTTCAGGTTGCGATACAATACCTCCTAATTTTTCTGACATATATTTATTAATTAATGTTTGAATTGGTTGATAATACCTTTATTGTATTACTTTTTATATTTCTTCACAATCTAGTGTTTTGTGCTTAATTTAACTCATATC
>JBAXTS010000034.1:0-2092 GCA_037130055.1 bacterium | reverse complement strand
CTAAAATAGAGGGGCGCCTTAACACAAAATTTTCTCTCAAAAATTCCTCCCCATATTTTAGGGGGAGGTTAGGTGGGGGTAAAAAAATAAAACAAAATAAAAACATTTATCTTTTCACAAAGAAGAGATGTCAGGCAGCTACTTTTTGTTTGTAGGTAATGCAGCTTGACTTCTGATGATAAATATATAATCTCATGGGGGAATTTTCACGGTACATTAAAGGGTCAAAACCGACACCTGAGAAAAATATTTTTTAAACATATCTACAGAAGATTGATAATCTAGGCACTTCATTGGTCTATTATTAATCTTTTTTACGATAATATCAATTTCTTTTTGAGTTACATTTTTGAAGTTTGTTCCTTTTGGGAAATATCTTCTTATATCTCTATTTCAACGTTCAACTTGTCATTTTTCTCGAGGATGATGAGGATTGCAAAAGTAGGTTGGAACTCATAATTCTAGATGTCCTTGAAACTCGACTCAATTATCAAATGTGATACTTTTTATTCATAGACGTCTCACATAATATTTCAAAACTTCGGTAACTATTTTTGGACTTTTACTTGTAACTTTTATTGCAAGTTTAAATCTAGTCATCTTTTCTATAAGCACAACAAGACACTCTTTAGATCAGATTGGACCTACGATTAAGTCACATTCATAATGCCCAAATTCTACTAATTTTCCTATTATCTCTGGTCTATAAGAAATAAAAACTCTGTTTTTTATAATTTCCCTTTTTGTCTTTCTATATCTTCTTTTTCTATGGTGCCTGTTTGAATAAAGATGTTCGTCTAATCAGTATCAAAAATGTGAATTTATATATTTACGTATTGTAGGAGCACTAATATGAGGTCATTCTTTATGCAAAGAATCCCATACATAAGCCACTATTTCGGGGCTTCGATCATCTTTAATTTTCTCACGAACAAAGTTTTCTAAATCATCATTAATTCTAATTTTCTTTAATTGTTTCTTACAATAAAGTCTTCTAACATAAGCTTTGTGAATAGCTTTTTTTGCAATGTATTTTCATTTTACACTATTTCTTTTTATTTCTTCACAAATTGAATCTGGATTCCTTTGTAATACTCTGGAGATGGCTCTTTTAGAATATCCTTTGTTTAATAAAATCTCAATTTGGTCTTTTTCGCTTTCTGAGAGGTGTTTCATGATAGATGCTGAGAGAATAAAGGTTTAATCTATTATAACCTCTCAGGTGTCGGTTTTCAAATTTTAATCCAACAAACCAAACTTTGTTAAACTATGGTAACATCAAATTCAAATCCAGGCCCAAGATCGAAGATCGAGGGACCAAAGACTTCAAAAAAACACAGAAAACCATCAAAGTCAGTTGCTCATTGTAAAGGCACTGGTAATGGAGAGTGCTGTAATTTCAAAGCCGTAGCTGGTGGGTCCTGTAATAAACCAAATGGCACCGGAAGGTGTATCATCAAAAACCCGCCTCCACCAACGCCAGAGGTGGTGGTTGCTGCTGTAGAGTAACATCTGCGGTAGCAAGAAAAAACTATTTATAGAAGCCAGGTATATTATATGAAAGATATTCTTTCGTTTATAATATGATGTACCTGGCTTCGCTCGTTATTGAAAAAAATCCTATATATTACTCACTCAATTTCTTTTGTATCATTTGCTGAGCTACTTGAGGATTGATCTTTCCTCCGCTAGCTTTCATGACTTGCCCTACGAAAAATGCCATGGTTGTGGTTTTTCCATTTTTATATTGATCTACGATTTCTGCATTATCTGCCAAGACTTTGGCTATGATCTTTTCTATTTCTTTTTCATCCAATGCTGGAGCATCAAATCATTTTTCTTTGATAATTACTTGTGGATCCTTCCCTGTTGCCAACATGTCATCCATGACGAGTTTCAACTGGCTGTCCGGTAATGTGGAAGTCAAAAACGCAGTAAACATTTCTTGCGTGAACGGTAAGTCAGAAATATTTTTTGTGTTTCCATTGAGTCGTGCAATGATAGGTCAGCAGAGTCGTTTAGCGATTAGCTTCGGAAAATCTCCCACCACTTCGTGGTCCCCCCTCTTTCCTCAAAGAGGGAACATCTGGAG
>JBAXTS010000033.1:0-2829 GCA_037130055.1 bacterium | reverse complement strand
TATGGATAAAATCAATCCAAAATGCTAAACTGAAAATACAATTTAATAGTTGTAGACCTAAACCAAGTTGTATTTAATTACTATTTGGCATGGTCGTAAGTCCCAACAAGAGTAAAGAACTCCTAGTCAGAGTTGCTCTTGTTGGGCCGCATCTCGAAAGGGGTGTGGGTAGCCGTAAGGCTACTGTCTGGCTAGGAGCTTTTTGCTAACCAGAAACTTATAAACTAAACTTAAGATTATGGATTCAAAAGATTTAGAAAATAAACCCGAAGAAAAAAGTTTTCGTGTCTCCACAAAGGGATACAGTTACGGAAAATGGTTGTTAGTTTTTATGCTATTGGGTGGAATTTATAATACCTACGAACAAGGAATTAAGCCACACTCCCTTTCGGCTGGTATGGCATTTTTTACAACTGGTATCCGCATTATTTTAGATACGGGTGTACTTTATTTTCTAACACTCTGGATTATTGATTTAATAAGACGAAGAGGAAAAGTTGAAAGACCAGAAAATAAGAAAACAAAAATGATTGTAAACATCATTTTTGGAATTATATTTTTGATGATGATTGGCTCTGTTGTAATGTCTGTATCAAAATCTTCTCCCACAAAAATAAGTCCCGAGCAAACTTCCTTTATCAACACATTACTTGAAAAAAATAAAGAATTTTCTACCGAAAGCGATGGTGTCAAAGTTGCCACTCAATCATTCCTAGATGTCATAACAAATAAGGAATTTTCTAAAATGCACGGGGCATTAAAAAATCTATTAACTGCTACCCAAGCATTACAACCAAAAATAGACGAGATGAAAAACTTTTCTCAACAAAGTACTGCTCTTTTTACTGGCGAGAAAGATAAACAAGTAGCTGATATTTATGCAAGAGCGATAGATGTGCGAGATCGTGATAATAAAAAATTGACGGAACTTGCCACATTTGGATTGACAATTGATTGGGAAAATCCAACCGAAGCACAAATAACTAAGTGGACACAGTTAGCTGATGAATTGGGAACTATTGAAAATGAAATTAAAACTACTCAAGCTGAACTTCAAAATGCACTTCAATAATCAAGTAAATATTCTTTATGGACGAAGTCAAAAATGATTACATTGAAAAGGCCCTCAACGAACTTCTTCCTACTTTGGGAACGAAGGAATTTGTAGACCACGAAAAACTAATTACTCTTATCGGTTCTAAAAAAGTTAAAGAAGCTATCAAGGGAATCGCTCTGTATTTGGGATTGCCGATTGAGGTAAATATTTCTTATGTTCCAAAAGGATACCGACCCAGCTCCACTGACGGTTTTTCAAGTACGCACCTCGTAAAAACAGACCGACATAATCGCGGAGTTGGAGGGATTACCGCGCAAGTTTCTATTCCCTCAAATCTACCTTTTTACGGGACACCGAGTATGGTTAATTTTCCTATAAATGTCCGACTTAGTGAAAATTGCGCGGAAAATCCCGCAACACTAATTAGCGTAATGTCTCACGAACTTTCACATATTGTTCTTTATTCAATGTGGCACAAAGAAAAAGAGAATGAATTTTATACCGATCTAACCGCTATGCTTCTTGGCTTCGCCAAGATTATGAAAACTGGAAGAAAAGTTATCAAGACAAACACTTTTACAGATAGTGGAATTTTTTCTAGCACAACTACCACGCATACAGAAACTACAACATACGGTTATTTGTCAGATGATAATTTTAATTTTGCTTTCAATAAAATTGAAGGTGTTTTGAACAAGCAAAAGTCTGCGAAAAAGAAACTTGTTAAAAAATTAAGGCAATTTAAGAAGCAATTAGGCAAAACTAAAAAATTATCTTTCTATTTTGAAAAGTATCTTGAATATTTAGACAAAAATCTACATCAAAAAATTTCCCCAGAAGACGGACAAAAAATCAGTGCCTATCATCAACCCGGGCATACTGATAATTTTCACTCTGTTATTAGAAAAAATGAAATGAGCTTGGAAAATTTTTTGAAGTTTGTAGAAAATCTTAAAACTTATACTGCTGGAAATATAGAAACTATGCAGAAATATGAGACGCAATTAAAATCGGCTAACGAGGAATTAGCAAGACAAGATTTTCTACTTAAAAAAGATGTAGATGTTTTGAAAAAATATGTCGGCTTCTTTCATAAACTAAAACTAAGATTTACTTAGTCGTATGTATGGCAATAAAACCTTGGGCTGAAAATATTTGGTTTTCTCCTTGTTATGTCATAAGTGAACTAGCAAGAACGGTAGCAACACGAGACAAGGGAAAAATCAAAAGGGCAAAAGAAGCTTGGATTTGTGCGGTAGCCATGATTTGCCACTCTAAACTGAAACCTGCGGAATGGTGGATACAAATACCACAAAATGATCCGCCAGATGTTCTGGCGATGAATTTTGTACCGCACGAAGGCGGTTTAGGGCAGAGCATGTCCATGCTCTATGTTGAAGTTTTTGAAATCAGCGAACACGATAACGAAAGTATCGAAAAGTCTATAGAAAGGAAATTGGGTACAAAAGATTATTCAGGAATGACACTCATCGCTTTTGTCAGACGAAAAGAAATTTTTGAACATGAAAAAGTTGCAACTTATATTCAACAACTGAAACCGAAAGCACTTTGTATATTTTTGATAGTCTCGGAAGAAAACAATACGAATTTTAGTTTGGTGCAACTTTTTCCCGAATGCGTAAAATTCAAACACGATTTTGGTATATTTTGCAAAACAACAGACCAAAGGGATTTTATAGAATTAACACGAAGTACAAAAATTAAGAAGGAAGATAATACAACGAACGATATATTAACTTTGATTCCTTAAT
>JBAXTS010000032.1:0-3654 GCA_037130055.1 bacterium | reverse complement strand
TATTTGTTATAATAAAACCCATGCAATCGTATAAAACTTATTTTACAGACAAGAGCTTTCTCGCGTCCTTCTTTAGTGGTTTGATTTTGTTGGGCACAAGTCTTGTTGTGCAATTTTTTGTAAGTGGTTATGTAAACGGCCTACCTAGCACACCCGTAGCTGACTTGATATTAAGCAACATAAGAGTCTATGATGTCGGTGGTGTTTTTGTTTATGGGTCAGTGTTACTACTTTTTATAGGTGTATTTGTAGGGTTCCGCTCAATTAACCTTTTACCTTTTATAATGAAAAGTGTCGCTCTTTTTACTTTAATAAGATCTGTTTTTGTTTCTCTAACTCATATTAGTGCCTTTCCTTCCCATATAATCATAGACTCACCTTTCTTTAACAAAACAGCATTCAGTGGAATTTTTTCTGGAAACGACCTCTTTTTCTCTGGCCACACAGGCTTGCCTTTTCTTCTAGCTTTAATGTTTTGGGAAAATAAAATTCTTAGAATAATTTTTCTTGGTTTTTCTATTCTATTCGGAACAGTTGTGCTTTTGGGTCATATACATTATTCTATAGACGTCTTATCAGCATATTTTATAACGTTCGCAATCTTTGAGATCTGCAAACTTGCATTCAAAAAAGATTGGAAATTATTTTCTAAAAAAAATGAAACATTGTAAAGATTGTGAACCAGCTCAAGAAAGCCACTTTGTCGCATATACCTCTGTCGTCCTAGGTTGGCTAGACCAGCCGTTTTTTGACATCATGGAAATGATTTTTAAGAGCACAGCAGAAGCCATCTCTGATAGAATATCTCTTCCATTTTTTAAACTGATGATAGCTTTAAAACTTGGATATTTTACCGAGAAACCTGACAAAGATGACACTTACCGTACAAAATGCTTTTGGGATGAAGCAAGCAGGCGTGGAATAAAAATGAGAGAGTTCCACCTAGGCCCTATTAAGGATGGTTTCGTGGCTGAGTACAAAAGAAAAACAATAATCTTCGATGGCCTACCTCGCCCTGGATTCAAAGAATCTGAGTCTCTCAAATGGATGGATAACAAAGGCATAATGAAAATAAAGTTCATGAAAGAAGGCTTGCCTGTAGCGAGGGGTGGTGTAGCTTTTACTAAAAAGACGGCCTTAAAAATATTTGATGGCATCACAAAACCAGTAATAACAAAACCAAATTTGGGTTCTAGAAGTCGCCATACAATGATTCATATAAATACACCGGAAGGTTTAATTGTGGGTTTCAAAAAAGCTAAAAAACTTTCTCCACTAGTGATAATAGAGGAAGAACTTCGTGGATACCTTTTCAGGGGAACATTAATAGGTGAAAAGTTGGCTGGTGTAGTAAAACGAGACCAGCCAGAAGTTCTAGGTGATGGAATACATACTTTGAGAGAACTTATGAATGAAGAAAACAAAAGAGCAGAACGCAGTGGGCCCATTTTCCACAAAATAATAGTTGACAAAGAAACAGAAATAGAATTATTAAGAGAAAATATAAAAATGGACGACATTCCAGAAAAGGGTCGCATCGTAACTTTCTCCCAGAAGACCAGCAGAGGCTGTGGAGGAACCACCACAGAGGTAACAGATATTGTTCACCCTGATAATGTTGAAATGTTAGAACATGTGGGAAAATTTCTAAAAGACCCCTTAATCGGTGTTGATTTTATAATTGAAGACATCACAAAATCATGGAAGGAAGAGCAACATTGCGGAATAATCGAATGCAATAGCCTTCCATTTATTGACTTACATCATTATGTAATGTTTGGAAAACCAAACAACGTAGCAGGGAAACTCTGGGATTTGGTACTGCCAGAATCAAAAATAGATTAACTGTGTTAATTTTGATTTATAGTCTCTATGCAAACTTCTGATTTCGGATCAAAAGCATCTGGGTCCACAACAAGATGTGAAATGAACTTTTTCTCTACAACGAATTCACCCAGGAATTTGATAAAATCTTCTCTGGCTTCTCTCTCTCCTTTTTCCTCCATATGTTCTAGTGGGTGCGCTTCCGGAGTAAACTCATAATGCCCACATATCTCACCATCACTATAAACTCTTAAATGATATTGGTCCTCAAAATCTGTTAATTTTCTCCAGCTCAAGACTTGATCTTCATCCACCCATGCAATAAAATGATTTCCAAAACCCCATTTCTCATGTAAATGTTTTTTTAAACCAATAAGATTTTTCTCTGGAGCAAGCCATCCAACATGATATTTTTGTCTTCCCTTTTTATGCCAAATAAGACCAGTTTTTAGAAAAAATCTTCTAGTAGGCAAGAAAAAACTATATATAAAGTCCCAAGTTTTTTGCTTAAATTTATCAAATAAAGTCATAAGTAGAATATAACACGAAAATTATTCAGTAGTAACTCCGTCGAACTCTGGGCTATCGGCCTCTGCTTCAACTTTTGTGGCACGAACAACACCATCTTTGTGATGTGCTGGAGAATAAATTGTATATAATTTCAGACTATCAGTTTGAGAAATATTTATCACATTGTGTTCTGCGCCAGTCGGCACGATGACGGCGTCGCCATCGCTCACACTATATTCGTTTCCATCAATTATCACTTTCCCTTGTCCTTTCTCAAATCTAAAAAACTGATCATTCTCTCCATGAACTTCCATACCTATCTCCTCTCCAGGCAGTAGCGACATCAATACAAGCTGACTGTGTGCCCCAGTGTACAGAACCTTTCGAAAATTATTATTTTCTAATGTTAACTTCTCTATATTGTCTTTGTATCCTTTTTTCATAAAATTTATTAGTTAGTTTATTAATATTTTATAATTATAACATAAAAACTCCATTTAAAAAAAGGCAGGTAGTGTGAAGTTAAAACTGTATTACTAGATGGTTTAATAAGTTGACTTGTATATTGAGAGATATATAATTAAAGTATGCAAAATGCACCTATTCCAGATGATGAAAATAAAAGACTAGAAGTTGTGCATCGGATGGCTATTTTAGATACCGAACCGGAAGAACGGTTTGATGTTTTGACCAGGGAGGCGGTAGAAAAACTACATGTTCCCATGTCTATGGTTTCAATTTTAGATTCTAGTCGGGAATGGTTTAAGTCATGCATTGGTTTAGATAAAAATGTGGGTGATAGAACATCCTCATTTTGTGGGCATGCTTTGCTTGCAACAAATATTTTTATTATTGAAGACACCTTAGAAGATAAGCGTTTTTTAGACAACCCAACGGTTACTGGTTTTCCTTTCATAAGATTTTATGCGGGGGTTGCTCTTCTTGATTACAAAACACACCAACCTATCGGTGTTTTTTGTGTCAAAGATACAAAACCAAGAACACTTACTACAACACAAATAGCACTCATTATTGACCTCGCCAATAGGGCAGAAAAAGAACTTAATAAATAATTTTTTAAAAGATCGTTGCTGCCAATGTAGCCCTTTTTCAAAACTTAGCGGAGCCGGACGGAATTTCTCCCGCGACTAAATTTTTTGTCGTCACAAAAAATTTGTCTGGGCACCGACTCGTAAAATTTTCTTCTAAAAATTTTATACTCCGTCGTTCGAATCCTCGCTGATATGCATAAGCATATCAGCACCTGCGGTGTATGTTGGACAAAGTTCGAAACTATTTCGAACTAAATCCAAATGATTA
>JBAXTS010000031.1:0-3926 GCA_037130055.1 bacterium | reverse complement strand
TGCGGTGTATGTTGGACAAAGTTCGAAACTATTTCGAACTAAATCCAAATGATTAAAGTTAATCTCACGCTCGACGTTTTTCTTAATTTTAATATTTAAACTACGCTCTATTAATGTGATAATTTTTATGACTCAAATGCGGACTCGGAAAATGGAAACAAAATTTTGGGGATTAGGATTTCATTTTCCTCGACTGTGTCTTTTGGCGAGATTTCAAATTCTGCCCGCAGGAGAAATTCAAAATCAAAACATAAAACATTGTCTCGGGCATTATACCATGTTTGTTTTTCTGTGGTAACGCAAAGTTTTTTGACATCACCCCTCGGCATCCGCCTCGGGCATTTCCGCTAGGGCTACGAGTGCCTAGATTGCAGGAGCGGGCAAGCAAATAGCCGAACGGCTCAAATACCGGGGAAATGAGCCGTTCGGAATTTGCCCGCACTTCTTGGGGAGAGGAAGTTTCCTCTCCCCGGGTCGGGCTCTCCTCGATTACGAGGAGTCTGCCCTCGCCATCCCCACTCTACGTTTTTCAATACTATGTTTAGTGTGTAGCTTTCGCTTTCGAGAACTCATTTCAATTCGGGACAGGCACTCGTCCTTTAGCCGTGGACACCCTAGCGGAAATGCCCGAGGCGGAAATACGTGTGCTTGCCCCAGCTCGCGTGATTACACGCGAGCTATCCCGCCCGTGCGTACACACAAACTCACTCCCTAGAATTTACAAATCATCTTTCAGCTCAACCGCTTCTTCTTCGTCCAATCCTTCCGTGTCCATAATTTCTTTTACATGTTCAGCTTCATCTTTTTCTAGTTCATAATTTTCCATGAACTCAGAAATTTATTCATCCTATTCTTCCGTATTTTCATTTTTAATTTCTTCATCCATTTTTTTATATTTTAGAATAAAATATCGCGTGTCCAGTTTTCCCAACTTGTTTTATTCTGTTTTCCTTTTCCAAGATGTTTAAGTATCTTTCCGCTGTCTTATCCGACACGCGCAAGAATTTTTCTACTTCGTCGTTGGTAACTTTAGAATTTTTCAAAAACAACGTCATGATTTTTTCTAGCTTCTTTCTTTTTCCGATTTGCACTTTATCCAAGAATCTTTTCCAAAGATCTTTCTGTTTGCTTTTACCGAACGGGTCATTTACCGGTATTTGACCCGTTCCGGCTTCGCCGGAAGCTGGAACAGAAACGGGTTCAGTATTCACAGGTTCAGAAATTGTTTCAAGTTTTTGGTTTTCCGCCTCAACGCTACCGCTTTCGGCAGGCTTTGCTACTTCGGGGTTTTCGGTCAAAACAGGGGTATTTTTTGGGTTAGCATTATTGAGGGAAACGGGTATATCTACGTTTTTAGGGGATTCTGGGGCTTCAGGGGGTGTATTGGAGGGTTCAGAACCCGTTGTGTTTATAGGTAATGGGCTAGAAGAATTTATAATACCCATCTCAACGTTTTCATTTTCAACAGGGACTGTTTCTTGGTTTGTGGTTGTTATATTGGACATATACTGATTATAACAAATATGCTAAATTAAAATAAATATTTTTAGAAAACAAAAAGCCCACTATCTGGGTTTTTGTTTAAAAATTTGAATACAAGATTTGCTATATAGCATCTGCACTAGTATTTTCTACTACCGCCGGAGCACCACAAGCTTTTCTGCTGGTTGTAAATTGTTGTCTAGAGGTCAATCTCGCAGCATTATATGTTTGCTTTGCAGCACTGGCTGATACCTTAAATGCTGAATCTGCAGTTTTAATAGCAGTGTTTCTTGCTATCTTGTCAGTCAATGCCCAAGCTGCTGCTAGATCAGATGTTCTTTTTGTAAGAGCAGAAGTCATCGAAGCAGAAAAAACACTAAACGCAGATTGGATTGTAGCCTCTCTAGTGGCCACAGCAGGAGCAACGCAAGCTATCAATGTCGCTTGGTTTGCTTGTTGTTTTGTATTTGTTGTTTGTGCAAATACTACTGATCCAATCATTAATGAAGAAAATACTAAAACTCCTACCATTATTTTTTTTATCATATTATTTTTCTAATTTTATTAATTATAATTTCGACCATTTTCAATTACTAAAAGCTGTAAGAACTAACTACTTCCTGGGTACTATTCGCTTTAATAAATTTTACAGTTACTCCAGAGATTGAGACAGAAACATTCAGATACCCTGAACCACCCAAAATTTCTCCATTTAAATACCCGTATTCTTTCGCTGTGTCAATTTTGTCTCCATGATGACTCGGCTGTGGAACTGTTTGATAGATGACCCCATCCAATTCTTGTTTAGCATAAAAATGATCGTGCCCTTTAAAAACTATGTCAACTTTATTGTCTACCAATAATTGATGAATCGACTTGCCCCAACCGACACGGTTAGTATCAAATCCATAACTTCCATCAAGATTATTTCCACCCCATTCATAAAGCTTAGCAAATTCAATTCCACCACGTCCTTGATTGTCTCCACCAACTAATTGATGGATAAATACAAATTTATGAGAAGCTGTACTTTTTTCTAATGTCGTTTTCAACCAATCGTATTGAGTTTTGCCCAACGTCCAACCCCAGCCATCAGTAGTTGGTTTTATGATCGTATAAGTATATGGATCAAGAACAATAAATAAAGAATCATTTTTTTCAAATGAATAATAATTTTTATCGTATGTTTGAGTTGAAAAATATTGCTCTCTATAACTCTTGGTAAATAATTTATCCCAACCCACTTCTCCATCATGGTTACCCATCGCAAAATATAGTGGAATTGACCCAAGTAAATCATAATAGCTCTTCATTAAAACATATCTATCGTTTATGTTTGTTGCGCTTTTATCTGCTAACTTATCTACCATAAATATATCCCCAAGATCAATTAGAAATGATGGCTTAGCGCTAACTATATTTAGAAGTGTTTGTTTATATACATTTGCATCTGATTGTTCATCCATGTGAGGATCAGCTTCAACCGCAAACGAAAAACTACTACTCTTTGAACTTTCTGTTGTTGTGGTTGATCGAGCATGATTTAAATTTAGACTTGCTTTTCCAAGAGTAATAGAAGAAATCGCTTTAAGCAAAATATCTCCTGTAACTTGATTAGATGGAACTGATAATTTTGGAGAATCAGACAATGCGTAAACAGAAAAAGTATAAACTTTATCACCTGGTCCTTGAGAACAAGGTGATTGATATCCCAAAGTAGAACCATGACTACCGACCCCAGAAATACCAACAACCGAGTTATTTTTTTCTAGACTAGTCGTAGTTGATGGAATATCATACAACACCCAACCCCATTTAGTACTTCCATCAACAGGAATTGTAGACATCACTACAGCAAATTCTTTAGTTCCAGCTGGTACACTTGACCAAGATAATTGAGGTGACATTCCAGTACCATCACAAGTATATTCAGTAGGCAAAATTCCGCCGTTAACTCCAGCATCACTAGTAAGTGAAAAATTACTAGTATTAGAATTTAGACTCAAAGTACTCGCAACCTTTCTAGAAAGAACACCAAATGAACCGTCTCCTTTTAATTTATTTGCTAATTGAAAAGCAATAACTGCTTTTTTGGTAATCAAACCAAATTTACCATCTACTTTGCCAGAAAATAATCCTTGATCTTTCAAGAAATTTTGAAGTTCGATGACAGCAGACCCACTAGAACCATATTTCAAGCTGGTGTCGAAGGAAGCGGAAGATAAAGATGGAGCAATTAAAACGACAGCTAATAATAAAATTATAAAATATTTACTGAAATTTTTCATAATATTTTAATATTTTATTTTTTATCTACTAGCATCAACTCCAAAGGTAGAAGGCGCAGTTAGTTGTCCAGCAGTTGTTGGTATCGTACCCACCCCGAACATAAAATCTGTATTCGGAATAGTTGGCATTGCAGTTGGGGTTGAAAACATATATGC
>JBAXTS010000030.1:0-3960 GCA_037130055.1 bacterium | reverse complement strand
CGAACTCTCGTCTCATCCTTGGCAAGGACGTGTTCTACCACTAAACCATGACCGCTAAATTAATTTTTTTAAAAAACTAAAAAACACTTTTTATTATAGTATTTTGATAATATAAATGCAAACTTTTTTAAAACCTAAAAAATGATTAGCTTCGGATTTTTGTTGTGATTCAAATTTATTTATGATATTATCTATATATGAGGAAATGCAGTAAGTGTAGCAAGGAAAAAACAGAAAGCGAGTTTAATTTTAAGTTTAAAAATTTAGGTATTCTTCAATATCAGTGTAAAAATTGTACTAGACTATCAGTAAAAAATCACTATAATAGAAATAGAGGATATTACTTAGAAAAGGTTCAAAAGCGTAATATATTATTGCGTCAGGAAGTTATAAACTATGTACGAGAGTACTTTCTAGTCAATCCATGTATTGATTGTGGAGAATCTGACCCTGTTGTTCTTGAGTTTGACCACCGAGGAGAAATAGCTAAATTTAGGGCAGTTTCGTCTTTAATTAGAGGTCGATTTTCTCTAGAAAAGATTAAACAAGAGATTGGAAAATGTGATGTTCGGTGCGCCAATTGCCATCGTAGGAAAACAGCGAAGGAATTCAAGTGGTTAAAAGGTAAAAATGCCAAGATAGAAATTATTAATTAAATAAGCACTCGTGGTGAAACGGATATCACTCTAGTCTTCGGAACTAGCATTGCAAGTTCGAATCTTGCCGAGTGCACAAAAGTAAAGTGGAACAAAATCTAAACAATTTAATACAAAAGATACCCAAGGAGGTTTCACATGTAACTGACACGCTTGAGAAAGCTGGTTTTGAGGCATACCTGGTAGGAGGATGCGTTCGTGACCTATTAATGTCTAGAGAACCAAAGGATTGGGACATTACAACAACTGCTAAACCTGAGCAAATTATTGGTCTTTTCGAGAAAACTGTATATGAAAATACATTTGGTACTGTTGGTGTCGTTGTTGCACGTGAAACACAGGATAGTGATGTTTCACATGTAACATCTGAAGATAATGTTACTCATGAAACACTCGAAAACATGATTATCGAGGTTACTCCATTTAGAATTGAGACAAAATATAGCGATTTTAGACATCCTGATGAGGTAAGGTTTAGTGATAAGCTCGAGGACGACCTTAAAAGACGCGATTTTACAGTCAATGCAATGGCTCTTAGACATGTCGGTGAGGATTTAATTCTAACGGACATGTATGATGGTCTAAAGGACATCAAAGAGAAAACATTAAAAGCGGTAGGGAACCCAGATGATAGATTTACCGAGGACGCACTTCGAATGTTGCGTGCAGTTCGATTTGCATGTCAGTTGAATTTTTCTTTGTCACATGAGGCAACAGAAAGTGTTTTTAAAAATTCTGAACTCATAAAAGAAATTTCAGAAGAAAGAATTCGTGATGAGTTTGTAAAAATAATTATGTCAGAAAATTCTGCGAGTGGAATTGTAATGTTGCAAAAATTCAATTTGTTAAAATATATTGTTCCTGAACTCGAGGAGGGAATAGGTTGTGAGCAATCGGGAGAACATATTTATGATGTTTGGAATCATTTACTTCATGCATTGCAACATGCAGCAGACAAGAATTGGCCTTTAGAAACAAGGCTAGCAGCACTAATGCACGATATAGGGAAGCCCAGGGCCAGGAGATTAGGGGAGGTGAAACCGTCAACCGATTTATCAGGTCCTCGGTTCTCCGGGTCCCTCTCCCGGCCAGACCATGCTAAATCGCTTGCCGGTTTCACCTCCAAAAAGAAATATACTTTTTATGGCCATGAAGTTGTCGGGGCAAGAATGGCAAAAAAAATAATGGAGAGATTAAAATTTTCTAAAAAAGAAATTGATCTTGTAGAAAAATTAATTTATAGTCATATGTTTTTTTCTGATACAGAATTAATTACACTTTCTGCCGTGAGAAGAATTATTACAAAAGTCGGAAAAGAAAATATTTGGGCTCTTATGAATGTCCGTGAGTGTGACAGAGTGGGCATGAAGAAGAAGGAAGCACCTTACCGTTTACGAAAATATTTTGCAATGATAGAAGAGGCTCTACATGACCCTATTTCGGTAGGGCAGTTAAAGATTGACGGGAGGCACATGATAAATGAGTTAGGCATTACCCCTGGTCCTAGAATGGGCTATATTTTAAATGCTCTTTTGGAGGAAGTCCTTGATGACCCAGCGAAAAATACTATTGGACATTTAGCTGAATTGGCGAAGTCCTTAAACATGTTAGGGGATGCTGAGTTAAGGACATTGGGTGAAAGGGGGAAAGAAAAAAAGGAAGAACTCGAAGAAGAAGAGGTTGCAAAGCTTCATGAAAAGCATGGTGTTCGTCCGAATAAAGTAGAATAAAAATAATTTTGTTAAAAATTTTACTACAGGATATAATTAAAATATGCCAACAGAAGGAGTGCCACAGGGTCTTCATAGGACCAGTGATGAAGTAGAAAAAAGAAGATTTAGGGCACAGGTTTCTCTACTAGAGGGAGCGGGTGAAATAGAAGTAAAAGGAGCGGAATTACGTCCGACGGTTTTTGATTTGCAAGGGTTAGATATGCAGGATTTGGAACCAAACAGCCTTGAGGAGGAAGAATACTTTTTGAAATGGATAAGAAGAGTTTTAGAAGTTAGTCCAGAATTAATTAATGACGAAAAATCAACCAGAGAATCCAATGAATTTTATACTAAATTAAATTATGCATTTTTTAGAGCAAAAGATTTTTTGAGACAAACACTAAATTATCCAGAAAAACAATCTACTAAAGTAAAAATAAATCGATTTGATTCGAAGGAGGAAATTTTTTCTCTCTTAAGAAAAACAAAATTACCAGGAGAAAAAATAGGGTTGGACCAGTCAATTATTTATTGTCGTCTCGTAAAAGCAACAATTGCAGAGTATCGATTGTTGGTGGCGGGTGTTTTAGATTTGGAAAAAGTAAAAAATGAAGTTGAAGAAGCAATTACTACATCCCCATTTCCTTCTGTGAAAGAAGAAGCGGGTCCTCTTGTTAAAGAGGGAGAAGAAGGATACATGGGACAAAAGTTTTGTCTCTCGAGTAATTCAGAAATTGAAGGAACGATGGAAGCAAGAATAAAAACAACCGAGAAGGCCATGCTCCGATTTATCACCAGGCCTGAGGCCAATGAACACGCGGCCATGGAGGATGCTACTGCTTTTAGACTAACTGTTAGCGAGCCGATACATGCTTTTCTTGTTTTGAAGGAAATTAATCAATTTTTTAAAAAAAATAATAAAGTAGTAAATTTAAGATTAGAAAATAAAAATATATTATCACCAGCATCAATTAAAGAAGCCCAAAAAATAGGAATTCATATAGAGACAGCAAAAAATAAAGGATTTCAGGGGTTAATAATAAAAGGAGGCTTTGGGTCAAAAGAACCGAATAAACAATTTGAAATACAAATTGTGTTAGAAGATAATAAAAACGAAGAAGGTGGAATGCATCACGATATTTATGATATTAAAAAGAAAGTAATAGCCTGTACTAGGTTAAGTGGGGGATGCTCTGCTCAACAATTGCTAGAGTTTGCAGAGGAGGCTTTGACTAATTCAGCATTAGATGAAAAAGAAATAAGAAAAGAATTACTTGAAGGGAAAAATGCTCCGATAGTAAGAATTAAAAGGAGGGGAGGGCCAGAAATTTATGTTGCAAGGGAAGTATATCAACGTTGGGATGGATTTAATTGGATAGATAGAGAGTTGGCAGATGCGGTATTAGGGTAATTTAATACACCTCCTGGTTGTAACAATTTTCACAGTAAACTATTTCAGGTCTCTCGGGGGAGTAGGAAGTTTCGAATTCATTTTGGCATCCGTCCTTCATGCATTTGCGGTGCCAGAGTTTGTGAGGATTTCTTTTTGATATTCTCTCTTGGTGTCGGCATTCAAAGTCTTTGTGTGGTAT
>JBAXTS010000003.1:0-47674 GCA_037130055.1 bacterium | reverse complement strand
GTGCGATTAGCTTTTGTTTTGAAAATAGGTTCGGACTTGGTACAATAGACACACAAAGTATATATATAAATAACTAGCATTTATTTAACTTTTTTGATATAAATAGCAATACATGGGGCTTATGGTGTAATAGTAGCACTAGAGCTTGTGGAGCTCTCGGATTCGGAGCATAACCGAATAGGCCCCCACGATAGTTTATTTTTTCCCTTCTATGTCCTGGTCTATATGTTCTAGTTTTTGTTCCAATCTGGCTAGAGTATTTTGTAAATTTTTTAATTGAGCTTCTTCAGTTTCAATTTCTGCTTCTTCTTTTTCTGCGAGTTTTTCTTCTCCCACAAGTCCAGAAATAATAAGTTTCTTTCCTATAAATTCAGAGACGAATATTCCTATTACGAGCATAATAAAAGCTCCTATAAAGAGAGAAAAAAGGCTGCTCATGTTGACATCATCCGCTGTATGCCATACTCCACGCCAAAACAAAACAATACCGACGCCCCCTATGAATGCATATAAAATAGGGTAGCGACTCAATCTTATCCTTATTTTATTTTCTAATTTCTCAAAAAATTTTACAATCTTTTTAATCATTTTTATATTATAATACATTTTATGCAGTCAGAGCAAAATGTCTGGGAAGATGAAAATTTAATTAAGACATTAAAAAATGGTGGTGTGGCCGTGATGCCGACAGATACTTTGTATGGAATAGTAGGGCAAGCGCTTACAACTGACACAGTAGAGAGAATATATAAATTAAAAAAAAGGGCACCAGATAAGCCATGTATAGTTTTGATTGGTGATATTTCTGAACTTGAGAAATTTGCTATAAATTTTTCCGAAGGGCATAAAAAAGTTATCAATAATTTTCCTACCCCGACTAGTTTCATTTTAGATTGCCCAAATGATAAATTTTCATACTTACATCGTGGTACAAAGACTCTAGCGTTTCGAATACCCACGCAAATGGAGTTACAGAATTTATTAAAAGAAACAGGGCCGCTCATAGCTCCTTCCGCCAATCCTGAAGGTCTGTCTCCAGCACTAAATATAGAAGAAGCAAAAACATATTTCAGTGATAGCGTAAATATGTATGTTGATGGAGGAGAAATTACTGGCAAAGCATCAAAAGTTATAAAATTGCATAAAGATGGCTCTATAACTATACTTAGGGAATGAAAAAGACCATTTTGGAAAAAGTTTTTAGTGCGCCGGCTGAGATACTGGAAAAGAGTGTAGAAGTCGGGCATGAGTTGGAACATGATATCGCCGGGAAGAGACCCATGAAGGCTGCCGTCAGTTATTGGAAGAAGCTCGGCCCTGGGCTCATTACAGGTGCTGCTGATGATGACCCATCAGGTATTGCTACATATTCTCAAATGGGTGCTTCACAGGGATTTGGTCTTATTTGGCTTTCACTTTTTTCTTTTCCACTTATGGCAGTAATACAGGAAATGTGCGCACGTATTGGGCTCACTACCGGCGTAGGTTTAGCAGCAAACATCAAAAGACATTATTCAAAAAAAATTCTTTATCTTTGTACTGCACTTTTACTTTTTGCAAACGTTTTCAATATCGGAGCAGACCTAGGGGCGATGGCCAAAGGAGCGCAGTTGATATTTCCTGCTTTTAATTTTACTTTTTTAATTTTTCTTTTTGCAGTATTTTCTTTATTTCTTCAGATTTTTATTCCTTATAAAGAATATGCAAAATATTTAAAATATTTGACGTTTGTTTTGTTTGCTTATGTCATTTCTGCTTTTTCAGTAAAAATAAATTGGGGAGAAGTTATTCAAAACACGGTGGTGCCACATTTTTCTTTTTCTAAAGACACAATTATTTTGATTTGCGCGGCGTTAGGTACCACCATCAGTCCATATTTATTTTTCTGGCAGTCTTCACAGGAGGTTGAGGAGGAAATTTTGAAGGGAGAAAAAACTGAAGAGATGCGCAAAGCAAACAATACTGAGGAAGATATGAAGAATATGCGTATTGATGTCTGGTCTGGAATGTTTGTTTCTAATGCAATAATGTTTTTTATTATTGCAGCATGTGCCGCGACACTTTATGCAAGTGGAATTACTAATATTGCATCCGCGGCTGATGCAGCGGTTGCTCTTCGTCCTTTTGCTGGGGATTTTGCTTTTACTCTTTTTGCTTTGGGCATATTAGGAACAGGTTTTCTGGCTATCCCAGTACTTGCAGGGTCGGCCTCATACGCAATTTCTGAATCATTTGGTTGGAAGACAGGACTTTATCGAAAATTGAAGCAAGCGACGTCATTTTATGGAGTTATTATTGTTGCTATGGTTTTAGGTATTATTTTGAACTTTGTCGGACTTGACCCAATCAAGGCGCTTATATATTCTGCAGTTTTAAATGGTGTCGTTTCTCCACTTATGATTTTCTTTATTGTTCGCTTGAGTGGGGACCCCAATATTATGGGTAATTTTAAAAACAAAAGGATTACAAATATTTTTGGTTGGGTGACTTTTGTCTTGATTTCTCTTGTTGGGGTCGGCGCGATAATTTCTATTTTTCTATAAAAAATGAAAATCTTTAACAATTACAATCTCGCAAAGTTAAATACATTGCGCATTCAGGCGAAGGCTAAATTTTTTGTTGAGATAGAAAAAGAATCAGAGTTACAAGAGCTTTTTTTGATGCCAGAATTTAAAAATAATAAAAAGTTTTTTTTAGGGAGTGGTAGTAATATTTTATTTACTGGTGATTTTGGTGGGGTGGTTGTAAAGGTCTCCATGCTTGGCAAAAAAGTTATAGAAGAAAATAGTGAAAGTGTTTTACTTGAAGTGGCGGCCGGGGAGGTGTGGCATGATTTGGTGACGTATGCAGTAAGCAATAATTTTGGTGGGGTAGAAAATTTGGCTTTTGTACCAGGGACTGTCGGAGCTGCCCCCGTGCAAAATATCGCCGCTTATGGAGAAAGTTTTTCTGATGTTTTTATATCACTTGATGCTTTTAATGTTGAAACAGGGAAAATTGAGAAATTTAATAAAGAAGAATGTAAGTTTGGTTACCGGGAAAGTGTTTTTAAAAAAGAGTTCAAAAATAAATATATAATTTTAAAAGTTCGACTTCAGCTTTTAAAGAACCCACAGATAGAAGATTCTTATTATCAAATAGGGATAACTCGGGATTCTGTAAAAGAAGAAATGAACAAAATAGCTATACCACCTTTTTATATTAAAGACGTGTACCAAGCTGTGATAAATATTCGAAGTAGAAAACTCCCTGACCCACTAAAGATACCAAATGCTGGAAGCTCTTTTTTGAACTCTGTTGTTAGTAGAAAGAAATATGAAGAGTTGAAAGAAGAAGATAGTGAACTCCAGTCTTATCCTGTTGGTGGTCTTAGTTACAAAACTATTAATGATGGCGAAGATTTTGTAAAAGTAGCTACTGGTAGGCTTTTGCAAAACTTGGGATGGCTCGGTAAATGGATAGGGAATGTGGGAGTACACGACAAGCATGCACTAATAATCGTAACGAATGGAAAAGCAACAGGGGAAGAAGTTGTAAATTTTATAGAGATGATAAAAAAGAGTTATTTTGATAAATATGGTATAAAACTAGAAACTGAGGTGAATTTGATTTAGAGTTTTTTGGGTGTAGATGGAGTACCATATATCAACAGCATTCGGACACTAAGCAAATGAATTTGCTTTTGCTCCTCTTTTGTTGCTACAATCTACTTATTAAAAATATAATTTTAAAAATAGTATGAAAAATCAAGGAAAAATGAGTGTAGCTTTAGCAGCAGTGATTTGTTTGGTTTTGGTCGGATTTTTGATTTTTATTAGCTATAATACTAAAGGAAATATGTCAGCAGCAAATAACAGCAATAACACTAATAACGTGGTTTCAGGAGGAGATGTAGCAAAAGGAGCTGATGTAGCAAAAACGGGTCTGTCTGCGCAGACAGGAGATTCTGTTTCTATGAATTATACAGGTCGTTTACAGGATGGTACTGTATTTGATTCAAATGTGGATCCAAAGTTTAACCACGTAGAGCCATTTGTGTTTAAACTAGGTGCCGGGCAAGTGATCACTGGTTGGGATAAGGGGATAGTAGGTATGAAAGTCGGTGAGAAGAAGACTTTAACATTAGCGCCCGCTGACGCTTATGGAGCTGGTGGTATTCCAGGAGTAATACCCCCAAATTCTACTTTAATTTTTGACGTTGAGCTTTTAGGTATTAATAAATAAAATATCACGCGATAGTGTGGAAAAATATATGGAAACATTAAATAATGAAAAAGTTGGTAATAAAATGGGAACATCAAATGATGAAAAATCGAGATTGATAAAAATAATTTTTGTTTTAGGAATAATTTTGTCTTTATATTTTTTAACCAAGACAATAACTGAAATAATGAATTATAATAATATTCCAGGAGGAGCTACTGTTTCTAACACAATTAGTTTTGATGGAAAAGGAGAGGTGACAGCAGCCCCAGACTTAGCAACTGTCAATTTCATCATACGAGAAAATGCAAAGGATGTAGCCAGCGCACAGACAAAAGCGACAGTCAAAGAAACTGCAGTGTTAGATTTTCTTGACAAAAGTGGTATAGCAAAGAAGGACATAAAGACCGAGAATTATAATTCCAACCCGACATATTCTTGGAGACAGGGCGTCTGTCCTCCAGTGACTGATATAAATAGTCCAAATTATTATTGTACTCCAGGTAAAAATATTTTAACGGGATATGAAGTAACAGAAAATGTTTCAGTAAAAGTTCACGACCTTACCAAAACAGGAGATATCGTAAAGGGTATTGGTGACGCTGGAATTTCGGAAATCAATGGTCCTGATTTTTCTATTGAAAAAGAGGCTGCGTTGAAGGCACAGGCCAGAAAAATAGCGATAGATGAAGCGAAAGCGAAAGCAGGCTCTCTTTCCAAAGACCTAGGCGTGCACCTTGTTCGCATTGTAAATTTCTCTGAGAATGGAAATTACCCAATAATGTATGGTGCAAAGGTAATGGCAACAGCTGATAGTGCCGGAAGTGTTCCTGCGCAAGCCCCTACTCTTCCAACAGGAGAAACGAAAATTACATCAAACGTCACAATAACTTACGAGATAAGGTAAGTTGACTATTTTGTTCAAAAAGAGTACTATTAAAAGAGCCCTGCGAGGGGCTTTTTTAAGAGACTAATTGTATTTTAGAATCAATGTCAAAACTTACAGAGTATTTTAAGGAAACAAAAGCAGAACTAAAACATGTTATTTGGCCATCAAGAAGCCAGACTTTGTATTATACATTGATAGTTATTATTTTATCAGTTGTAATATCATATTATTTGGGCATTTTTGATTTTATTTTTTCAATAGGTTTACAAAAAATAATTAATCCATAGCTATGTCAAAACAAGAAACAGAAGCAGTTAGAAATTGGTATGCAATACATACTTATGCCGGATACGAGAACGTTGTTCTTCGTAATTTGAAGCAGCGAATAGACTCTCTCGGCATGAATGAAAAGATATTCAACGTCATCGTTCCAATTGAAAAGAAGATAAAGATAAAATCTGGTAAGCGTGTAGAGATAGAAGAGAAAATTTATCCGGGATACGTTCTCGTGGATATGATTGTTACAGATGATTCCTGGTATGTTGTTCGCAACACACCCAGGGTTACTGGTTTCGTTGGAGCAGGGGTTAATCCAGTTCCATTAAAAAAAGAAGAAGTTGATTACTTATTTAAGAAAATGGATGGCGGCACAGCCAAGCACAATATCGATATGGTTGTAGGCGAGACAGTTTTGATTGCTGATGGCCCATTCAAAGATCTTGAGGGCAAAGTTAGTTCCGTTGACCAAGACCGTGGGAAGGTCAAAGTTCTTGTTTCAATGTTTGGTCGTGAAACTCCAGTTGAATTGGACTTCTTGCAAATTAAGAAGATATAAATTAGAATTACGAATTATCAATTACGAATTAGAAAAATGGCAAAAAAAATAACAAAGAAAATTAAATTACAAATCCAGGCTGCAAAAGCAACTCCTGCACCACCACTTGGACCCGCACTCGGGCAGGCTGGTATTAACATTGGTGATTTCGTTACCAAGTTTAATGCTGCGACTGCCAAAATGGCAGGGGACAAGGTTGGTGTTTCTATTACTGTTTATGAAGACCGAAGTTATGATTTCGTTGTAAAGACCCCTCCAGTTACAGGTTTGATTCTTAAAGCTGCTGGTGTCGAGAAAGGCTCAGGCAAGAATGCATCCACCAAGGTTGGTAAAATAACTCGTGCACAAGCACTAGAAATAGCAAATAAAAAAAGAGCTGACTTGAATGCCAAGGATGACGAAGGTGCAATCAACATCGTCGCTGGTTCAGCTCGAAGCATGGGCATTGAAGTAAAATAATTTACTTCAATGAAGCTTTTGAGATATTTTGTGAGATGTCGAAACAAAATATCCAAAAGGTGTACTGCTCCTGTAAGGAGTAGAAGTGAAGTAACTCAACTCAACTTAAATCAAATGCAAACACTCACCGAAAGAGATTATAAAAAAATTCTCATTTGTTTAACTCTTTATATCACTTCTCTTTTCTCCGCAAACACCTTAGGCATTAAATTAATGCCTTTTTTGTTTGGTACTCATCTTTCTGTTGCTGTTTTTTCTTTTCCTATTGTATTTATGATGACTGACGTCATCGGTGAGGTATATGGAAAACAAATGGCAAAAAATTTCGTTTACGCAGGAATTTTGAGCATACTTTTGTTTTTACTCTATTCTTTTATATCAATTGTTGCACCATGGGCCGAGAGTGGTCTATGGGCAAAGGACGGATATAATTTAATCTTTGGCATTTCTGTTCGTTTCTCTATTGCTTCACTCGTGGCATATGCTATCGGTGAGTATCAAGATGTTCTTTCATTTTTCTTTTTTAAAAAATATACAGGTGGAAAATATTTTTGGCTTCGTTCCAATCTCTCCAACCTTTGGTCACAGTTGCTCGATTCAACTATTTTCATGTTTATCGCGTACTTGGGAATAATGCCTGTGAAAACTATTTTGCTAATTATCATTCCATGGTGGATTTATAAGGTTATTATGGGTATCTTCTTTACGCCTCTTTCTTACCTTGGGATTCGTTTACTTAAGGGAAAACAAAGCAATGTTGGTAACTCCAATTAAAACAAAAGTTTTTTTAGAAAACGAAGATTTATTTTCTTTTGTTTTTAAATATATAAAAAAAATTCCTGAGAATTCAGTCTTGGTTGTGACGTCAAAGATTGTGGCTCTCTCAGAGGGGCGAACAGAAGTGCTCAAAAATTCTAGTGAGAAAGATAAACTCATAAAAGCAGAAAGTGATTTTGCTTTAAAGACAAAAGATGTTTGGCTAACGATTAAAGATGGAATGGTTTTAGCAAATGCAGGGATAGATGAGTCTAACGCCAAAGGAAAGATAATTTTACTTCCGAAAGATAGCTGGAAAAGTGCAGAAGTTTTGAGAAAAAAGTTAATGCAAAAGTTTAAATTAAAAAATCTAGGAGTTCTTATAACGGACTCGCGTCTCATGCCGCTTCGAGCGGGAGCCGTGGGTATTGCACTTGGCTATGTAGGATTTAAAGGGGTTAAAAATCATGTTGGCAAAAAGGATATTTTCGGTAGAGTTTTGAAAATGTCGCGTACAGATGTGGCAGATAGTTTGGCAACTGCGGCAGTGCTCTGTATGGGCGAGGGGAGTGAGCAGCAGCCACTTGCTCTCATAACAGATGCACCTGTTGTATTTACAAAAAAAACTAATAAAAAAGAGCTAGCGATTAATCCAAAAGATGATTTGTATTTACCTCTTTTTGGGAGTATATTAAAGGGGTGAAAAAGGAAACAAAAAAAATTAAACCCCGTGAAAGTATTTCTTGGGACGAGTGTTTTATGAGGATAGCTCATGTTATTTGCGAAAGATCAAAAGATCCTTCTACCCAGGCTGGTGCTGTGATAGTGAATGATGACAAGGTTGTTGTCGGGGTAGGTTACAATGGCTGGCCTAGGGGCATAGCGAGTGATGCATTGCCTTGGGATAGAGAGGGGGAATTTGAAAATACAAAATACGCTTATGTTTGCCATGCAGAAGAAAATGCAATTTATAATGCTAATAATTCTACAAAAGACTGCAAAATATATTGCACTCTTTTCCCGTGCAATGAATGCACAAAAGCCATAATACAAAACCGGATAAAAGAAGTTATATATGAAAGTGATAAGTATTCTGATACTCCACAAGTAAAGGCCTCAAAGAGGATGTTGAAATTAGCCAAAGTATCTTTTAGAAATTATAAAAGAGAAATTTAAATGAATAAGATAATTTTGGGTCTTACCGGTCCTATCGCTAGTGGCAAAGAAACAGTAAAAAAATATTTGGTTGAAAAATATAGCGCCAAAGATTGTAAGTTTTCAACCATCTTGCGCGATATTTTGAATAGGGCAACTGTTCCAATAAGTCGAGATAGTATGCAAAGGCTTTCCACGGTTTTACGTGTAAATTTTGGGGAAGATTTATTGGCCAAAGCAATTGCTGTGGATGCTGCTAAATTAGATTCTCATGTTGTTGTTATTGATGGAGTACGAAGACCAACTGATATCGAGCATTTAAATAAACTCCCAAACTTTTTTTTAGTAAAAATTGACGCTGATTCAAAAAAAAGGTACGAAAGAATGGTAAAGAGAAATGAAAACGAAGGAGATGATAAGAAGATGTATGAGGAATTTCTCAAAGACCACCAAGCCGAAGCGGACAGTTTGGTTCCAATAGTAATGGCAACAGCAAAATATTCTATCGAAAATAGCGGGGGCTTTGAGGATCTATACAAACAAATAGACGAGATAATTAAGAAACTATCTTAGAAAAACCTTTCGTAAGTTGAAAATGTATAATCAAATGGATTTTTTCTGTCTTTTTTGTGTTCTTCGTGCGAGGTTTCATTCCAAACAATTGGTATAATTTCTGGGAAGAATACTTCTGCGTCAGGGAATGTCTCATGTACGTGTGTTATGTAGAGTTTGTCTGCTTTTTCTATAAATAATTTATATATTTGTCCACCACCAATAACAAAATTTTCTTCTTTGGGTTTTGAAGTTTTTTTTAATAAATTTTCAAGTTCTTCCACAGAGTAAACAATTTCTGCTCCTTTTGAAGCAAAAGATTTATCTAAGGTTAGTATTATATTTCTGCGATTTGGGAGAAGCCGGCCGACTTGTTTGCCGTTTTCATCTTTGGCCAGAGATTCAAATGTTTTTTGGCCCATTATGACTGTGTGTCCACGAGTAGTCTCTCTGAAACGTTTCATATCCGCAGGCATATTCCACAGAAGGTCATTCTTTTTTCCGAGTTCATTATTTTTACCAATTGCTGCGATGATGGAAATCATATTATATTGCTATCTCAAATGGAATTCTATCATAACTCTGATAATTTAAAAGTTTAGTATCTTCTGTCTTCCAATCAAAAATAGATTTCCAGTTTTCTGTTTCTATTTTGGGTAATGGATATTTATTTGGATTTCGTGATAGTTGTTCTCTGGCTCCATCCATATGGTTTTCGTAAATATGAACGTCTGCCAGGAATCCAACCAATTTTCCTTCCTTATACCCTGACTCCCGAGCTATCAAATGTAGCAGTAAGCCATAGCTAGCAATGTTGAAGGGGAGTCCGAGCATTGTATCGACAGAGCGTTGATTCCACATCAAATTTAGTTTGTCTCCGATGGTGGTAATTTGGAAAGCATAGTGGCATGGCGGTAATGCCATTTCGTTGAATTGTAATGGATTCCATGCACTTACTATCATTCTTCTGTCGCGGGGATTTGTTTTTAATGTTTCAATAACTTTTTTTAATTGATCAATTCCTTTCCCTGCATAGTTGGTGTCATAACTTTCATATGGTGCATTGAAATGTCTCCATTGGAAGCCATATATTGGTCCTAGTTCTCTCTCCTCGAGCATTCTTTTTTTAGAAGCTTCATCGTGTCCATATGGAGCTTTTTGTGGTTTTGCCCACTCGTCCCATATGTGGTTATTTTTATCTTGGAGCCATTTTTTATCTGTAACACCATTTATAAAAAATTCTAGTTCTGTGGAGACGAGACGAAAAGGAGTTTTTTTGGTAGTTAGAAGAGGGAAGCCTTTTGACATGTCGTGCTCAAAGATTGTTCCGGCGATAGTGTATGCTTTTATTCCAGTTCTAGTGTCAACTTTCTCTCCATTTTCTAAAACATTTTTTACTATGTCCAAATATGCTTTCATATTTTTAGTATAACATCCGCCCCCACCCGAGGGGTAGGGGAATTCCCCTACCCCTCGGGTGGGGGCGCTTATTGACAAAATATTACTCATATGCTATTCTTAATACATCATTCTCATCTCTAAATATTGGGAGTGACCCAATATGTATACAAAAACAACGGCTCATCCGAAGAAATTTGGAAGCCATCCTTCTACGTTTAAGACACCCGCTCGCCGCTCTTTTGGTGGTAAGCCTAGTTTTATTGGTGGAAGAAAATTCAATAATAGTTCTAAACCTCATTTTAAAAGTGGAGGCAATAGAGGCGGAGGGAGAGGTAAGTCTCGTGGTGATAGAATAGATTTTTCTCGTTTCATTAAGAAAGGGACTCATGTAGAAGAAAAAGCCTATGTTTCAAAACATAGTTTTGCAGATTTTCCTTTTCATGAACAATTACAAAAAAATATTTTAAGAGCCGGATTTATAAATCCAAGACCTATTCAAGACCAATGTATAAACGTAGTCATGGAAGGTAGAGATGTTTTTGGTATGGCAAATACTGGCACAGGGAAGACAGCTGCTTTTTTGCTTCCTTTAATTGAAAAAATTTCTAAAACAAAAGGACAAAGTAAAAAGGAAACAGTCTTGATAATGGCTCCAACTCGTGAACTAGCACTCCAAATAGAAAGTGATTTTAAAATACTTTCTTTTGGTCTTGGAATGTTCTCTGCAGGTTGTGTAGGAGGTCTGCCAATAATGAAGCAGATAAGAGAAATAAAGATGGGAGTCTCATTTGTGATTGGCACACCGGGACGTTTGAGGGATTTGATTGAAAAAAAGGTTTTGGATTTATCTACCTGTCATTCAGTAGTACTAGATGAAGCGGACAGAATGCTCGATATGGGATTTAGAGATGACATGATTTATATAATTGGGAAAACAGCAAAGGAACGCCAGACTCTATTCTTTTCAGCTACTCTTTCTCCAGATATTAAGAAATTAACTGAGCAATATTTGAAGGACCCGGTTTTCATTTCTGTTATTTCTGGCGAGACTGCAAAAAATATCGATCAAGATGTTGTTCGATATAGGGGAAACGATGAGAGATTAGAAAAGTTGCACGAGGTTTTAAAAAAGGATGGATCAGACAAAGTTCTCATTTTTCGTGAGATGAAACATAGCGTAGACACACTTGCTAAAGAATTAAAGCAAATGGGTTTTAAGGCCGAAGGGATTCATGGGGACAAGAGAAGTCGTGAGCGCATTAAAATTCTTGATTCATTTAAAAAGGATCATATCAATGTCTTAATTGCGACTGATGTAGCTGCCCGCGGACTCGATATTCCTGATGTCACACACGTCATAAATTATGACGTTCCTCAGACGTATGATACCTACGTGCATCGTATCGGCCGTACAGGCCGCAGTGGCAAAAAAGGCACAGCGCTTACTTTTGTGCCTGCGTAAAATAGAAATTTAGAAATAAAGAAACCTCGCGATAAACGAGGTTTCTTTATTTAGCTTGTATTAGTCCAGCTTTGAGGAGGGTGGCGTAGGTGCCGCGCTTCTTCATTGTGCGCATTCCTCTGGTAGAAATTTCTATATTTATTGTTTTGTTGATTTCAGGAACAAAAAGTCTCTTCTTTTGAAGATTTGGGTATTTTCGCTTTTTTCCTGTTGGGTTAAACTTGGTAGCACGAGTTCTGTTTGAATATCCGCCTCCAACGATTGAGCCCTTTTTTGTTATAGCACATATTTTTTTCATGACTTTTGTATGCTATCATAAAGTTCATATGGACGCAACCAATTCGATTTTTTATATAGTTATATTAGTGATGTCTATTGTGATTCACGAAGTTTCGCATGGTTTCATGGCGGAATACTTTGGTGACAATACTGCTCGCAATGCCGGACGTTTAACTTTGAACCCAATCAAGCACCTGGATTTATTTGGCTCAATACTCTTGCCGGCAGTTTTGGTTTTGACCAAAGCGGGTTTTCTCTTTGGATGGGCCAAGCCTGTTCCTTATAATCCAAACAACTTAAGTGACAGAAAATGGGGAACTATATGTGTTGCTGCTGCTGGGGTTATGGCTAATTTTATGATAGCTATTATTTTTGGAATTATTATTCGTTTTACTCCGGTCTTTTTCCCCAATATTGCATTATCAAATGGTTTTTATTTTATAACCTCTGCAATAGTAATAGTAAACATAGCACTTGGGATTTTTAACCTTGTTCCTATTCCTCCACTTGATGGCTCCAAGATACTTTTTTCTTTTTTACCTGAGAGTGCCTTTTCTTTCATAATAGCTTATGAACAATATTCTTTGGTTTTTTTGCTTGTGTTTATAGTTTTCTTTTCTGAGTATTTATATCCAATATTATCTTTTCTCTTTCATCTCACTACAGGACTTGCACTTTAATCATTTTTATAGTACATTATTTTCATAGTCCTATGGGGCTATTTTGTTTAAAGGTCGCGCTAAAAGGACGGTTGCGCGACATGATTTCGCAAAATCAATGCCAACAATAAACCAATTAATAAAGAAAAATAGAGTTAAAATTCATTCTAAACACAAGACTGTTGCTTTGGGGAAGGGTTTTAACGTTCTTAAAAACAGACCAGTATTTTTTCCAGCACCATTCAAGAGAGGTGTTTGCACCAAGGTTTCTACAACTACACCAAAGAAGCCTAACTCAGCTCTTAGAAAGATTGCTCGCGTACGTTTGACCAATGGTATGGAAGTTACTGCTTATATTCCAGGAGAAGGACACAACCTACAAGAACACTCTGTGGTCATGCTTCGAGGAGGACGTGTGAAGGACTTGATCGGAGTAAGATATCACATTGTGCGTGGAGTGCTCGACACACAAGGAGTTGAGAAGAGGAGACAGAGTAGGTCTCTATATGGAAACAAGAAGCCAAGAAAAGACGCAAAAAAATAATTACGAATTATCAATTACGAATTACGAATAAAACATGCGAAGAAAAATAAAAAATCGAAATATCGTTGAACCAGATTTCATTTACAACTCTACAAAACTAGAGAAGTTTATTAACTATGTTATGTGGTCTGGGAAGAAGGAGACAGCTAGAAAGGTCATGTATGCTGCCCTAGATACAGTTAAAGAAAAGACAGGTAATCCAAATCCTTTGGAAATTTTTGATTTAGCTTTAAAGAATGCTGGTCCTTCAACAGAAGTTCGCTCCAAGCGTATCGGTGGTGCAAACTACCAGGTTCCTATTGAAGTTCGCCCAGAAAGAAAGCTTGCTCTTGCTATGCGATGGATTCGTGATGCCGCTCGTAACAGCAAAGGCCGTCCAATGCATTTGAAACTCGCTGATGAATTAATTGCTGCTTCAAAAAACGAAGGTTCCGCTATCAAGAAGAAAGAAGATACACACAAGATGGCAGAAGCAAACAAAGCCTTCGCTCACTTTGCTTGGTAATTTTTGCAAAGCAAAAATTACCCTGAGTACAGTCGAAGGGTAACTCACTATAAATAATTCTAAAAAATCCCCGAAAGGGGATTTTTTGTTTCTTCATTGACTTTTAATGTGGGAAAGTATATGATATTATCATATTACATTATAATATAATTTACATAGAATAAAAACATGACTACATTATCAATACCCGTATCGGGGGACTTAGAAAAATTTATAGAGAGAATGGTGAGAGATGGCAAAGGCGCAAACAAAGCCGATGTTGTTCGTCGTGCTTTGCGCGAGTATGAGGAAAATGAAGTTTTGGAAACCATACTTAAAGCTGAAAGAGAAATAAGTTTAGGTAAAGGGCTAAAAGGGGATCTTCGCGAACTTATGAAAAAAATTAAATAAAATGATTACTCTTATCTATGCTCCAGTTTTCGTAAAGCAATTAAAAAATTTAGAATTATCTTTACAGGATGAAGTTCTAGAAAAAATAAATGTTTTTAAAAACAAAGATAATCATAGAATTCTAAAAGTACACAAATTGCATGGAAAGTTTGCTAATCGTTTTAGTTTCTCTGTAAATTACGATACAAGAATTATTTTTAAGTATTTAAAGAAAGACGAAGTTGCTTTGCTGTTCGTGGGTGACCACGACCTATATAAATAATTGCTTCTTGTTCTGGTTATATATATCAGCTATCACGCATATATGTAAAATGTATGGATATATGGATTTTGTAAGACATGATATAGTATTTGTATGAAAAATGACAAAATAATAATTAAATTTAAGAACATAAGTTATTTAGGAGATTCTGTCGGTGATGATATTAATGTAGAAATAAAAATTCGTGATCAGGTTTTTACATTTAATCCACCACTAAAATTAAATAGCGCATTAGACTTGAATAGCGAAATTTTTCAATTTGATTTTACTTTAGATAAATTTGAGGAAAATATTAATATAAAAGTTACTGAAAAAGATATATTGTTTGATGATATTGGGAGAATTAATCAAAAAATTAGCATAGATTTAAGTAAAAATGAATTGCAGGAATTTGTTTTTGAAATAAAAGTTAAAGAGTTGGGAACCAATCTTCGACCAGTTACTGCGATATTTAAAATCGTATTAATTTTTGAAAAGGCAAGTTATGAACAAAAACAAATTATAATTTCAAAAATTAGAGAACAAGCAAAAATACACGATTTGGATCCTGATTTTGTAGTTGCTTTAGCTTTTTGTGAATCAAGTTTTAATCCATTAGCTGTATCAAAAACTGGGGCAAAGGGAATATTTCAACTCACCGGAATTGCAAGGGCACAACTAAAAAAATTAGACTTTAGTATTGGCGACAATGAGCTGTTTGATATTGATAAAAATATTATTGGGGGAATTATTTATTTGGCATGGGTTTGGAAAAGGTATAAAGGAAAACAAGATCAATATGAAAAGCTGATAGCAGCATGGAATGCTGGTCGTAGTTATATACCTTTAAATGGTCCAGTTACATTTAATAATATTCCTAAGCCTAAAAAAAGAGAAGAAGTAAAACAGTTAATAGCTTGTGTTATGAGTAATTGGAAGAAGAAAAATGAGTAAAAAGATAATTATAATTATTGTTTTTTTATTATCCATCCAAATATGTTTAACATTTTTTATTTACAAAAATTTTAAAAATATAAATAACATTTCATCAATCTTTCAAATATCGAAATCAGATTCTACCACGTTATTATTTCACGACCTTGTTTTTGATATTGATGAAATTAAAGTGAGTGATCATTATAGCGATGATCCGTTAGAAGATAATATTACTAAGGTAGATGTTCTTTATCATGGAAAATATTTTCATAGAGAATATATTGGTGGTTTATATACTGCATATTTACTAGACGAAATTATGTTTGGACAGCCGATATTAGTAGTGATTAGGGGTGATGGACAGACTATTTTTACTAATATGCTTGCATTCGATAGCTACGATCAAAATGTTCACGAAGTAAGTTTTGTAGATAAAGAAAATCTTTCCCCAGATGAACTTTGTTGTAATTATGTATTATTGATTCCAAAAAATAATGGAATTCAATATGACATAGGTATGCCTGATTTTTCTTACAAAATTCCCAAAATCACGAAATATGAATATAAACAAGAGAAGTATACTTTTATTGAAAAACCATAATAATTTTTGAATTATTTATACATATTTACGCTATCGCGCATATATGTAATTTGGTGTCTTTACTTGACGCTTTGCCGTGGGGGGGGGTATACTTTTGGTATTAATAATTTGAAGCTTTTTAATAATTTAGAATAATATTATATATGCCAAAAGAAAATTCACCACAAATAAAACTTGCCAATTTATTTCCTGAACAACCCAAAATGCCAGAAACTGCAGATTTAGTGGCTGAAGACTACTTATATAGTACAGACAATAAAAAGAAACAAATATATGGTGTTGTTACTGTTGAAGGTAAGTCATATAACATTCAAATAAATATGGAGCAAAAAGGCAACGAGCCTGTCACTTTTCAGCTGATTGTTGTTCGCGAAAATACTCATCCAAAAATATTGACTGGAAAGGTAGCCGAGGGGTTTTATAATCTTTATCTTCCTTTGGCAAAGCATCAATAATAATTAAATCTTTTTGACAGTTTTTTTTATTTGCAAAAAATAGCTTTTTGTTATATATTGTTTTAAGCGCGTTTGGCGCTTTTTGTTTATAAATTAATGAACGGAGTGAATATAATTTATTAACCCCAGTTAAATAACTTTTGCAAAGCAAAAGTTGCCCGAAGGGCATTTAACGGGGTGATGATTTTCTAATCGCTTTGCTCAAGAAAATCAATCATGGAAAGAGATTATCCGTTAGAGAAAGTTAGAAATATTGGAATTATTGCGCACATCGATGCGGGGAAGACGACGACGACCGAGCGTGTGCTTTTTTATACTGGAGTATCACATAAAATTGGAGAAGTTCATGATGGAGAAACTACCACTGACTGGATGGAACAGGAGAGGGAGCGAGGTATTACTATTACTTCCGCCGCCGTTACTTGTTTCTGGACTCCGACCTATGCTGACATAAAAGACAAGAGTAAGAAACATCGTTTTAATATTATTGATACACCAGGACACATTGATTTCACTGTAGAAGTGAAGCGTTCACTTCGCGTGCTCGATGGAGCTGTTGTCGTTTTCGACGGTGTGGCTGGAGTAGAACCTCAGTCTGAGACGAACTGGAGATATGCCGATGAGGCAAAAGTTCCTCGTGTTTGTTTTGTGAACAAACTAGACCGAACAGGTGCTTCTTTTGAACATTCTTTTGCAACTATTTTAGACAGACTGACAAAAAAGGCTGTTCGCATGCAAATCCCTATCGGCCTCGAAGAGAAACACGAAGGTGTCGTGGATTTACTTAAAATGAAGGCTTATTACTTTGAAGGAGAGATGGGTAATAAAGTTATAGAAAAAGAAATTCCCGCAGAGCTAAAAGCTGATGCTGATAAATATCACAGTGAACTTGTTGAAAAAATAGTTGAAACAGATGAAGTCATGATGACTGAATATTTGGAGGGCGTGATCCCAAATATTGATGTATTAAAGAAGACGCTTCGTAAGGCAGTAATTAATAACGAAATTTTTCCAGTATATGCTGGCTCAGCATTAAAAAATAAAGGTGTTCAGCTTGTGCTCGATGCTGTCGTTGATTATTTGCCTGCTCCTACAGACATTCCTCCGATTCCAGGAACTAATCCAGATACCGAAGAGCCTATGGTGCGCCATGCAGATGACAAAGAGCCATTTGCAGCACTTGCTTTCAAGGTGGCAACTGACCCATTCGTCGGACAGATTATTTTCTTCCGTGTTTATTCTGGAACTTTAACTGCTGGAAGTTATGTTTATAATCCACGCACACGCAACAAAGAACGAATTGGCCGAATTCTACGAATGCATGCTAATGATCGAGAAGAAGTGAAACAAGTTTTTGCTGGAGAAATTGCAGCTGCAGTCGGACTCAAAGATACTATTACTTCAGATACTATTTGTGATGAAGCAAATCCTATTGAATTAGACAGAATTGTTTTCCCAGAACCAGTTATCTCTCTACGCATTGAACCAAAGACAAAAGCTGACCAAGAAAAAATGGGCATGGCACTCAATCGTCTTGCGCAGGAAGATCCTACTTTTAAAGTTACCTCAGATCAAGAAACAGGGGAGACAATTATTGCAGGAATGGGAGAACTCCATTTGGAAATTATTGTTGATCGTATGAAGCGTGAGTTTACCGTGGAAGCCAACGTTGGCAAGCCTCAGGTTGCTTATCGAGAAACTATTACCAACACATCAGAAGCCGAAGGTAAATACATCAAGCAATCAGGTGGACGTGGAAACTATGGTCACGTGAAGATAAAAGTGAAGCCAATGGAAATGCTTACCAAAGAAGAGCTCGAAGACCTACCAAAAAACACAAAGAGATCAATGGGTTATGAATTTGTGAACACCATTAAGGGTGGAGTTATTCCTCAAGAATATATTGCTCCTTGTGAAAAGGGATTCAAAGAAGGTTTGGACCGTGGAGTTCTGGCTGGATTTAAACTTGTAAATGTTTCTGTTGAACTTTGGGATGGTAGTTATCACGAAGTGGACTCCAACGAAATGGCTTTCAAAATTGCTGCTTCGATGGCTGTACAAGATGCATGTAAGCGTGCAACTCCAGTTATTCTGGAACCGATGATGAAAGTTGAAGTTGTTACTCCAGATAAATTCATGGGAGACGTAACAGGAAACTTGTCTTCAAAGCGTGGACTAATAGAAGGTATGGAAGACCGTGGCATGAACAAAGTTATCAAGGCTATCGTTCCTCTTTCTGAAATGTTCGGATACATGACCGGACTGCGCTCTATGACAGAAGGCCGCGCATCATTCACAATGGAATTCTTTAGGTACGACATAGTGCCAAATAACGTAGCTGAAACAATCATTGCTGCGAGAAAATAATAATAAAGATAACAAAAAACTACTCAACCGAGTAGTTTTTTGTTAGTATATAAGCAATGCTTACTCCATTTTACGACCCGGAAAAAACTTATGAAGAAAACTTTGAGCAGGGTCCTTTTGGGGCTTTTGCTGACAATAATCCCATAGGTAATGCTCATGAGTTAGAGCCTAAATATGATTTTGTTGGGCATAAAATAAATTCGCCTTTTGGGATACCAGCTGGGCCTTTAATCAATGGTAGTTTTGTGCAGGCAGCACTCGATAAAGGTTTTGATATTTGTGTTTATAAAACAGTTCGAAGTCAGAAATATCCTTGTCATCCATGGCCCAATGTTTTGTCGGTAAAAGTGGATGGCGATTTAACTTTGGAGAAAGCGCGGGAGAAATTAATTGCTGACAGAAATTACCAAGAACCACTTTCGATTACAAATTCTTTTGGAGTTCCGTCACCTAGTCCAGAATTTTGGCAGGAAGATTTGAGGAGTGTTTTAAAAAATATTCGTGGTGGACAGATTGTTGTTGGTTCATTTCAAGGAACAAAGAGGGAAGGTCAAAATGTGGATGATTACATAAATGATTTTCGAGTTATAGCAAAAATGTTGAAAAATGTTGGAGCCAAAGTAATGGAAGTAAACTTAAGTTGCCCCAATGAAGGTACAAATAATCTACTTTGTTATGATACAGAACGCAGTGTGAAAGTAGCTAAAGCAATAAAGGATGAAATAGGTGGTATTCCATTAATTGTAAAAGTTGCATATTTTAAAGATGAAAGTGTTTTAAGAAATTTTATAAAAGAAATAGGAAATATTGTGCAGGGTATTTCTGCTATCAATACTATTGGCGCCGAGATTGTGGACGAAAATGGTAAGCAAGCATTACCAGGCGAGGGGAGATCGCGAAGTGGAGTTTGCGGTAGTGCTATCAAGTGGGCAGGGTTGGATATGGTAAAAAGATTAAAAAAATTACGAGAAGAATTTAACTATAAATTTCAAATTATCGGTGTCGGGGGCGTGACCACGGCAGATGATTTCTTTGAATACAGAAATGCTGGTGCGGATATTGTGATGTCTGCCACAGGAGCGATGTGGAATCCATACCTTGCGAAGGAGATAAAGGAAAAGTTAAAATAATTATATGAATGAAGCAATAGATATTTTAACAAAAGTTGGTGCGATACTTCCAAATGATCATTTTGTGGGAACTTCCGGTCTTCATTTTGATACTTATATAAATAAAGATTTTTTATATCCTCATACGATGGAAACATCTCGTATTTGTGAGCTTTGTGCAGAAAAATATAAAGATGCGAATATTGAAGTAGTTGTTGGACCAGCATTGGGTGGAATTATTCTTTCACAATTGGTAGCTAGTCATTTGAGTAAAATATACGACAGAGAAGTTTTGGCAGTTTATACAGAAAAAAACACAGAAGGCGAGCAAGTATTTACTCGTGGTTATGAAAATTATGTAAAAGGCAGGAGGGTACTCGTAGTAGAAGATATAATAACAACCGGTGGATCTATCTCGAAAACAATAAAAGCTGTGCGAGACACCGGGGGGAATATTATTGGTGCTTGTGCAATGATAAATAAGAATGAAGTTTTAGATAAAAGTATGTTCGGTGTACCTTTTGATACTCTTGCAGAACTTTTTATAAAAACCTACGAGGCAAAGGATTGCCCTTTGTGTGAAAAAGGTATTCCAGTAAATATTAAACTTGGTCATGGTAAAAAGTTTTTAGCTAGTTATACCCCTACCCAGCCTCCCCCTACAGCAGGGGGAGGAGAGGAGGGGGTAAAATAAATTATGAGCACAATACAGAAAAAAATAATTCTTGCATTAGATGAAATACAAAATTTAGACGAAGCTATCGCTTTGGTGAAAAAAGTAGGTAATTTGGTTTATGCTATAAAAATCCATAATTTATATGATAAATTTGGACCTAGCGTTGTGCAAAAGTTAAAAGAAGCAGGCGCAGAAAAGGTTTGGGTAGATTATAAATTATACGATATTCCAAATACTGGCAGACTTCGAGCAGAGAGTGTTGTTTCAGATATTATTTCTGTTCATGCTTCTGGTGGAGTGAAGATGATGAAGGAAATAGTTGCTTCTGGAAAAGAAATCTTTGCTGTTACAGCGCTTACTTCTTTTTCTGCTTCAGAAATACAGCAAATTTATAATAGGGAATTAAATGAGGTTGTTCTAACTTTAGCTAAATTAGCCAAAGAAGCTGGAGTTTCGGGTATCGTTTGTTCTCCACAAGAAATAAAAATGCTTCGAGTGCATGATGAGTTTGCAGATTTAAAAATTGTAGTTCCTGGCGTTCGTTCTATTGGGGTTGATTCTAATGACCAGAACAGGGTAGGGACACCAAGCCAAGCGATTCTAGACGGAGCAGATTATTTAGTCATTGGACGGCAAATCACACAGGCCGAGGATCCTGCTTTGGAAGTTCAAAAACTTTACGAAGAAATAAGGAAAAATAAAGGTATTTCTTAATTTGACAAATGTTTCAAATCTGCTAATATCTAAACAACTGCACTTTTTGCAGTTTTTATATTGCCCACGCCTTCGGCGGGGTAAACTTTTTTAGAAATTTATTATTAGGTTATTAATTAAGTTAGTAACTAAGCCTTAGCAACTGGTTCTTGTATGCTGAGTTTTGGTTGTTAATCAAAAATATTATGGCAGAAGAATTTAAAAGAGATAAGCCGCACATTAACGTAGGTACCATCGGTCACGTTGACCATGGAAAGACTACTTTAACAGCTGCAATTTTGCATGTGTTAAACATGGCAGGGAAGACAGTTAGACTACGAGGTGTTGACCAAATCGACAATGCTCCTGAGGAAAAAGCTCGTGGAATAACCATTAATATTTCTCACAATGAGTACGCTACTGACGCTCGTCACTATGCACACATTGATGCTCCAGGACACGCCGACTACATAAAGAACATGATTACTGGTGCCGCTCAAATGGACGGTGCTATTCTTGTCGTTGCTGCTACTGATGGTGCTATGCCACAAACACGTGAACACGTTTTGCTTGCAAAACAAGTTGGTGTTCCAAAGATGATTGTTTTCTTAAACAAGTGCGACATGGTTGACGACAAAGACATGATCGACATGGTTGAAGAAGAAATTCGTGAACTTCTTACAAAGCAAGGTTTTGATGGTGCTGGCGCTCCAGTTATTCGTGGTTCTGCCTTGAAAGGTCTCGAAGCAAAATCAGTTGACGATGAATGGGCAAAGAAAATCCTTGAATTGGTAAACGCTCTTGATACTTATATTCCAGTACCTGAGAGAGATGTAAAGAAGCCATTCCTTATGCCAGTTGAAGATATCTTCTCAATCGAAGGCCGTGGAACAGTTGTTACTGGTAAAATCGAAAGAGGGCTAGTAAAGGTTGGAGAAGAAGTTGAAATCGTTGGAATTAAACCAACTCAAAAGACAACAGTTACTGGAATTGAAATGTTTAACAAGAACCTTCAAGAAGGTATGGCTGGTGACAACGCTGGTATCCTTCTCCGTGGTCTTAAGAAAGAAGATATCACTCGTGGACAGGTTCTTTGCAAGCCAGGAACAACCACCCCACACGACAATTTCACTTGTGAAATATACGTTTTGAAGAAAGAAGAAGGTGGCCGTCATACTCCATTCTTCAAAGGTTACAAGCCTCAGTTCTATATTAGAACTACAGATGTAACAGGAGATGTAACACTTGCAGAAGGAACAGAGATGGTTATGCCTGGAGATACTGTTAAGATTACCGTTAAATTAGTTACCCCAGTTGCATTAGAAGAATCTCAGAGATTCGCTATTCGTGAAGGAGGTAAGACAGTCGGTGCTGGTGTGGTTACAAAAATTCTTGGATAATAGTTCTTTTCAAGAATAGTCCTTTAAAATAAATTCATGGCAACAACAGAAACAAAAATTAAAAGCCCAAAAGCAGTAAAAGCTATAAAAATCCCAAAAGCTTCCATCAAGAAAGAGAAGAGTGATGGGAAGGTAATACTTCGTATTCGAGTTCGGGCTTATGAAAGCAAGATATTAGATGCTTCAGTAAAGCAGATAATGGACACCGCTGTAAGGTACGATGCTATGATTGTGGGTCCTGTGCCATTACCAACCGAAATTAAAAAATATACAGTCAACCGTTCTCCTTTTATTTACAAGAATACAAGAGAACAATTCGAGATAAGAGTTCACAAAAGACTGATTGATATCATAAATCCAAACGCAAAGACCGTCGAGGCTCTTACTAATCTTTCGCTTCCCTCAGGAGTCGATATAGACGTCAAAATGATGTAACAATATGAAATTTATTTTAGGAACAAAAGAAAATATGTCCGAGTATTTCTCTGCAGAAGGAGAGTCTATTCCAGTTACAATACTTTCAATTTCTCCTATTACGGTAACTCGAGTTTTTGAAAAGTCTATCGATGGATACAATTCTGTTCAGGTTGGTTTTGGAGTACAAAAAAAAGAAAGGATTTCAAAACCAGAACTAGGCACAATGAAAGGTGCTTCATACAAAGGCTTAAAAGAATTTAGACTAAAGCCTACAGACAAGACTGATGTCAAAGAGGGTGATGTGATTGATGTATCATCCTTTGTAGAAGGAGATAAAATAATGGTAACAAGTGTTTCTAAGGGTAAAGGTTTTCAAGGTGTTGTGAAGCGTCATGGTTTCCATGGTGGCCCACGCACACACGGGCAAAAACACTCAGAGCGAGAGCCTGGAAGTATTGGTGGAGGACTACGAACACACGTTCCAAAAGGAATGAGAATGGCAGGTAGAATGGGTTCTGATCGTATTACACAGAAAAATCTTAAAGTTATTTTTGTAGATAAAGAAAATAATTTGATGCTTGTTAAAGGCGCAATTGCTGGCCGACGTGGTACTTTAGTTGAAATAGTTCAAAGATAATAAATTTATATGGAAGCAAAAATATACAATCAAAAAGGTGCTGCAGCTGGAGAAATAAATCTTTCCAAAAAGGTTTTTGCTGCCAAGTGGCGAGCAGACTTGGTTCACCAAGTAGTAGAAGGCATGCGTAGCAACAAGCGTGCTGGGACGGCTGACACAAAGGACCGCGGAGAAGTGCGCGGTGGTGGAAAGAAGCCATGGAAGCAAAAAGGAACTGGTCGCGCAAGACATGGTTCGACTCGTTCTCCTATTTGGGTTGGTGGAGGTGTTACTCATGGTCCACTTTCAGAAAAGAACTACAAGAGAAAAATTTCTAAGAAAATGCGCGCGCAAGCTCTTTTTTCAGTACTTTCTAGAAAACTTAAAGATAAAGAAATTGTATTTGTTGACACTCTTTCATTGGCTGAGATGAAGACAAAGAAAGCCGTCGATGTAATGAAGAATCTAGCGAAGGCTTCAGGATTAAAAGCCTTTGAGGCTTCAAAAAAGAAGCGAGTACTCGTGGCATTATTCGGAAGAAACACAGAAGCAGAAAAGAGTTTTAGAAATTTACCCCAGCTTGAGATAGTTTTTCTTAAAAACTTGAATCCACTCGATGTACTTAATCACCAGTATCTTTTAATAGAAAATCCAGCTGAAGCCGTAAAGTTTTTAGAGTCACGCGGATAGTTCGACAAGCTCACTATAAATAATATTATGACAACAATCATTAAAAATCCAAGAGTTACAGAAAAAGCGTCTTTTGCTTTTGAGCAAAATGTTTACACTTTTGATGTTTCTAAGTCTGCCAACAAGACAGAAATTAAGAAAGCTATTTTTACTTTGTACAAAGTGCATCCGGTAAAAGTAAATGTTTTAAGTATCCCTAGAAAGATAGTTATGTCGAAAGGTAAAGAGGGTTCAAAAGGTGGAGGTAGAAAAGCTCTTGTGTATTTAAAAAAGGGTGACAAAATAGAGTTTGTGTAACTAAGAGCTTATAACGCCACATATAAATTTATGAAAACATATAAACCTACAAGTAAATCAAGAAGACAAATGACTCATGTGAGCTATAGAGGAGTTTTGACTCCATCTACAGCTCCTACCAAGTCTCTTACTCATGGGTTCAAGCGTTCTGTAGGACGTAATAGTCAAGGACGTATTACAATGAGACACAAGGGAAGTGGGCACAAGCGTCTTTACCGAGAAGTTGATTTTTTATATAACAAAAAAGATATTCCCGCAAAGATAAAAACAGTTGAATATGATCCAAATCGTTCAGCCTTCATTGGTCTTGCTGTTTATAGAGATGGTGAAAAAAGATATGTAGTTATTCCAAAATCAGTAAAGGCAGGAGATTCATTTTTGGTATCAGAAAAAGCTGAATTAAACCCAGGGAATAGACTCCCTCTCAAGAATATTCCAGTTGGAACATTCGTTTACAATATTGAAATAAAACAAAATGGTGGAGCAAAGATTGGCCGTTCCGCAGGAATTTTCGCTCAGGTTGTGGCAAATGCTGACGGATATACAAATTTGAAAATGCCATCAACAGAAATCAGAAAAATAAATGAAAATTGTTGGGCTTGTGTTGGTACTGTTTCAAACGAAGAGCATCATTTGGAAAATTATGGTAAAGCAGGACGCAGTCGCTGGAAAGGAATTCGTCCTACTGTGCGCGGTACAGCCATGAACCCTGTTGACCATCCATACGGTGGAGGTGAAGGCAGACAAGGACGAGGAACCAAGAGACCAAAGACCATGTGGGGCAAGGTTACAGGCGGAAGAAAGACTCGTGGACCAAAAAAATACTCAAATATATTTATTGTATCTCGAAGGAAAACTGGAAAAAATAAATAAGAAGAATAAAAAAACGAATGCCAGACATTTGTTTTTTTATTTATACCCTTATTTTGCTTGCTTTATTTTAGAAAAGTTGTATAAATATAAATGAATCAGTTCTTCTAAAGCTTGCCCAGCGGCAGGGGAGCAGATTCATTCAGGAGGGCGTATGAAGAAAGAGGAGCCTTCTCAGGGTCAGGGTGAGCGCCAGGGGTATTATACTCTAATGGCGGAGGGGCACCGGGTCCCACCATCGCCAAAGAGAGGCGATGGAAAGGTTGAAGTCAAACAGCGGGACGCTGTTGACTACGACCCCTTCACGTTTTACGTGAAGTAACAATCGTCTTCTGGCCTCCCGAGAATATACGGGAGGCCATGCTTTTTTATACACTTTTTTTGTTGCATTTATTTTTTTATAAGCATAATATTTTAAATGGATCTGCTCTTTCTATGGTTAACCGTTTCCCAGCGGTGGGAGCAGATTCACAACAACGAGGAGGAATTGTTTATGGCGTCACCCGTCCTTGCTGGGGGTTTTGTTGCCGGAGGAATGCAATTTTTCAAAGGTGCCGGCCGAAAGGCATCTGCGTGGGCCAAGAGGGCTCGCGTACGAGACCGGAAGAAATTCCAGTCTCTAAAACGGGCGATACGTGTCAGGCAAGAATTGGCCGAGACATATGGGGTGGGTGGCCCGTCGCGTTTCGACCAGAGATAGGTCGTCATAGAAGTCAGGACAATTTACTGGTTTCTAATCTTGCCCAGGGACGACTTTAGCCGTCCCTGGGTTTCACTTTTTTTGAGTTTTCTTCTATTTACTGGAGGGTGTATGCAAAAGAGGAAGACTTGGAGAATGGCGGAGACGGATGGTAAGGTTGAAGAAACGAAAAAGCGATGGTTGAGTCCATGGAGAGTCGTGGCTGCCAAAGCTAGAAATACCACAGAACGTGTTCGGTGGTTTCGTTCTTCAAAGAAGGCTCGATAGAATAACGCCCTGGCCCGATCGCAAGTCGGACCGGGGCACCAATCTTTTTAATAAAAGTGTGAATTTTACATTTTTTTGTTTTAGCTTTTTATTGTAATGGTATTTTAGAATCTAGTTGACATTAATATTAAATTTGCTATTATAAAACCACGCTCGTTAGGAGCTTTTTATTTACCCAAAAAGATAACAAGATATGACAAGATCAATCAAAAAAGGACTAAATGTTGATGAGAGGCTCTTAAAAAAGATTGCAGGTAAAAACCCGCTTCAGACGCCTATGGTTAAGACATGGAAAAGAGCATGCGTTATCTCTCCCGAGATGCTTGGTTTTACTTTTGGTGTATATAACGGGAAGGTTCATGTTGAAGTTCTTGTCACAGAAGATATGGTTGGTCACAGACTAGGAGAATTTTCACCAACAAAGAAATTTATGAAACATGGAGGAAAGATGCAGAAAGAGCTTGAACAAAAGAAGAAAGAAGCCGAAATAACCCAGGCCAAAGGAGCTACCGCTGCCGCGGCCGATGCAAAAGGAAAAGACAAGAAATAAAAAATAAGCTCTAAGCCTTATGCGCTAGGCTTTAGCAAAAACAAAACAAAAATAACATGAAAGCATTTTTAAAAAATTACAGACAGTCACCAAGAAAGGTTCGTTTAGTTGCTGGCCTGATAAAAGGGAAGAATGTAGGAGCAGCAATTGCAGAGCTTGATTTTTTGGCGAAGCGAGCTGGTTTTCCAATAAAGAAACTTTTACTTTCTGCAATTGCTAATGCAAAACAAGCAGGAGTTGAAATGGATAATTTATTTATAAAGGAATTACGCGTGGACAAGGGTATCGTCATGAAAAGAATGATGCCTGCAGCTATGGGAACCGGACACAGAATAAATAAGCGCACAAGTCATATTAGTCTTCTTTTAGCAGAAAAAGTAGTTGCCGTTAAAAAGTCAAAAGTTTCCGCGAGAGGCGGATCCGCCTCTGGCGGAAAAAAATTAAAGAAGATTAAACAATAATTATATGTCAAAAATAGTACATCCATATGCACATAGATTGATAATATTAAGAGACTGGAAGTCTCGCTGGTTTGCTGATCCCAAAAAATATGTAACCTATCTGAAGGGAGATGTTTTAATACGCCAATACTTGGAAAAGAAGCTGCGTGGTATGTATGTTTCTACAATAGAGATTGAGCGAAGCAGAAAAGCTACTCGTTTTATAATCAAAACTTCTCGCCCGGGTCTTATCATAGGCAGGAATGGAGAAGGAGCAACAAAACTAAAAGAAGATATTTTGAAAAAGATGGATAATTTGAAGCTTCCACGACCAGAAGATTTTAAGTTAGAAATAATGGAAATTACTAATCCAGAAGCTGATGCAGCTATCGTTGCCTATATGATTGCAGAAGGATTGGAAAAGAGATTGCCGTATCGCCGAGTTATCAAGCAAATTATCGAAAAAGTTATGCAAGCGCACGGAGTAGAAGGTGCGAGAGTAGTATTGTCCGGTCGTCTAGGTGGAGCTGAAATTGCTCGTACGGAAGAGCTCAAGCGCGGAAGTATCCCGCTTCAGACTTTCCGCGCGGATATTGATTTCAAGCGTGAACGAGCAACCCTATCATATGGTGTTGTGGGTGTTAAGGTGTGGATTTATCGTGGAAAGATTTTTGCTGATAAGAAAAAGGAGGCAAAGTCATTAGAAAGTAAAAAAAAGACGGATTAATATATGTTAGTACCAAAAAAAGTAAAATTTAGAAAGTGGCAAACACAGCGCTCAAATCCAAAGTCTCAATCACCCGACACTCGTGGTGTTAAGCTTGCTTTTGGTTCCTATGGATTGAAGTCTGAGAGCCAGGCACGTGTTAAATCAAATCAAATTGAGTCAGCCAGAAAAGTTATTTCTCGTACTCTTACAAAAACAGGAAAGTATTGGGTAAGAATCTTTCCGGATCGACCTTTTACTGCCAAGGCTGCAGAAGTAGGCATGGGTAAAGGAAAAGGAGACCCACAGGGATACTGCTTTGATGTTTTTCCAGGAAGAATTATTTTTGAAGTTGATGGAGCAGAAGAGAAGGTTGCACATGAGGCATTGAGAAAGGCAGGTTCGAAGCTTCCACTTAAAACAAGAATAATTTCCAGAGCTCACAAACAATAGAATCAATTACGAATTATTAATTACGAATTACGAATCAAAGAAGAAATGGCAACAAAGAAAAAAGAAAATTTTAAAGGAATGAAAAAGGAGGAGCTTGTAAAAGAGCTTGCTTTGCTTCGTGAAAACCTTAGAGTCTCACATTTTAAATCTGAAGGCTCTAAATCAAAAAACGTAAAAGAGAATCAGGCAACGAAGAAACAGATAGCAAGAATATTGACAGAATTAAACAAGAAGAAAGTTATAAAGTAGAAGGCTCATAAAGTTATAAAGAAAAATGAAAACAAAAACAATAAAAGAAAATACAGAAAAAAAGGGCCTGCCTACCGGACAGGCAGGTAACATATTAAAAGGTGTGGTTGTTTCTGATAAGATGAGCAAGACCATTGTTGTTTCTGTTTCTAGATTTATAAAGCACCCACTTTATGGAAAGTTTTATAAGGTCAGCAAGAAATACAAAGCACACGACGAAGAGAATAAGTATAAAGTAGGGGACAATGTAGAAATTATCGAAACCAGGCCGATTTCTAAAGATAAGAGATTTAAAGTTGTAAAGTAGAATAATTTTATGATTCAAAACGAAACTTTGGTAAAAATAACAGACAATGCTGGAGGCACCGTAGGAAAGGTGTTTAAGATTTTGGGTTCTTCAAAGAAGAGATATGCTACTTTGGGTGAGCTTGTAATTATTTCAGTTAAAGTTGCAAGTCCACGAAAAGCTGTCAAAAAGAAGGATGTCCATCAAGCTGTCGTCGTGCGTACACGCGGTGCTTACAGACGAAAAGATGGTTCATATATTCGTTTTGATGACAATGCTGTCGTTATTTTAGAAAAAGGAAAGAAGGACCCCAAGGCCGGACGTGTGTTTGGACCAATACCAAGGGAGCTAGCAGAAAAAGGATTCCAGAAGATAATTTCATTAGCGCAGGAAGTCATTTAATACCTCACCCCTAACCCCCTCTCCTTGTAAAGGAGAGGGGGAGAAGGAAAAAATAAAAACAATATGAAATTAAAAAAAGGAGACAACATAATAATAGTAACAGGCAAAGACAAAGGCAAAAAAGGCAAGATAGTTAATGTCTTGGTCAAAGAAAACAAAGTTATTGTTGAGGGATTGAACATGATGAAGAAACACCAGCGCCCACGAAAGTCAGGAGAGAAGGGAACAATGAAAGACATAGAAATGCCTATTCATGCTTCAAATGTAATGATGCTTGATCCAAAGGATGGTACTGTTACACGACTTGGAAAAAAGGTAGTAGGTGGCAAAATGGTCAGAATTGCCCGAAAGAGTAATCAAGAGGTTTAATAAAAATTTATGGCGAAACATTTAACTATAAAAGAAAAAGAAAGCGAGGTATTTGAAAAAATGAAAGGAGTTTTCAATTATAAAAACATAAATGCAGCCCCAAAAATGGTGAAGGTTGTTATTAATGTCGGAACGGGAACAATGGTGAAGAAGGACAAGAATAAGAACGAAGCTATTGGAGACCGCTTGGCTAAAATCACTGGCCAGAAGACTGCGCCACGAGGAGCAAAGCAATCAGTTGCATCGTTTAAAATTCGTCAGGGTGATCCTATCGGGATAGTTGCAACCCTAAGAGGCAAGAGAATGTATGCTTTCTTAGAAAAGCTTATTAACGTAGCTCTACCTCGTACAAAGGACTTTCGTGGTATCAATCGTAAGGCAGTGGACAGTATTGGCAATCTTACCTTGGGCATAAAAGAACATACAATTTTCCCAGAAACAGCAGACGAAGATATCCGAGATGTTTTTGGAATGTCTATTACATTGGTTTCTACAGCAAAAGACAAAAAAGAAGGAACAACATTCTTTGAACTTTTAGGTGTGCCATTTAAGAAGGAAGAAGAATCTAAAAAAAGATAATGGTTTGTTTTATAAAGTTGACTCTTTTTCATTTTTCTGCTAGTATCTATGCAAGGGAATAGGGCTTCGATCAATCCATTTTTCTCCTTTAATCCTTTATTCTAAAAGGCTTAAAGAAAAAAAATGAGATATTACGAAGCTGTCCCATGGCATCGCGCTTAATCGACTTGCGTGATGTGATTAGCAAAATCAATTATTTATGGCAAAAACATCAGTAATAGCTAGAAGCAAAAAAGTTCCCAAATTTTCAACTCGAGCTAAAAATCGATGTTTTCGTTGTGGAAGAGGGAATGGTTTTATGAGGGATTTTGGTATTTGTCGTATTTGTTTTAGAGAATTAGCAAATGAAGGAATGCTTCCAGGCGTTCGTAAATCAAGCTGGTAATTTTATGGATTCAATTTCAAACATGATAATTATAATGAAGAATGGGAGTCTCGCTGGCCTTCCGTCAGTAACTTTTCCATACTCCAAAATGAAGAATTCTATTGCAGAATGTTTAAAAAAGGCAGGATATGTTTCTGAAATTTCAAAAAAAGTAAAAAAAGGTCAGCCTCTTTTAGAAGTAGGATTGATTTACATTGATAAAAAACCCAAAATTACAGAGGTGGAAAGAATTTCCAAGCAGTCACGACGTATTTATTTTGGCATGAAAGATATTCATTCCGTAAGAAATGGTACAGGGTTACTCGTACTTTCAACACCAAAAGGAATTTTATCAGGGAAAGAGGCTCGCAAAGAACAAGTCGGAGGCGAGGCATTGTTTAGAATTTGGTAGTTCGACAAACTCACTATAAATAATAAAATTATATGTCAAGAATAGGAAAACAAGAAATATTAATACCAGTAGGAGTTAAGGTCACACAGAGTGGTGATACTTTGACTGTTGTAGGTCCAAAGGGGACACTTACTAGAACTTTTCGTGATGATATAACTATTGCCATAACTGACAAAACTATAAATTTAAATATAAAAAGAAACGATAAATTTTCTCAATCACTTTGGGGTACTTATGCTTCCCATATTAAGAATATGATTAAGGGAGTAGAGACACCATATCAGAAGAAATTAATATTGGAAGGAGTTGGGTTTAAGTCAGAGGTCAAAGGCAAAGAATTTGTTTTTGCATTAGGGTTCTCCCATCCAGTTATTGTAGCTATTCCAGAAGGGATCACCGCAACGACAGAGAAGAACAACATAACCATCACAGGAATTGATAAGGAATTGGTAGGGAGTTTCGCTGCTTCTATTCGCGCTTTAAAGAAACCAGAACCTTATAAGGGGAAGGGTATGCGTTATGAAGGTGAAGTTATCAGGAGAAAACAGGGTAAGAAGACAGTATAACAATATGATAAACAAAAATGACAAAAGAATAAGGTTAAAGAAGAAAATTCGAGTAAAGATTCAAGGTACTGAAGCACGTCCAAGACTTACTATTTTTCGTTCAAACAAATTTATATATGCTCAGGTTATAAATGATGCAACAGGAAGAACTTTATTTCAAGCTAGTGATGTCAAGACGACAAAAGGCACAAAGACAGAAAGAGCAAAAGAAGTCGGCCAGGCGATAGCAACAGCTTGTGTAAAAGGTAAAATCAAAAAAGTTGTTTTTGACAGAAATGGATTTAAATATACCGGAAGAATAAAATTAGTAGCAGACGAAGCACGCGCTGGCGGGCTCGAGTTCTAATTACGAATTAACAATTACGAATTACGAATTTAAAATGGAAAAAGGAAACATAAAAAAGAATACAGGGCGCAGATCATCCTCTTTTAATAGAGTAAAGCCCGAGTTTGACCAAAAAATAATAGATATTCGCCGTGTTACACGTGTTGTCGCAGGTGGAAGAAGATTTTCTTTTAGTGTTGCTCTTGTTGCAGGAGACAAGAAGGGTGCGGTAGGGCTAGGTCTAGGAAAAGCAGGGGACACTGCACTCGCAATCAACAAAGCGCTCCGAAATGCAAAAAAGAACATGATAAGGCTAAACCTCACAAAGACTATGTCTATTCCTCACGAACTTTCTGCAAAATTCTCAAGTTCATATGTGATGCTAAGACCAAATAAGGGACGAGGGCTAGTAGCTGGCTCTGTGGTTCGTGACATTGTTAAACTTTCTGGAATGAAAGACATTACAGGTAAAATTTTGTCTAACAGCAAAAATAAGTTAAATAATGCAAAAGCAGTGATGCAATCACTTTCTCAAATTTCTTCAAAATATACAAAATTTGTTCCCGAAACTATCGTTGTCGCAAATAAAGAAGTTGCCAAGGAGCAATTAGAAATTACGAATTAACAATTTCAAATTAAAATTCAATTCGTAATCCGTAATTAATAATTCGTAATTAAATCCAATGCAGATACATAATTTAAAAAGAACCCATAAGAATAAAAGAGATAGACTTGTTGGCCGAGGAGGTAAGCACGCCAAGACTTCTGGTAGAGGTGGCAAGGGGCAGACAGCACGAGCAGGCAACAAGCGACGCCCAGAACTTCGTGATATTATAAAGAAATTACCAAAGAACCGTGGTTATCAGTTCAAGTCAAAGAAAAAGCCATTTTTGCTTGGAGCTGACAAGATTCTATCTGCGAGTGGTAAAGTTGAAAAGTTTTCTGAAATCAGAAAGCGCCTCAGTATCAAAGGAAGACATATAATAATAAAATAAAATACCCCCTCCTTTCTCCTCCCCCTACGTAGGGGGAGGCAGGGTAGGGGTAAAAATAAAATGCAAAATTTTTGGAACAAAATGAAATTAATTTGGACAGACACAACCCTACGAAAAAGAGTTTTGTTTGTTTTTTTTGTGTTGATAGTTTTCAGATTACTTTCAGCTATTCCTATACCAGGTATCGACACGATAGAATTAAATAGATTTCTTTCCAATAATCAATTTTTTGGTATTTTGAATATTTTTTCTGGAGGAGGACTCTCCAATCTTTCTGTTATTATGCTCGGAGTTGGTCCATACATCACAGGTTCTATTATAATGCAGCTTTTGACTATCATGGTTCCTTCTTTGAAGAGAATTTATCACGAAGAAGGCGAAGCTGGCAGAAAACGATTTGCTCAATATTCCAGGTTGCTCACAGTGCCTCTTGCTGCAGTGCAAGGTTTTAGTCTTTTATATCTTCTTGAAAAACAGAATATTTTAATTAATTTGACGGCCTTCAATAGAATTACAAATTTAGTTATTATTATTGCAGGATCAGTCCTGCTGATGTGGATAGGGGAGCTTGTTTCAGAATTTGGTATCGGCAATGGTGTATCATTGATAATCTTTGCTGGTATTGTTTCTAAGCTTCCATCATGGGTTAGTCAGCATATTTTTACATTTGATGTTTCTCAAATTCCACTTTATATAGTTTTTGCTGTTGTGGGAGTTATTATTCTCGCAGGTATTGTTCTCGTTACAGAGGCAGAGCGACCTATCCCTGTTACATATGCAAAACGTGTTCGTGGAATGAAGATGTATGGTGGCGGGTCCACATATCTTCCACTTCGTGTCAATCAAGCCGGAGTTATTCCAATAATCTTTGCATTATCTATTTTGCTTTTTCCACAAATGATTGGTACTTTTTTAGGTAGGTATTCAAACGTAATTATTGTAAAAATTTCACAGATATTAGTTTCATTTACTCAAACTAGTGTTCTTTATGCTGTGTTTTATTTTATTTTAGTTTTTGTTTTTACTTATTTTTACACAGCTGTTACTTTTGACCCCGAGGCTCTTTCTACAAACTTACAGAAAAATGGAGCATTCATCCCAGGAATTCGCCCAGGACCTTCTACTTCAGAATATATTTCAAAGGTATTGAGTCGCATTACACTTCTAGGAGCCACTTTCCTTGGTTTTATAGCAGTTTTACCACTCATCATGCAGTTTATTACTGGCAATACATCTTTTGCATTAGGGGGTACTTCTGTGCTTATAGTTGTCTCTGTTGTTCTAGACTTGATGAAGAAAGTGGACGCACAGATTTCAATGAGAGAGTATTAATTTTTAGTTAACCACTTTTTATATTCAGAAATAATTATACTGACAACCCGAATAAGGTTGTTTTTGTTTGTATCTATTACCAAATCATAATTGCTCTTATCTGTGTGGTCTAACCCATACAATTCCTTGTATCTTTTCTTTTCAGATTCTAAGCGGGAAATTATTTTCCCATAAATTTCTTCTGTGTTGGATGAATCCTCACTCTGTCGGCGTAATTCATTTTCTTTTAGATTATTTAAAATTCTTTCTTTAGCTATCTCTGGTGGAAGATCTAAGTAAACTTTGAATGATTCAGGTATCCAGTGGAATGCTAGACGAGAATCAACAACAACACGATTCATCATTCCAATTTTTCTCACCTCGTCATCTATTCTTTTATCTATATTGTTATCGTTTTGAGCTTTGATATTGAGTTCATTTAAAGAAATATTCATTTCTAGAGCGATTTTTCGCATAAAATCTCCTGAAGAAAATCGCTTAAATTCTAGCTCTTTGGCGACACAATCTGCGGTGCTTGATTTTCCACTACCAAGAGTTCCAGTGATGGCTATAATTTCTTTTTTCATAAGGTAATTAAAGCATAATTTAGATTAAAATTCACCTTGCTTCTATGATGACAGGGTTCTTGATTTATTGAACTAATTTCGGTATTGTTAGTTTATGCATTCACAAACTTTTGTATTTTTTGGACAAGTGGGTTCGGGCAAGGGCACACAGGTAAAATTGCTTATAGATTTTTTGAAATCCAAAGACAACAAGGATACGGTATATGCTGGTACTGGAGATGGATTTAGGGCATTGCTCAGTTCTGAGAACTTTACTGCTAGAATCATCAAAGAATCCATAATTAAAGGCGAGCTTCAACCTGATTTTTTAACTAATGCAATTTTTGCCAACATTCTCAACTCTTCTCTTGGTGCAGACAAACATCTAATTGCCGATGGTTATCCTAGGACTGTTGCTCAGTCTGAGACTTTTGAAATGATGATGAAATTTTACAAAAGAGATCATATAAAAGTAATATATATTGATTTAGGGGAGGATGAAGCAATGAAAAGGAATTTGTTGAGAGGTAGGGCAGATGATACAGAAAATGGATTACGAAAAAGATTTAATGAGTATATAAACAAAGTCGTTCCAGCTGTAAATTATTTTAAAGACAAGGAGGGTTATGTTATTTATACTATTAATGGAGAACAAAGCGTTGAAGACGTACATAAAGATATTATTAAAGCCCTAGGATATTAATATGGAAGATACAATAATTATTTCACTAGGTGGGTCATTGATCGTACCCAACGATATCGATTTAATTTTCTTAAAAGAATTTAAGACATTAATAGAATCGCAAATTATACTAGGAAAGAAATTTGTAATTATAACTGGTGGAGGAAAAATTTGTAGGAAATATCAGGATGCTGCCAAGCAGATAATAGAACTTAGTTCTGAAAAATTGGATTGGTTGGGTATTTACTCTACTCGTTTTAATGCTGAATTTGTTAGAATTCTATTTGGAGATTTGGCGGATGATAAAATTATTTTAGACCCAACTTTACCTATTAGGATAGAAAAATCAATAGTAATAGGTGGAGGATGGAAGCCTGGTTGGAGTACAGATTATGACGCAGTTATTTTAGGTAAACAATTGGGAGCAAAGAGAGTTATAAATTTATCAAATACTGATTATGTATATGATTCCGACCCAAAAATAAACCCAAATGCAAAAAAAATAGAACAAATTTCTTGGGCAGATTATCGTGCGCTTATTCCAAAAGAATGGAATCCAGGACTTAATTCTCCATTTGACCCTATGGCATCAAAAATTGCAGAGGAGGAGGGTATCGATGTTGCCATAATGAACGGCAAGTCAATTGATAATCTTAAAAAGTGCCTCAATGGTGAAAAATTTGTTGGTACCATAATCTCATAAAATGATAATTATAAAAACAAAAGAAGAAATAGAAATAATACGTGAGGGTGGTAAACATTTGGCCTCAGTTCTTTATAGTTTAAAGGAAAAAGTCGCTCCAGGTGTATCTACAAAAGAGCTAGACTTATATGCAGAAAAATTGATTAGAGATTTTGGAGATACACCAGCTTTTCTAAATTATCGGCCAGAGGGCGCAAATATTCCTTATCCTGCTTCTCTTTGTGTGTCAGTGAATGACGAAGTTGTTCACGGGATTCCGAAGAAAGATAGAATATTAAAAGAAGGAGATATTGTTTCCCTTGATTTGGGAGTTAGACACGAAGGACTTTTTTCTGATATGGCGATAACTGTTCCCGTAGGAATGGTAAATGCTAAAAATTTAAAGTTGATTGAGATTACCGAGAAAGCTTTGTATGTAGGAATTGACGCAGCGCAAGCGGGGAATACTGTGGGTGATATCGGGCATGCCATAGAGAGCTTTGTTCGTTCTCAAAAAGAAAATAAGTATGGGATTGTGGAAGTTCTTTCTGGGCACGGTGTTGGACGAGCCATTCACGAGGACCCTTATATTCCTAATTTTGGTAAAAAGGGGGCTGGAGCAAAGCTCATTCCTGGAATGGTAATTGCACTTGAACCAATGCTAAATCTTGGTACAAAAAATGTAACCATAGATAATGACCAATATACTTTCCGTACAGCAGATGGGAAGCTGAGTGCGCATTTTGAGCACACGATTTTGATTACAGATGGAGAACCAGAGGTTTTGACTAAAATATAAAACTCTTTCTTGGCATACTTTTTATAATGCAATCTATCTCCGCTTGCTAGCGGAGCGAACTGCTCGGCGCGCCCGCCTGCGCAAGGCATTCTAAAAAGTACGCCTGCAACGAGTTTTTATTTGTTTTTATTTGCTGTATAATTGTAAGTATGGAGGGTTCATTCTTTAAAGAAATGCCTAAGTTCCAAAGTCCCGAAGAGGAGCTCAATTATTTGCGTGCGCATGTGAAAGCTCGCGAAGAACAGCTCGTGGGTATGGGGCACAATGAGAGAGCGGGGGAGCACGCATCCAGAGATGTACTTGGTGAATACAAAAAAATACCAGCAGAAAATTTAGTTCATAAAAATAATATCATAAACGAGAAAGAGGCAGAAGGCATTGTGCTAAAGCTCAAACCAGAATCTCACGATAGTATTATGGAAGAGCTTTTGGGAATAGTTATTACAAAAGGTGTTCGGAATGCTCTATCTGTGGTTGAGACGATGAATAGTCCGCATGTAGATGACGATTTTCATAGAATTCTTATTCAATATTTAAAGACGGGTCAAGCGATGCTTGATTTTAAAGATGGTTCTCCTGTATATAAAGCACTTCATATGACTCTTTTTGAAATCACCCTTCCTCCTCCTGAGGATGAAGCAGATAAGTCAAAAGGTTTTAAGGAATTCATTGGAGCAATGGAGCAATTTTACGCTGGTATGCAATCTGTAGGAGAAGGAAAGTATAACGAGAAAGAGAATTATTTTACACTTGAAATAGCTCTTGGTAATCAAAATGATGAGGTTGTGGTTTATGCAGCTATTCCAAATAAACATCTTTCACTTTTTGAAAAACAGATTTTATCTTTTTATCATAATGCCAAAGTTAGTGAGGTTGCAGATGATTATAATATTTTTGACGAGAATGGAGCTGCTGCTGGCGCATATGCTTCTTTTACAGAGCGTGCAGTCATGCCTATTAAGACTTATGACAACATTGAGCATGACCCGATGAATCCTATTTTGAATGTTTTTTCTAAATTAAAAACAGCAGGCGAAGGGGCTGCTATTCAGCTTGTTGTCGCTCCTGCTGGAGAGAAGTTTATTCATGAGTTTCATAAGATTTTAGATGATGTAAAAGATGGCTATTCCGTAAAACATGCTGATGATAACATTTTTAAATTTAAAGAAGGCTTTTTGAAGGTTTCCAAAGAGTTATTCCTAAATGAAACTAAAAAAGAGGAAAGAAAAGAAAAGCATATAAAAGGGAGACGTGCAGTAGATGAAGGTGCTGCAGAAAAAATAGGAAATAAATTGAAAAGTACAATTATGAAAGCGAATATTCGCATAATAGCTTCAGGCGGGACGAAGGAACGAGCAGACGCGATATTAACTGAGATAGAATCTTCTTTTAATCAATTCTCAGAAGTTGCTAGTAATTCTTTTGTTTTTCATAAAGCATCAGACAAGGAGCTGAAGGAGCTTTTCCATGATTTTTCTTACCGTACGTTTTCTCATGACAAAATATTACCGATGAATCTAAAGGAATTATCTTCGGTATTTCATTTTCCTGTCGGCATTGGTAGCCAGCCACAATTGAAAGAGGCTAAGGCTGGTATTGCCCCTGCTCCTTTAGAGATGGGGTCTGAGGGGATAGTTCTAGGAGTTAATAGTTATCGTGGCAAAGATACAGAAATACACATGGCTCGAGAGGACCGCATGAGACATTTCTACGTGATAGGACAGACCGGTACTGGTAAAACAAATATTTTACTCAATATGATAACTCAAGATATTAAAAATGGAGACGGGTGTTGTTATATTGACCCACACGGCACAGACATTCAAACCATTTTGTCTCGTATCCCCAAGGAGCGTATTGATGATGTGCTTTATTTTGACCCTGCTTACACAGCACGCCCTATGGGGCTCAATATGCTCGAATATGACCCAAAGTATCCTGAGCAGAAGACTTTTGTGGTTAATGAAATGATGGGAATTTTCAATAAACTTTTTGACATGAAAGTTGGTGGAGGAGCGATGTTTGAGCAATATTTTAGGAATAGTGCATTTCTTGTAATGGAAGATCCAGAATCTGGTTCGACTTTGCTTGAAATTACGCGTGTTTTGGGGGATAAAGAATTTCGTGATATGAAATTAGCAAAATGCAAGAACCCAATTATTAAACAATTTTGGATTTCAGCAGAGCAGACAACAGGGGATCAGTCGCTTGCGAACTTCGTTCCATATATTTCTTCAAAGTTTGATAATTTTATTTCCAATGACATTATGCGTCCGGTTGTTCTTCAGCAAAATTCTGTATTTAATTTTAGAAAAATTATGGATGAGAAGAAAATTCTTTTGGTTAATCTTTCTAAAGGCAGACTGGGTGACATCAATGCGAATTTGATTGGTTTAGTATTGGTAGGCAAGATTCAAATGGCGGCACTTTCTCGCGTAGATATGTTTGGTAAACCAATGAATGATTTTTATCTTTACATAGACGAGTTCCAAAATGTGACGACTGATTCTATTTCTTCTATTTTGTCAGAGGCTCGTAAGTATAGACTTTCACTTAACATTGCGCATCAATATATAACACAACTTGAAGAAAACATTAAAAATGCAGTATTTGGAAACGTAGGTTCGATGGCAATATTTAGAGTAGGTACAGAAGACGCTACCTTCTTAGAGCCAAAATTTAAACCACAATTTTCTGCTTGGGATATTACGAAACTTAATAATCGTGAAGCATATATAAGCATGCTGGTAAAAGGTCAACCCACAAAGCCATTTAATTTAAGGACACTTGATGCTGAAAAGGGGAATCCTGATATAGTAGATAGTTTGAAAGAACTTTCGTACGTAAAATTTGGCCGTGACCGCGCGGAAGTAGAAGCAGAAATCATGGCACGCTATACATCGATGGAGTAATAGTAAGTTTTGTAAATTTGCCTTTATCTGCTAGTATGTTGTTATTACAATTTTAATTTAAATATTTATGGCACAGGAAAGAACATTAATTATTTTGAAGCCGGATGCAGTACAGAGAGGATTGGTGGGGGAGGTAGTCACCCGTTTTGAGAAAGTTGGTCTAAAGATAGTAGGGGCAAAGATGCTTAAGCCAGATTACGATCATTTTTATCATCATTATGAAAATATAGGGAAGATGGTTTCTCGACGTGGAAAAGCAGTTTTTGACGTTACTCTCGACATGATGAGCTCAGGTCCTGTGATAGCTTTTGTTTTGGAAGGGATAGAGGCAGCCTCTCTTGTTCGTAAAATGGTTGGAAATACTGAACCTAAATCAGCCTTGCCTGGAACTATTCGTGGAGACTATTCTCATATGAGCTATGCTCATGGAGATGCAAACAAGGTTGGTATTCCGAATCTTATACATGCATCAGGTGATCCAGAAGAGGCAAAAGCAGAAATCGCACATTGGTTTTCGGAAAATGAATTATTTGAATATGAAACTGTTCACGAGAAATTTACCCAGACTAAAAAGGTTAACTAAAAATAAAAGGTAAGATAATTTTTAACAAAATCCCCAAAAGGGGATTTTGTTTTTATCATGAATTTGGAATGAACGATTTATTTGAAATACTATAAAATTTGTGTTGTTTTGAAAAAGTTCTTGCCAAAAGTTTTAGGGGGAGTATAGTTTAAGTAGGGTTATTTCTGATTATTACCTAGAACACTAATTTATGGGAGTTTCGATCGGTTTGAACCTTGGTTCAAAACGTCTGACACCCACTTAGCTTTAAGCTATGGTAATACATCCGAGATAGTCCTAAGAAGAACTCTCCCGCGGGGAGATTTTTTCTTATAAATTACATTTTTGTGCTTTAATATATAAATGCATATTACGATAGATAGAAGAAAACTTTTTAAAACACAGGCATACTCTATAATTTTAATTTTTATATTGAATACTATTGCGGTCAAATTCGATTTTTATTCATCGATTTGGTATTTTGATATGATTATGCACTTCCTTGGAGGATTTTGGTTGGGGTTAGCTTTTTTATGGTTATTTTCCTATAAAAATTCTTCTCTGGAACTTTTTTTTGCATTAATTTTTAAAATCATTTTAAGTGTTCTCATTATAGGAGTTCTTTGGGAAATATTTGAGATTATATTTATTAATATAATCGCCAAAAATCCATTTAACACACTGGACTCTCTCTCTGATATTTTCTTTGATTTATCTGGTAGTTCATTTGTAATAATTTTCTTTTTAAAGAAATTTGTGTGTGTGACATAAAATAAGGTACAATAAAAATATGGAGAAAAAAGCAAAGATAACATTTTATGGTGGAACAGGCTCAGTAACGGGGGCTAATTTTCTTTTAGAAATTGATGGCAAGAGGATATTGGTTGATTGTGGACTCACACAGGGGTCCAAGGTTGCTGATGATGTTAATTGGGATCCTTTTCCATACAGTCCTAAGGAAATAGATATTCTTTTTGTTACTCATGGGCACGTAGATCACTTGGGCAGAGTACCTAAATTAATAGCAGAAGGGTTTCGCGGAAAAATTTATTCCACAGAGCCTACGCGGGCATTGGCTTTCCCAATGCTAGAAGACACTGGAGGTATTTTGGGCAAGAATACAGACTTAGGCTTGGATAAGATTTATTCCGAAGAAAATATCAAACTAGCTCTTTCATTATGGAAAGGTTTTAAATATCACGAAAAAATTGAGCTAACTTCAAGTGTAGAAGCTTCTTTTTTGGATGCAGGGCATATTCTAGGTTCTGCAATGGTTCAATTCTCTTATAATGGTAAGAAGATTCTTTTTACAGGAGACTTGGGCAATTCACCATCCCCACTCCTCCCTGATACAGAGAAAGTTACGGATGCAGATTATTTGATAATGGAAAGTGTATATGGCGACAGGAATCATGAATCGAGAGAAGACCGTCAAAGACTCTTGGCAGAAGTGATTCAAGATAATCACAAAAGAAAGGGTACACTCATAATTCCTACATTTTCCTTGGAGCGTTCGCAGGAACTTCTTTTTGAGCTTGATACCTTGGTAGAAAACGACCGCATCCCCGTGATGCCAATATTCTTTGATTCTCCTTTAGCTATTCGATTGACTGATGTTTTTAAGCAATATAAGAATTATTTTAATGAAAATGCACAGAAAGCGATGACTCATGAGAAATACCTATTTGATTTTCCGGGGCTCCATAGTACTTTAAAATCAGAAGAGTCACGTATGATTACCGCTATACCTAATCCTAAGATAGTGATTGCTGGCTCAGGTATGTCAACTGGCGGACGTATCGTGCACCACGAAAAACAATATTTACCCGATCCAAACAACACGCTTCTTCTAACCGGGTATCAATCAGTCGGAACACCCGGGCGTTTGATTCAAGAAGGATTAAAAACAGTACATATCACAGGGGAGGATGTAAATGTGCGAGCACATGTCGTCACAATTCTTGGATATTCAGGACATAAAGATGGAGATAGTTTATTAAGTTTTGTTGAAAATATGCAAGACAAAGTAAAAAAAGTTTTTGTAGTCATGGGTGAACCTAAATCATCAATGTTTTTAGTTCAAAAATTGAGAGATAACTTAGGAATAAATGCTTTTGCTCCAGAAAAAGGGGATAGTGTGATACTTGATTGCTAGTCATAACATAATTATTTCTGTGTTACAATAAACTTATGAATTCATCCTTAAATTTCCCAGAGAAGCACGGACACAATCAAATAAAAATTTGTGTTTCTGGAGCAGCGGAGACAGGTCATTGTGGTGTGGGCGCTCTCGAAAAAGCAAAAGAGCTAGGACGAGAAATTGCTCGCCATGGCGCTGTTTTGGTTACAGGGGCTACTACTGGTTTTCCTCTCTGGGTAGCGATGGGAGCCAAGGAAGAAGGAGGAATTTCTATTGGTATTTCACCAGCAGCTAGTGAGCGTGAGCACATAGAAGTTTACAAGCTTCCAATTGATTATATGGATTTAGTTATTTATACAGGCTTTGGTTATTCAGGACGTGACTTACTCCTTACTCGTTCTTCTGATGCAGTTATTTGTGGTTGCGGACGCATAGGAACTATTCATGAATTTACTGTTGCTTTTGAGGAAAATAAGCCAATAGGTATTTTTGAAGGACCATGGGAAATGGGAGCACAGCTGAAAGAAATTGTCGAAAAAGGCCATCGTCCTAATGCAAAGATTGTTTCAGGTCTTGATTCAAAAAAATTAATAGAAGATCTTTTTGCTCTTATAAAAAAAGACAAAATAACAGAATATAAAATCTCAAAGACTTCTGTTTCAGATACACAATAAAAAACCCTCCATCACGGAGGGCTTTTTATTGTGTTATTTTATTGCTTCTAGAACTTTTGCGAAAGTTTTGGGGTGAAATTCTGCGAAGTCAGAAAGAATTTTTCTATCAAGCTCAATATTTTTTTTCTTTAGAGCGCCCATAAGCTTTGAATAAGACATACCAAGCTCACGTGCACCAGCGTTTATTTTTATGTTCCAAAGTTTTCTATTGTGTGACTTTTTATCCTTTCTGTGTGCAAAAGAATATGAACCAGAGTGAAGCAAAGCATCTTTTGCTTGGCGTTCTTTTGTAGAACGACCATGACGCATTCCTTTGGTTTGTTTTAAAACGCTTCTTCGTCTCTTTAATGCATGTACTCCCTTTTTTACTCTTGTCATGTGAATAGGCTCTAGGCTTGATTGCGCTAGGCATTAGCTAAATGGTAATAAGTGGCTTTTTGGTTTGTTTTTGATAACAAAATTTTGACCCTTGCGACCTGCGAGTTGGGTTGTTCGTGATTGCTTTGCGTTAAAATGGTTGAATCCTGGCTTACGAGAAAGAATCTTTCCACTTTTTGTAAGCTTTAATCTTTTACTATATGACTTGTTTGTTTTCATTCCTTTTCCCATATATTTGTTTGTATTATTCTTTATAAACTTTGTGATTACTTCTTCTCTATTGTTGTTGTTAAACCTTTTGGACCTTTTTTATATGCATCTGATATTTTATAATCCTCTGTAATTAAATGTAAAACCCTATCTAATCGCTCTTTCAAAAATTTTTCATCCATATACTTCGCCCGGCCCGCAAGGAAAAGCTCAACTTTTATTCTATGACCTTCCTTTATCCATTTTGAAGCAGTTTTTGCTTTAAGCTCTAAATCGTGGTCACCTGTGCCTATTTTTATCTGAATTGACTTAGTTTCTGTCTTGTTTGCACCAGCCTTAGCTTTCTTTAATTTTTTATTTGCCTCGTACTGATATTTGCCGAAGTCCATTATTTTCGCTAATGGGGGATTGGCATTTGGACCTATTTCGATTAAATCTAAACCCTTACCCTGAGCCATTTCCAGGGCATCTCTTATGCTCAAAATACCGAGATTTTTGTTTTCGCTATCTAGAACCCGAAGTTCTTTTGCGCGTATTTGGTTGTTTATTCTTTCTCGCAATTGATATTAAGTAGTGCCCAATAAAACCTTTTACTACAAGATAATAGCGTATTTGTTGGTTAAAGTCAATATTGTGGAGATGGGGGAAATTGAATCCCCGTGCAGAAGGTTTTTAGAAGGAAATCTACATACATAGCTCGCTTTTTGGTTTAAATTAAAAAATTCTTAAACGAGCCAAATATTCTTTAATCGAGCTCTTTTGTTTTGGAAGAAAGTAAGAGCATTCTTCTTCCTATCCCGATAATATTATGCCTACCTTATATATCGGAAGTCTATAAGTGAGACACCAACCTAGGCTTACGCGAAAGCTGGAGCAAAAGCAAATTCCTTCATACCGAAGTATGGAGAAACCAAATCTTTTACCTTAGAAGTCAATTTTGCAATTAACATTTGAGCGAATTTTAACGAGATTACGCCCATACTCGGTATGCATCAATGCCAAAAGGCCAACTGTCTATGCCTTGCATCCCCATGTTTTTATTTTCAATGACCCTTAAAATCACGTCTGATCTCGCGATCGGTAGCACGTTTTTTTAGAGTTTCGCGTTTATCAAACTTCTTTTTGCCTTTTGCTAGGGCAATTTCTAATTTGATTTTCCTGTTTTTATTATACACTGAAATTGGTACTATTGTCAAACTCTTATTTTTCTCGCTTCCTGACAACTCTACTATTTCCTTCTTAGTTAACAACAATTTTCTATTTCGAAGTGGGTCATAGTCATTTGGTGCATTTTTGGGTTGAAAAGGTGGGATGTTTGCGTTTATTAAAAATGCTTCACCACCTCGAATGATCACAAAAGCACCCTCAAGTGACATTTGCCCTCCGCGAACAGATTTTACCTCAGTGCCAAAAAGCTCAATACCTGTCTCGTATTTTTCCAAGAACTCATAATTAAATCTCGCTTTTCTGTTTTCAGCATAACTAGCCATGAGCTTATATTAGCATAATTTCTGATTAATTTTCTGCTTTTCTTTGTTCCTTTTTTGTGATATTATACGACGATGGATTTTAATTTTTTAAATCAAAAAAATACACAAAATAAAGGAAAAAAGGCGCCGAAGCCTTCGAAATGGGGAGGAAGTATAGCTGGTGCTGTATTTTTCTTTATGCTTATTACAGCACTTTATTTGATAGTCTCTGGAGATGGGAAGACAATCCAAGAAGTTGGGATTTCAGATTTGGCAAAAAGTGTTATCGCTGGAGACGTAAAAAATGTTTTGGTTGAAGGCGACAAGCTAACTATTACTTATCAAAACACCGATATCAAGACTTCAAAAAAGGAAGTTGGCTCGGCTCTTTCACAAACACTATCAAATTATGGTGTTACAGCCGAAGAACTTTCCAAAACTGAAATACAAATCAAAGACGAGAGCGGGTTTATGTTTTGGCTTATGAATCTTTTACCACTTCTTCTGCCCATTATTTTTATTTTACTTTTCTTTTGGTATTTATCACGACAGGTCAAGGGTGCAGGAATGCAGGCATTCACCTTCGGACAGTCTAAGGCACGTATCACTGATCCGAATGACAAGAACAACAGAGTTACATTTAAAGACGTTGCTGGATGTAAAGAGGCCAAAGAAGAATTGAAAGAGATCGTGGACTTTTTAAAGAGTCCAAAAAAGTTTCTTGATATCGGAGCAAGAATTCCAAAGGGTGTGATATTGACTGGTGCTCCCGGTACTGGAAAGACATTGCTTGCTCGTGCTGTGGCAGGGGAGGCATCCGTACCATTCTTCCACCTCTCTGGTAGCGAATTTGTTGAGATGTTCGTTGGAGTTGGAGCTTCACGAGTACGAGACCTTTTCAAAATGGCAAAGAAAGCTGCGCCTGCAATTATATTCGTTGATGAAATAGATGCAATTGGACGAACGCGCGGAGGAGGATTTGGTGGAGGTAATGACGAAAGAGAACAGACATTAAATCAAATTTTGGTTGAGATGGATGGCTTTGAGCCAAATGATAAAGTTATAGTTATGGCAGCAACCAACAGACCAGATGTCCTTGACCCAGCTCTTATCCGACCAGGACGTTTTGATAGAAAAGTTTTGTTGGATTTACCAGATAGAGCAGACCGAGAAGAGATACTAAAAATTCATGCAATCAAGAAGCCGCTTGCAGAAGATATTAATTTGAAGTTAATTGCTGAACGTACCCCAGGTTTCTCTGGCGCAGATTTGTATTCTCTCATGAATGAAGGTGCAATTTTGGCTGCTCGAGAGAATCGCAAGAAGGTTTTTCAATTTGATTTGATTCGTGCTATCGAGAAGGTAATGCTAGGGCCCGAAAGGAAAAGCCACTTGCTTTCTAAAAAAGAAAAAGAAATTACTGCTTATCATGAAGCAGGGCATGCAATAGTAGCCTCGGTTCTTCCTCATGCTGACCCTGTGCACAAGGTTTCTATTATTGCACGTGGAAATGCTGGGGGATACACATTGAAATTACCTTTAGAAGAAAGACGTCTTCAGTCTAAGAAGGAGTTTATTGATGATATTGCTATGTCTCTCGGTGGGTATGCAGCTGAGCAAATGATTTTCGGAGATATTACTACTGGCCCATCAAGTGATTTGCAAATGGCCACGAATTTGGCACGAGCGATGGTTACACGATGGGGTATGTCAGATGTTATTGGCCCTGTTGCCTTGGTTGACTCTGGTGGCAGGTCTCCTTATGGTGAGACAGCAGAAAAAGATTTTTCAGAAGCAGTTTCGACAAAAGTTGATGCGGAGGTTTCTAGAATAATTAATGATGGAATAAAATCAGCAGAAAAAGTTTTGGCTGAATATAAAAAGGCATTTACTGCAATTGCAAAAAGATTGATAGAAGTAGAAACAATAGAACAAGAAGAATATGAAAAGATTCTAGTTGCACATGGAATACTCTTAAAGAAAAAAGAAGAGGCAACTATACTTGAAATAACGCTGTAGTTTCTATATAGTAGATTTAACACATATCAGTACTTAGCTGTTTTGGTTAGGCGAAAAGTGTTTATGGTTTATGTTTGTTATTAACCAATATCCGTCCTTAGCTCAGTTGGTTAGAGCACAGAGCTTATACCTCTGGGGTCCTTGGTTCGA
>JBAXTS010000029.1:0-4132 GCA_037130055.1 bacterium | reverse complement strand
TAATCATTTGGATTTAGTTCGAAATAGTTTCGAACTTTGTCCAACATACACCGCACGAATTTGAATTGAGAGTCATTGCGAAAAAATGCGTCGGCGCGAAGCGCCGATGATTGGGCTGAATTCCCGCCAAACCCAAACCCCGCCAAGATTTTCCACGCATAGCTTTGGCTCTTCGTTGCCAATACAAATACTAATATGGTAATATTGACTGGTAACCAACCCAACAGCTTCGCTTTTTATTTTGCAATTTTTTTAATTGTGAATCTTAAAGGGCATCTCTGTCAGTTTAGCGAAAGCTGGATTGGTTACACAGAGTTGCCCTTTTGGGTTTTTATACCATGAACCAAACCAAAAAGTTTTTCATATATACTCGCAAGTCTACGGATGACAAAGACCGACAGGTTAGAAGTATTTCCGATCAACTTTCTGAATTAAAAGAATTAGCGATAAAAGAAAGTTTGGAAATAATCGATGTCTTTGTCGAAAAGCAGACTGCCAAAATACCAGGCCGTCCGGTGTTTAATGAAATGATGGAAAGAATGGAAAAAGGCGAAGCGTCTGGTATTTTGGCATGGCATCCGGATAGACTTGCAAGAAACTCGGTAGATGGAGGAAAGATCATCTACCTCGTTGATACAGAAGTGATAAAAGATTTAAAATTCTCAACTTTTTGGTTTGACCCCACACCGCAAGGAAAATTCATGCTCTCAATAGCATTTTCGCAATCAAAGTATTATGTAGATAATTTGTCGGAAAACATAAAGCGTGGACATAGGAACAAACTCAAAGAAGGAATATGGCCTCGAAACGCCCCGATGGGATATTTAAATGATAGCGAGAAAAAAATTATCATTCCAGACCCCGAACGAGCTCCATATATCAAAAAAGCGTTCGAGGCATATGCAAGTGGTAAATATACTCTCCGACAAATTAGAGATATGATAACTGGACTTGGATTGCGCTCAATGAAAAGTGAAGAACTTTCTGTGTCCGTCATGCATGAGATACTTAGAAATCCGATCTTCTGCGGACTCATGCGGTATGGGGGCGAAATACACGAAGGCAAACATGAACCGATTATTACAAAGAAACTTTTTGACCAATGCCAGGAAGTGATGAGTAGAAAAAGTAAACCAAAAGAAACAGGATTAAAAACATATTTATATCGTGGATTTTTCCGTTGTGGAGAATGTGGTTGCTTCATTACTACTGAAACACAAAAAGGACATAACTATCTCCGCTGTACCAAACGGAAAAATTCGTGTGAACAAAAATATGTCCGTGAAGAAATCATCACTTCCCAAATTACAGAAAATATCAAAAAAGTTTCTTTACCACTCGATTGGGCAAATTGGATGATTGCCGAAAACGAGAAAGATCGGCAATCAGAAACCCAATCGAGTGAGATTTTTTCTCAAACAACAAAAGATGAAATTTCTCTTTTGGATTCAAAAATGGAGAAGCTAATGACGGCGTATTTAGAGAACGCACTTTCTCTCGAAGAATATCGTGATGCCAAAAGTGCCCTCGTTGGCTCTAAACAGCTTCTCAAAGAGAAATTAGCATCTTTTGAGAAAAAATCTCATAATCGGTTCGAACTTACCGAAAAATTCCTAAAGGACAATATTACCAACGCGGAATTGGCTAACGACAAAACAAATGAAGAAAATCTTCATTTGTTTAAAAAAGTCGGTTCGAACTTTAAAATTCACAATCGAACCGTACTTTTTGAGCCACGCGGAGCGTGGAAAATCTTGGCGGGGTTTGGGTTTGGCGGGAATTCAGCCCAATCATCGGCGCTTCGCGCCGACGCATTTTTTCGCAATGACTCTCAATTCAAATTCGTGCGGAGCCGGACGGATTCGAACCGTCGAGGGGTTTTGAAGCCCCTGCCTCTTTAGCAAAGAGGTACGTTAGACCGCTCTGACACGGCTCCCTTCTATAATTTAATAACTTATTTACTCTAACATATTACTGCTTTTTTTCCATTTTTTTATCTTTTGTAAATGCTTACCATTGTGAGTTCCGATTTCTTGAATATATTTAAGGACATATTGACTCTCCACTATACGTATGTCTCTGTAATGCTTATTTATGACGACTCTAATTCCTAAATCTCCTAAAATTTCAGCGACAGATGATATAAGGGGTTTAGATGCACTAATAAAGGCTATTTTAAAATAAACGTACTTTTTACCATTAACAATGTATGAATTGTTGTAAAAGCAACCGTCAGTATCTATAAGCCCTCGAATACACGCCTTAGAAAAATCTTGATTCTCTTTTATCCAGTTAGGTATATCTATTTGTTGTTTAATTTTATTACCTCTTACTAATCCAATTTCTTGACAAAAATCAACCATTTGTTTCCTGTTAATAACAATTCGAACAGCTTTAGCGTCTTTGTGATTATATATTATAGGAACAACATTGAATAGCCTATTTATAATCTTGCTTACAAATATTATGTACTGTTTTTCAGTACTAGAAAGTGTAACGGTAACGTAAAATTGGTTTACACCTCCATCTCCCAACATGATACCCGCAAACTCAGCAAGTAAGTTATCTTTTTTTGGGATTTTTATTTTTAAGAGAGACTGAAATCCTTTAGGGTATTCCTTGTATTGCCCTGTATCCTCCCACCACTTTTCCCATCTTTCTTTACGATATTTTTCATCTTTAGACACCCTTCCATATTTCGCCATTATTGCACGTCCTCCACTCTTACTTATCTTTTTCAAATGATCATTCCAATTAATAATTATATTATTCTCAGGAATCTTTAGTCTGCTCATTTTTGACATCATTTTAGCTGCTTTTTCAGACATGGTAAATTTTTCTCCAACCCACTCAGAGAGCGTTCTTGGGTTTACATTTAGTTTTTGTGCAAACATATACCACGTTAAGTTCAAGACTTCCTTAGAATGTAATATAAACTTAGATTGAACTCCTTTTTTATTAAATTTTATTCTATTAGTAATTAACGGCTCAGCCATGTATCTATTATACACTAATATAAAAATAATATATAGTATCCTTATCAAGGACAGATGTGTGAGAGGCTTAAACAAGCAGTTTACTAAACTGCCGTCCCCTTAAAAGGACCGTGGGTTCGAATCCCACTCTGTCCGCAATAGATTTTTTTAGAAAGTACAATTTTAAGGTATAAAAAAATACACAAGGAAATCTATTTAATATGATATACTTAGTTTGATTGTGGGCTTAAATTTTTGAGGTATGATTTAGGCGTCTTTCAAGAAGTTTATATTAAGAGAAGCAAGAAGAGCATATATAATCGTGAATAAATCACAAATATATAGGAAGTTTATTTCATTAAGCAGTATTGTATTGACAATACTGATATTTTTTGGAATATTAATTAATCTTTTTCAAGCTACACCCGTGTATGCTTCTGATCCACCACTTCTTGATGCCACTTCAGTAGCGACTTCTTCTGGATCAGGGACACTTACCTGGTCTCATACTGTTACATCTGCAGACAATAGACTTCTTCTTGTCTCTTTTTTTAACCGTAATGTGTCCGTGAGGGCTTTAGCGAACAGTGTTACCTATAATGGTATATCTCTTACTCGTATAACGACTACAGCTCCTTTATCTAATAGCTACGAAGAGCTTTGGTATCTTGTGAATCCAAATTCTGGCACTCACAACATCTCTATCTCTGTATCAGCAAATGGAGGAAGTCAGATATATAATGCCGTGGCATCTTCTTGGACAAATGTAGACCAGAATACTCCTATTGGTACTTTTGGCTCAAACTCTGTGGGTAGTGGCTCAGCTCAGACTCTTTCACTGAGTAATACTACAACAAAAGATATAGTTGTAGATGGTGTAATCACGAATAATGGTGCGACAATTTCACATGCAGGCACCACTGTAACAGTCGTGACATCTATTGGTTCAAGCTTTAATGCATATGCAAACTCTACCCCTGGTGTTGCAGGAACTACCACTATTGGATTTACTCCAAGTAAATACAGTGATAATAATATCGTTGCAGTAGTTGTTCATCCTTTTTCTAATACTTACGCCATCTCCGGTAATGTTTTCAATGATTTCAACTCAAATGGAGTAAAAGATGTAGGTGAAATTGGTTTTGAGAATGTTACAG
>JBAXTS010000028.1:0-4760 GCA_037130055.1 bacterium | reverse complement strand
GCATGACCTATGTGGAGTTAATTATTGTTTTGAGCATTTTTTCTGTTTTGTCTTCTGTCGCAATGTTTAGCTATGGAGATTTCCAGGCAAAAGTAGATATTAAAAATTTAGCTAGCGAGATTGCACTACGAATCGTCGAAGCACAGAAATCTGCATTGTCAGGAAAGCTTCCGCTGCAGATTTATAGTATAGGATGGAAGCCATCTTATGGAGTTTTGTTTAACTCATCGGTAGATCTTGATGCTGACGGTATTCCTTTTAATGAAAAGTTTGTTAATTTTGTTGATATTAATAGTAGTAATTTTTTTAATGGTTCAAATTGTACTGGCGAATGTCTAGACTATGTTAATATAACAAAAGCTAATTATATATCCAAGATAGAAGAGTGTAGTAACGATAGCTGTGTGCCTGGTCTGGCTGTTACTCTACCTATAGCAGTTACTTTCAAGAGGCCAAACTCCAGTGCAATTTTTAGTACAGGAGAAAATACAGATTTGACCGGCTTTGATTACATCCAAATAACAGTTCTTTCTCCTAGGGGTGCCACTAGCTTAATAAAAATATATCCTTCTGGTAGAGTGCAAGTTGATTAACAATTACGAATTACGAATTACGAATTATGAATTACGAATTACGAATTAAAAAACACAAAAATACTGGATATACTATTATAGAAACAATGATCGCTGTTTCTCTTTTTATTGTTATTGTTATGGCAGGGATGGGTGCTTTATTAAATGCAAACCTACTACATAAAAAATCACAAAACATGCGTTCAATAATGGACAACTTGAGTTTTATCATGGAAGAAATGTCTAAGAATTTAAGAACAGGATATGATTACCGTTGCATAAATGGAGGCAACTTTTCATATGATATTACCATTCCACAGAGTTGTGTGAATGGTAAAGCCATTGCTTTTGAAAGTGCTCACGGCAACAATGATCCACTAGACTCAGCATCTCCTCTTGATCAGTGGGTGTATAAAATAGATGAAGATACCAATAATATTTTTAAGTCCGTTAATAGTGGAGTAAATTGGACACAATTGAATCCAAGTGAAATTATTATTGACCGAGCATCGAGTTTTTCTGTATTGGGTGCGGAGTCTCCTTCCTCTTCAGCCTCCGACAAGCAACAACCCTTTGTTGTTATTAGGTTGGTCGGCAAGATAAGGTATAAAGACATTGATACACCATTTTCTTTGCAAACTTCGGTGTCGCAGAGAAATATTGATATATAAAAATAATTACGAATTACGAATAACGAATAGATGCAGAAATTATTTGAAAAATTTAATAAAAAGAAACATGCAGGGTTTACTTTGATAGAAACCCTAGTGGCTGTTTCAATCTTTTCATTGTCCATTTTGGCTTTGTTGGTAGTTCTTACTCAAGGGATAGCAAACAATAATTATGCTAAAAAGAAAATAATAGCTGGGTACTTGGCGCAAGAGGGAATCGAATATATCAGAAATATGCGTGATACTTTTGTACTTTATCCTGACAACGCTGACACACCAACTGGCTGGGTTGATTTTAAAGCTTATTTAGTTGCAGCTTCTTGTGATATAGGTGCTGGTTGTTATTATAATGCTGATACTCTTTTTTCTATTGCCCCGCCAAAACCAATAGCCAAAACTCCATTTTACCCGTGCGTTGTTTCTTGTCCAAATATTATGTACAAAGATGACTCGGGTGAATATGGGTATTCTATTGGATCTCTCAGTGCTGACTCCGGCTATTCTCGAAAGATTGAAGTACGTATTATCGGCGAGAACGAAGTAGAAATTTTTTCTACAGTTTCATGGGCTCAAGGCTCAGGTACTTATAGTATGACTTTTTCAGAAGATTTGTTTAATTGGATATAATCATGAGAATCAAAAAAGTAATAAAAAAAGAAAAAGGGTTTGTAATACTTTTTGCAATTACCATATCAAGTATTCTTTTGGCAATTGCGATAGGTGTTTCTAATATAGCACTCAAGGAAATGAAATTTGGTACTTTGGCCAGAAACACAAATGATGCTTTTTTTGCGGCAGATACTGGGGTTGAGTGTGCTCTTTTTAGTGATAAACCGCCAACAAGTGTTTTTGTCTTGGCTGGTGGTACTGATATTCAATGTTTGGGGAATACTATTACCATGAGTGGCTCTTTCCCATCTTGGAGTTTTATTATTTCTGGGCTTGGTAGTGAGGGGCAGAGTTGTGCTATTGTAAGTGTTGTAAAAACGACAGGTTTAACATCCACATCGACAACCGTTACCTCAAAAGGATATAATACCGGTGATACTTATTGTAACTCAAGAGGGGGAGAACGTACTGAGCGCGAGATTGAAACTAACTATTAATTTTTTAGGATGAAGGAATTTGATAACAAAAAAAGAATAAATTCTGTCGATTTTAAGCGATCTAGCCAGTCTGATTCAAACCGTATAGATAAATTGCGAAAAGAAATTGCACGTCTAAGAAATGCTTATCACATAGAAAACGCTCCTGGTGTTACCGATGATGTGTATGATTCTTTAACTAGGGAACTCAAGGATCTTTTAAAAAAGTATCCAGAATTTTCAGATCTAAATTCTTCTGAGAATAGGGTTGCAGGAAAACCGCTAGACAAGTTTGTTAAAGTTGATCACAAAACTCGAATGTTGTCTCTCAATGATGTTTTTAGCGAGGAGGAACTAATTGATTGGGAAAAAAGGATTAAGAAGTTGTTGCCCCTCTCTCATTTGCAAGGAGAGAGGCAGGGTGGTGAGGTGAATTATTTTTGTGAAGTAAAATTTGATGGACTTGCTGTATCGCTCTCCTACGAAAAAGGGAAGTTCGTGCGAGGAGCGACCCGGGGAGATGGTTTTGTTGGTGAGGATATAACACAAAATCTCAAAACCATAAATTCCATCCCACTCTCCTTGATGGGAAGAGGGGTGAGGGGTGAGGTAGATTCTTTTCCAGAGTATTTGGAAGTTCGAGGGGAAGTTGTTATGTCTAAAAAGACATTAACTAAACTTAATTTAATTAATGAGAAGGAAGGAAAAGCACCTTTTGCTAATACTAGAAATGCGGCTGCTGGAAGTTTGAGACAATTAGATCCTAAACTCGCCGCAGAACGAAAACTAGATTTTTTTGCTTATGATATAGCAGAAATTTCAGATGAGAAGAGTTTGTCAACTCACTCTGATAAGCATAAATATTTAAAAAATCTTGGTTTTCATGTTGATACGAATGATGCCTTATGTGAGAACCTTGTTGGAGTTATTTCTTTTATAAAAAAGTTTGAAAAAATAAGACCCAAGTTTCCTTACGGCACGGATGGCGTTGTTATCTCTGTTGATGATTTAAAAAATCAATCTGTTTTGGGAGTTGCGGGGAAGGCCCCGCGATATATGGCAGCTTTTAAGTATCCAGCTGAAAGAGCAACTACAATAGTAAAAGATGTATTGATAAATGTTGGACGAACTGGAGTATTGACTCCTCTTGCAGTTTTTGAGCCTACGCTCGTGGCTGGTTCTAGAGTTGGGAAAGCAACGCTGCACAATATGGATCAGATAGAACGCCTTGATTTACGAATAGGAGACACTGTTGTTATAGAAAAAGCGGGAGATGTTATTCCAAAGGTTGTGGAAGTGTTGACGCGAATGCGTACAGGAAAAGAGAAAAAAGTAAAAATGCCAGAGCGTTGCCCTGTATGCGGCGGAAAAGTGGAGAAAAGAAACATCGGAAACACGGAGAGCTTCTCTGTTGCTTATTATTGTGTTAATCTAAAATGTTCCGCTAAAAACGAAAGATATTTGGAACATTTTGTTTCGGTTTTTGAAATTTATGAATTAGGGCCTAAGATTTTGAGACGATTTAAGGATGAAGGGTTGATAACAGACGCTGCCGACATTTTTACATTAACGAAAGAAGACATCGCTCCACTGGAGCGATTCGGAGAAAAGTCTGCAGAAAATATAATTAATGAAATAAAAAATAAAAGAAATATTCCTTTTTCTAAGTTTCTTCGGGCGCTTGGAATTCTTCATGTAGGGGAGGAGACTGCTAGAGATTTAGCAACGCATTTTCATGCCTTAGAAAAATTAATGGCGTCCTCGCAGGAGGACTTAGCTGATATAGATAATATAGAAAACATAGGCCCAGCAGTGCTAGAAAGTGTCAGTAAATTTTTTAATGATAAAAATAATTTGAATTTTATAAAAAAATTAGAGAAGAATGGTGTAATTGTTCTAAAGTCAGAAAAAATAAAAGTGGGAAAGTTTACAGGCCTGGATTTTGTTTTGACTGGGACGCTTTCGACTATGTCGCGCGAGATTGCCAAAGAAAAAATTCTTTCTTTGGGTGGTAAGGTTGTTGGTTCTGTGTCCCAAAATACTTCGTATGTTGTGGCGGGAGAGGACGCAGGGTCTAAATTGACTAATGCAGAAAGATTAGGGGTAAAAGTTTTGAGTGAGAAAGATTTTTTAAATATGTTAGGATAAGAAAGTCCTTGGAGGGTTCGCATAGCGGTCTAGTGCGCAGACCTGGAAAGTCTGTGTGGGGAAACCCACCGAGGGTTCGAATCCCTCACCCTCCGCCAAAATTCGGAATCAGAAGAAACGGACAAAGCGGGGTCGCGCCGAAGGCGCGACACTAATGCATTCCCCCCGCCGAATCCAGAATCCAAAAGGGTTTTCCACGCTCCGCGTGGCTCAAAAAGTACGGTTCGATCCTTAATTTGAAAGTTCGAACCGACTTTTTTGAACAAATGAGTATTTTCCTCATT
>JBAXTS010000027.1:0-5266 GCA_037130055.1 bacterium | reverse complement strand
TTCAATCAACGTAAAACCTTTTTTCATATTCTTTTTCATAATAAAATTATTAATACTAATAATAAAAACTTTACAAAATTACAAACAAGCTGTACCTGAAGCAATCAAAGCCTCGCCCTTTGAAGCACCAGTCGAGTCCACACACCAAAATCCATTCGCACCTTCTGCACTTTTAAGCTGTACAGAGACAACCCAAGCACTCGCTGAGCCTACAGAAGAACCACAAAAACTTGTAGCATCCGACCCGGCAGAATTAAGCGCTGAAGTAATTGCATCATTAATGATAGCAGTATTAGCAACTGTAGTAGCAAAAAGAGAATTTGCAGCAGGTGCAGTACATGAAGCAGCCTCCGCGACACTACCATATTGATTGACTCCACCCGGCTTTGAGTCATATACCATCTCAGCTTGTGCACGAATATTTGCCAAGTTTGCTTTGATAGCGGCATTCGCTCCCTTTGCACGTGCAGTATTGAGTGATGCTAAGACTACAGAAGCCAAAACACCGATAATAGCCACGACCACCAAAAGTTCAATCAACGTAAAACCTTTTTTCATATTCTTTTTCATAATAAAATTATTAATAATAATTAACAACGTAATTTCGACTCATTTTTAATGTATTTATTATAACATAAGTACAAAAAAGTTATCCCCACACACCAAAGATGCAAAAGGACCTTTCTAGCTAATACTTCCGGCCAAGTTGTAAATAGGCATCAAAACAGAAACCAAAAGAATACCCACACCTAAGCCCAATACCACAATCATTATTGGCTCTATGAGGCCAACCAATGTGTCCACTGCATCATCCACTTCACGTCTATAAAACTCGGTCAAGGTTTTCAAAACAGTTCCGAGTGAACCTGTCTCCTCTCCTACTTGAACCATCTGTATTAAGATACTAGGTATTTCATCTCTTCTTTTCTCAAAAGCACCTGAAAGAGAAAGACCTGATTTTACTCCGTCTGCTACTTCTTTCAATAATTCTTTATAAACACGACTTCCGACGACGTCAGCTGTTATATCTATGGACCTAATTATAGGAACACCAGAAGAAAGCATTGTATTCATGTTGTCCGTTATTCTCGAGAGGAAAAGTTTTTTATACAAATTGCCTGCACCGGGTAGAGAAAGACGCATTCTATCCAAATATACTTTTCCTTTTTCTGTCGTAGATAATTGCCAAGCCCAAAAACCTAAAAGCACAAAGAAAATCACACCAAAAAACCAATAATTAACAAAGACATCTGAGACAGCGATAACTATTTTGGTATAAAATGGTGGCTCTTGTCCTGAGTCTAAAATAATTGCAGAAAGTTTTGGAATCACTACCACGAACATAAGAATCATAACCACAAAGAAAGTAATGATAACAAACACAGGATAAATAAGCGCGTTTCTGGTTTTAGAAGTGAGGGCGTATTGACGGTCTAAATATTCTGCTAGGTGTAAAAAGGTTTGATTAAGCTTTCCAGTTTCTTCACCAACTTTGACCATATTTACATAAAAGTCCGAAAACACGTCTGGATGATGCGAGAGAGACCCAGATATAGAAATACCTGCCTTGATATCATCACAAATTTGATTAAGCTTAACTCCAAGAAGTTTGTTTTCTGCATTCGACGCAAGCATTGTAAAAGCCTTTAATGCAGAAACCTGTGCCTCGAATAAAGTTGAAATTTGACGAGAAAGAATCACTATATCCTTGGGCTTTACTCTTTCAAAAAAAGAAAACTTGAAAAAGGATTTACTTCCTTTTTCTTCTTTAATAGAAATAACAACAAGCCCCCTCCTCTGAAGTCCACTAATAGCCATGTCTTGATTTGGTGCATCAATCTCACCTTCTTTGTTTACACCAGTATCATCTATTGCTTTATATTTAAATAACATGTTAAATTAAAAAATTAAACCATGCGCTCAAGTCCTTTTGGATTTAGCGAAAATTGATAAGCATTCTCTATTGTAATTTCTCCCGCTCGAACCAACTCTATCAAGGAATGATTCAGTGCGATCATGCCGGACTCTGTCCCGGTCTCGATCACTACGTCTATTTCGTGTGTTCGTTTTTCTCGAATCAAATTTGATACTGCATTATTATTCAAAAGAAGTTCATAAGCAGGAATAAGTCCACCTGCAATTCTAGGGATAAGTCTTTGAGAAAAAATACCTAAAAGTGACGAAGCAAGCTGTGCACGAATTTGGTCTTGTTGATTCCCTGGGAAAGAATCTATTATTCTATCTATTGTCTGTGAAGCATTGTTTGTATGCAAGGTCGAAAGTACCAGGTGTCCTGTCTCAGCGGCCGTGACAGCAGTAGCAATTGTCTCCGGGGTACGCATCTCCCCCACCATAATTACATTTACATCCTCACGAAAAACTTCTTTTAAAGCTATATGAAAATCTTTAGTATCTATGCCCACCTCGCGTTGATTAATTATAGATTTATTTGGTATATATAAATGCTCTATCGGGTCTTCAATCGTTATAATGTTGCGTGCTTGCTCATTGTTAATTAAATCAATCATCGCTGAAAGGGTCGTGGACTTGCCTTGCCCCACAGGTCCAACTACTAGAAAAAATCCTTGCTTTTTGTGAGCCATATCAGAAAGGATTGCAGGCAAATGCAATTCTTTAAGAGTTTTTACTTTTGGAACTAATCTGAAAACCACACTAATTAAACCTTTTTGAAAAAAAGCATTTCCACGAAGGCGTGCCTCCCCACGAAAATCATATGAGAAATCAGCTTCTTGGTTTTCGATGAATTTATCAATTTTTGTTTTGTCTAATGCCTCACTCAAAATACCCATCATGTCGTCTTGTGTGAGAACTGGGTGTTTAACAAGAAATATCAACTCTCCATCCACACGAATAGCTGGCACGCGCCCTGTGCCCACATGTAAATCAGACCCACTTTCACGAATAACTGTTAAAATAAGTTCTTCAAGTTTTTTCTTATAGTCCATAATTTTTTATTTTGGTGCTGTTTCCTTTTTAGATATTATACTTATTACTTGGCTTATGACTTCTGTAGGAGTAGAACTCGCCTTAACAATAAAGCCAGCTACACCTAGTCTATTACCCTCATCTATGTCTGCTTGTTGGCTTTTGTTAGACAATACTATTTTTATACAATTTGAGCATAGTTTTTCTGTATTTATTTTCTCCAACATCTCAAAACCATTCATCTCTGGCATTATTATATCCATCAACATTACATCGGGCACTAAACCGCCTTTGAGTTTCTCTATTGCCTGTGCGCCACCTGGGGCTGCATAAACTTCAAAATTATTTTGACTAAATTTGAGTGCATACATATCCAAAAGGAAACTGTCGTCATCAACTATTAAAATTTTCTGTTTTTCTCCTTCCATAGATTATGTAATTATACTATAAAACAACTAAAAATTAAACCATCTGTGCACAACTTTATTCATTCTCATTATTAAAGTTATATACCTCAGTATAAGGAATAGTCCCCTCTATTGCTTTCAGCATCGCATCCTCTCTCATCATTAGCATTCCCTTACTGCGAGCTTGTTTGTAAATTGCCGCATTTGTAGGATTTTTTAATATTATTTCCTGCATTTCCTTGTCCACTTTAAACATTTCAAAAACAGCAATACGACCTCTAGTACCCGAAGGACACTCCCCTGATGGCACAGTGTCATACATCTCGTTCTTGGAAGTTATGTCCTTTTTAAACTCTTCAGGTAAGTCTTTCATTTGCTCTATGATTTGCTTTTTAATTATTGGGTCGAGCGGTATAAGTTTTTTAGAAGATGCACAAGTCATCCTGGCCAAACGCTGAGCAATAGACAAAATAAGAGTTGGAGCGATCAAATATGGGTCAACTCCCATATCTACGAGACGAGGGATGGCTCCTATGGCACTGTTCGTATGAAGTGTCGAAAGCACAAGATGTCCTGTGAGGGCTGCCTGAATAGCTAGCTGTGCCGTTTCTTTATCGCGTATTTCTCCAACCATGATTATGTCTGGGTCTTGACGAAAGATAGAACGCAACCCGGACGCAAAAGTGTATCCGATTTCTGGCATCATTTGAGATTGGTTGATATCTGTCATATGATATTCCACAGGATCTTCAAGGGAAATAATATTGCTTTCTTCCTTGTCTAGAGCATTCATCATGGAATATAGTGTAGTGGACTTTCCTGACCCAGTAGGTCCAGTAATCAAAATAAGTCCATACGACTTTTGTATAGCCTCTCTAATTATGCCAAGATTTGTTTCTGATAATCCTAGTTGGTCGAGTGGCTTTACACCTTTTTCTGAATCCAAAATACGTAAAACAACTTTTTCACCATAATATGCTGGCATAGTAGAAACACGAAAATCAATTTTACGCCCATCAACAATAGCACCGAATGACCCGTCTTGAGGTTTTCTTTTTTCATCCAATCGAAGTTTGGCTAGAATTTTTATTCGAGCGATTATGCCACTATATACATTGGATGGTAATACTATAGTAGTATGAAGTGTCCCATCCACACGAAAACGTACTTTGACTTTTTCTCCATTGAATTCGATATGCACGTCGGAAGCTCCACCTTCTATGGCATTACGCAAAATAACCGCAACAATTTTTATTACCGGCGCATCTTCTACCAACTTTTCTTTTCCTCCTGGTTCTATGTTTTTTATTTCTTTACTTAGGTTTTCTTCTGTCAGGCCATTTATTTCGACAATTTTATCTTGATTAAACTCTCCGAGAGCCTCTTCTACTTGGCTTGTAATGCCTTTATAATCCTCCATTATTTTTTCATAATCACTTTTAGTAATAAGAAAAATCTTAAAAGGAATACCTAATTTAGCAGAAATAAACTGTAGGGCATCAAGAGCTTGTATGTCCTCTCCATTTGTTACTCCAACCTCCAAAACTCCGTCACGCAACTCTATTGGTACAAAATGATAATGTGTCGCTGAATCTTCTGAAATATACTGAAGAGCATCAAAAGAAGACCTAGAATTCTCTATTTTCTTTATCGGCATTTGCAAATATTGTCCTTTTACTTCAAGAATTTTCTCTTCTGTCAGACCGGATTCAATTAATGCTTTTTCAACATCTCCTTCATATTTATTTTTTGCAAGAATTTTAATCTCACCTATTTGGCTCTCATCTACTATTCCTTCTTTAACTAACTCTTCTAAAAAACTCATAATTAAGGCCTAGATGGTATTACGGTTGTTGGCGTTGTTGGCGTTGTTGGCGTTGTTGGCGTTGTTGGCGTTGTTGGCGTTGTTGGCG
>JBAXTS010000026.1:0-6379 GCA_037130055.1 bacterium | reverse complement strand
GGAAATGTAACGATAACCGCAACTTCTGTTGCTGGAACGATCACTATTAGTGATAAAGTTATTGTTAGTATAAATCCAATTATAATACCACCACCACCTACTCCTACTCCTACTCCTACGCCTACGCCTACGCCTACGCCTACTCCTACACCTAACCCAACTTCAGTCCACCACGATGATGATGATCATGATAGTGATGAGAATGAACACAGCCAAACTGTAAAAACACAAATAAACAAGAGTATATCTACTACTAACACAAATCATCGTGAAAGAAATGATGATTAAATAAACAAAACGATAAATAAACTAAAAACCACTTGCTCTCGCAAGTGGTTTTTAGTTTCAACAAAATAAAATAAAAGTTGCCCAGCGCGCGATAGCGACACTGGGCAACTAAACAGATCTTGCAGATAGAACAGAATCATCTAAGGAGAGGACATAAAACCAGAGGCCGACCCACAGCCTCCTCCTGTCGTGTCATTGATTGGGAATGCTCCAAACTTGATTTTCCCTCTCGAGAAGCTGAAGAGTGGAGCATGGTCAAAACGTGTGCTTGAAGCTACCTCATCGAACCTATCCCCAGGACAGTCGATGTATAGGTCGTTGTGGTCGAGGAGCCTGTTCGGGTGTGTCAGGAGCATCACTCCTGTAGCAAACGCCCCAAGGCCAAATTCATGCGAGGGAAGAATCTCGCGAACACGACGAACTGAGCGTCCACGATGACGAACGCCGAACTGAGCAGGGAAAATCACAAAGTCGCCATTTCCCTGGTCCACCGACAATTCGTAGAACGCATTCTCTGTCTTCGATACTTGGCAAAAACGGCCAAAATCAAGTTGCCCTTCGCGGCAGTTCTCAAACATCCCCCTCGATGTCTTCTTGATTAGGCCTAGTACCTTTTCTACAGCCTGGTTGTACGTTTGCGCAACCTTCTGCCATCTTGGTATCACAAACAGACCTTCTGCGTCGTTGTGGAGATCTACACGGTAATTGCTGTGAAAATCTACATGGCTAGTCTCTGGGAATAGTTCATGCAATCGTTTGAATTGTGACGCCACACTAACAAAGCCTGGCTCGTAACCAGATTGGTATGTGTAGTCTGACGGGACTTCTTCCTTCTTGAATTTGTCTTGTGTTGACAGACTCACCAAAGCAGAAGTTGCCGATAGGCGGATGGCGTTCGTGAGCTCATCACGATTCTCGAGGATCCGAGCTGCATCTGATTCACACAGCCCTAGACTAGCGACAACCGTCCTTATGACGGCAAATCCGAGCTCGTTGATTTTCACAATCTGCTCAGGGGACGCGCTTCTGTCTAGTGTCCCTAGGACATTGATGTGACGAACATTCGGACCGCCGAGGCCCACAGTAGAAATGAGGCTCCTGTCGATCTTTCCTGATACCACAAGCGCCTCGAAGGCGTTTGCTTGGCCGCTTGAGAACGTTGTTGCCATGTGGGGGCACTCCTACTCAATCGTATTCTGGTTTGGGTTAAACTCCTCAGGTTCAAATCTCTCTTTGCGACGAGTTTTATGGGTCTTAAAATATAAAGACTCATAAAACCCGCCACACTTTTATAATTCTGGAAAAGAACAAATAAAAAAAGGACAAAGTATTTGTACTCAAATATAATGACGAACGAGAATTATCTTTCTTGCAAAAAAACCCTTGCTTTCTATCTAAAAATGTTTTGTAATTTTTTTATTGAGAAAAAATTTATTTATTTTCTATGCTGTTCATTAGTGTTTGTGTGTTTTTATTTATATCATCAATTATTGCTTTTCTTTCTCCTAATTTAAAACCAATACAAAAAGTCGCAACAAATAAAATTATTGCTAATACTTTCGAATACCACGTAACTTTATTCCATTCTATGTACATAAATTAATTATAGCATTATTGTTGATAATTAAATTCTCTCGCCTACTTGCTGTCTCCACATTGCATTATACAATCCCTTTTTATCAAGCAGTTCTTTATGATTTCCAGTTTCTATTACGGCACCTTTTTCCAAAACATAAATGCAATCAGCATGCATAATAGTAGAGAGTCTGTGGGCAATCAATATAGTAATACGTTCTCCCAGGGTAGATACTTCCCGGATAGTTTTTGTAATTTCTTCTTCAGTTATAGAATCAAGCGAAGAAGTAGCCTCGTCAAATATTAAAATCGATGGCTTTCTCAAAAGCGCGCGTGCAATTGAAAGTCTTTGCCTTTCGCCGCCAGAAACTTTGACACCGCCTTCGCCAATCACGGTATCAATACCTTTGTCGGCTCTCTCTAATAACGAACCTGCGGCACTTTTCTTTAGCGCGTCCAAACACTGCTCTTTTGTTGCATTTGGATTAACAAATAATAGATTCTCTCTGATTGTTCCTGCAAAAAGCTGAATATCTTGAGTAACTAGCCCAAATTCTGTACGTAATTTATTTAAGTTTAATTCTTTTTCAGCAACATTATTATAAAAAACACCTCCTTTCTTTGATTGATATAAGCCAACTAATAATTTCACTAGTGTAGTTTTACCAGCGCCTGATGGACCTACAAAAGCAATTGTCTCCCCAGACTTAACTTTAAAAGATACATTCGTAAGTGCTGGGTTAAGAGCATCATTATATGAGAAAGTTACATTACGGAATTCAAGAGAATATATCTTGCTAATTTCCTTAACATAAGCGGGTATAAGCTCAACCGGGATGCTCATTATTTCTTTATATTTGCCTAGCGCCACTTGTGAGTCACGAAAATTATTGATAACAGTACCCAGATCTTGTAATGGTCCAAAAATAAAAAAAGAATAAATATATAAAGAAAAGAATTCTCCAAAAGTTATTATTTTAGAAAAAACAAGAAACAAAAGAAAAGCTAGAAGGCTCGTACGCAAAAAATTGATAAGTGTACCCTGGATAAAACTAACACTACGAATATACCGTAATTTTCTAAGCTCAAGCATGAGAATCCTGTCCGTAGTATTGTTTAAGCGCAGGATTTCTTGATCTACAAGTCCGAGGCTTTTTACTAATTCAATATTTCGCAATGATTCCGTAGTTGACCCTGCTAACCCTGTCGTTTCCGCCAAAATTACTTTCTGAATTTTTTTTACCCTGCTAGTTAATAAATAACTTGCTGTTCCTATTATTGGTATAGTTAATGCGAATATTAATGCGACTCCCCAAAATATAGTAAACGCATATATTGTAACAAAAACGAAACCAATCAAGGAAATAAAGAACACATTAATAAAAGAGGTTATAAACGCTTCGCTTGTCGTACGGATGTTTTGTAATGTACCGAGTGTTTCCCCGCTTCTTTTATCCTCAAAGACTATATAAGGCAAAGCGAGCGAGTGTTCCACTCCATCATTGTAAATTTTCGTTCCCAAACGCTGGGTAATAGTATTTAAAAAATAATCTTGAAAATTTTTTGCTACCCGAGAAATAAATGCTGCGCCAACAGCAAGTACTAACAAAAATAAAACTCCCCTAGTAAACTGTGACAAACTAAACAAATCAAATTTTGTAGCATAATCATCAATAATATGACGAAAAATAAGAGGATCCAATAAAGAAAAAACTTGATTTATCGTAGCCAAAAACATTACAAGAACGCATAGTTTCCAATATCTTTTTAAATAATTTAAAAAAATCTTCATAAAGTTGATTATAACAGAAACTCACACTATTAAAATCTGCAAAATTACATCTCCACTTCGTCTGCAGACGGACCATGGTTTGCCAGCACAGGAATATCATTCAGCCTCATAAAATTTTCATTTTATATATTCATCATGAACTTCTTATGAATACTATTTTTTCTTTTTTAATGAAGCAGCTCTTATTATCACATCGTCGCCATATTTTCTGCGAATTTCATCCGCCGCCGCCTCCACTACCAAAATCCCAATCTCCTTATCTTGTTTACCAAACAAGTCCCTGGGAGCCTTTTCCTCACGAATAAGATTATGAAGCAATACCCCAGTAGAACGAATCCTACCTTTATTTTTTACTAGCCTAGAAAAATTTGGCTCAATAGCATTTAGAATAACTCCTGGATCTCTAGTATAAAAAGTAAACTTAACTTCATCAAAATAATATTTAAAATCACTATTTTTTAGAAAAAACGAGACCTTGTTGCTAACTAGATTAATATCACGGGCGTTTTTACAAGCCTGTTCTGTGTTTTGAGAAATTTCCCTCCAGATTACTTCAGAGCTCATAGACGGGGGACGAAAAGTTGATGTAGATTGAATGGACCTCTGATCACGGGGATCAATATTCCCTTCTACTTCAAAAATTGATTCACCGGCGAGTTCTCTCTTTAAATTTAGCACTGGTTCAGAAAAATTCTTTTCAATTTCCTTGATCGGATATTTTACGAAATCATATGCATTTTTTAATCCTAGCTTTACTAAGTGTGGAACTGTCTGCTTTCCAATTCCCCAGATATCGTCTATAGGTGTTGCCCGAAGAGCCCTCTCCTCCTCTTCCTTTGAAAGCAAAACAACTAGCCCGTTTGGCTTTTCTAATTTTGATGCTTGTTTCGCGAGAGCCTTCGTACGAGCAAGTCCAAAAGAATATGTTACCCTTAGCTTCTCTTCTATCTCTTTTTTAAGTTCAAGCAGTAGTTTCTTTTCACCACCAAAATATTTCACATCGTGTGGTCTAACTATTGCGAAGCACTCATCGATACTATATACCTCTATCGTCTGGCAATAGGATTGAAGAATCTCATGCATACCATTCGAAATATTATTATATAAATCAAAGTGGTGTGGCAAAATTACTACTTCCGGAAAAAGATTCTTGATTTGAAAAATTGGCATCCCTCTTGTGACACCCATCTTTTTTGCCTCAGGGCTCATTGCTACAGCAATACCCCTATCTTCTCCGACAATAACAGGCTTACCCTTTAATTCTGGACGCAAAGTAAGCTCACAAGCCACAAAAAATGAATCCCCGTCAGCATGAAGAAAAAGGTTGTTTGATGTGTCTTCCATGCACCTATTTTACAACAATATGATAATTAATATACCACTTCTAATTAATGAAAAAATATGCTAAGTTAAATGGAGTTTAGACTATCGGGATATCCGTCTAGTGGTGAGAATTAAAATGAAACTGCTTTCGTTTTAATCCAGCTCTTTAAGAAATTTCTGTTGTTTTGTGTTCAAAGCTGGGAGATCGTCTAATGGTAGGACATATCCCTCTGGAGGATATTATCTTGGTTCGAGTCCAAGTCTCCCAGCCTTGTATAGAAAACTAGAAATAGGAAAAGGAATCTGGAGGATATTATCTTGGTTCGAGTCCAGGTCTGCGAGCTCGTCATTTTAACTAGATAACAAAAAAATTGATTCAATTCTAAAGTTGTTTTTCTGATATAATATATTTATGGCATTAAGAACAAAAGAATCGCAGCAAAAATATCTAAATCTTATCTCTAATGGATATCTAACAAATGAGTGCAAACTATGCACTGCTCCATCAGTAAAGGATTTTGAGCACTGGAGAATTATTAATAATAAATATCCTTACGACCTTATAGCAAAAACAAACCATATGGTCATACCAAAAAGGCACACCGTAGAAAAGGAGCTCACGGAATCTGAAAAGAAAGAACTCGAATCAATAAAACACGAATATATAGACAAAGAGTATGACATGCTGATAGAAGTAGTAAACAGAGCAAAATCTATCCCTTCTCATTTTCATACACATTTAATTGTAGAAAAGGACCCTATCTAACAACAAACAAAACTGAGAGCTTGTACGTTTTGTTTGTTTGAGTTTATTTCTTTTTAGAAATACAAGCTTTGATAAAAGCAGTGAACAGTGGATGTGGATGAAGCGGGTGTGCAATAAACTCTGGATGAAACTGTGTACCCAAGAAGAATGGGTGTACTTTCTTTTGCAATTCGGCTATTTCCATCAAATCCCCGTCTGGAGACTTTCCTGAGAAAATTAGACCCGCCTTCTCTAAATCTGGAACAAACATAGGATTTACTTCATATCTATGTCTGTGTCGCTCCAATACTTCTTTCTCACCATAGCTAGCTCTAGCGATGGTCCCATCTTTCAATATCGCCTTATAGGCTCCCAACCTCATGCTCCCCCCGTACAAATTATTTTTCAAATTTTCTTTTTGTGACTCCATCACATCGATGACAATATTTTTGGAACTTGGATTAACTTCTCGAGTGTTTGCATCCTTGAGTCCGAGGACATTGCGAGCGTATTCTATTACTATCATCTGCATACCATAGCAAAGTCCGAAAAACGGAAGCTTATGCTCACGAGCATATTTCACGACGCTCAGCTCCCCTTCTCCTCCACGTGAGCGAAAACCACCCGGAACAAGTATGCCATCGTATTTCTTTAAC
>JBAXTS010000025.1:0-6608 GCA_037130055.1 bacterium | reverse complement strand
ATAATTTATTAGTTAGTAATTTTGTTTAGGAAATAAATTATAGATATTTTAATTTTAAGTGTGATGAAAACAAAAATTTACGAGAATAAAAAAATAATAATTGGACTTGTCACACTGTTTGTTTTTGTTATTGTCCAATTTTATTCAATAGTAAAAACAGTATTTGCTCAGACATCTCCAGCTACTGATGGTGTCCTCGTATCTCTTGACGTGACCTCAGGTATTACTATCTCGAATGGAGCGGATGTGACTATGGCTCCAAACATGGGCATCACGTCAGATTCATCTATAGGTACTTCTTCTTGGCTTGTAAAAACAAATTCACTCGGTGGATATACATTGGCAGTAAAGGCATCTACTACTCCAGCATTAAAGAGCGGTATAAATTCTTTTGCAGATTATACTGAAGCATCGACAGGAGTCCCCGAATCTTGGAGCATCGCAGGAGGGGATAAAGAGTTTGGCTATTCTGCTTATGGCACTGATACAAATGGAGCCACATGGGGTACGGCTGGTTCCTGTGGTTCTGCAGGACTGCCAGACGTAGCCCAGAAATATGTTGGATTTAGTACTTTAGATAAAACTATTGCTACTAGGGCTGCTGTCACTCCTACTTCTGGCATTACTACCACGATATGCTTTGCAGCTGCACAGAATGCTGTATATGCGGCATCTGGTAGCTACACTGCTACGATTACAGCCACAGCGACCACATTATAAAAATGCTGAGTTTTTCTTTTTAGCATGAAAAAATTTTTACCTATAATAATTATACTTATTGTCTTTGGTAATTTTTTTATTCCCAAATATTCTTTAGCTTTTGAAAAAAGCAAGCTAAACATCACTCCACAAAATGATTTTGTGGTGGAGCCTGGAAAGACAGAAGTATTCCTAAATCCTGGAGATAATATGGTAAAGAATATTACCGTCACAAACAGGATAGATAGGCCTGTTAAATTTAAACTTTCCACAGAAGATTTTATTGGTACAAATGACCCAAAACAGCCAGTAGTACTTTTGGGCGATAGTTATAGTCCATATTCTCTTAAGGATTTTATCGTTCCAGAAATTTCAGAATTTACACTTGAAATGGGTGAGAAGATAGTAATTCCTGTCACTATCTCTATTCCAGCGAACGCAGAGCCGAGTGGGCATTATGGCGCACTGATAGTATCCAATGATCCCAGCAACCAAGCAGCAGGTAGTCCTCTCGAAGTAGAAGGTAAAACACGAATCATCTCTAGGATAGGTTCTCTTTTTCTGCTTAAATTAAATGGTGAGGGAAAAGAGGAGGGGAATATTGAGGATTTTAAATTGATTGGTCCACAGAAAACTTTTTATAACGAAAGGCCAAAAGGATTTGAAATAGCTTACAAAAATACGGGCAATGTGCACCTCGTGCCTTATGGAACTATTGCTATCAAAAATATTTTTGGTGGAGTCGTCAGCAAGCTACCCGTAGATGCGTATTTTGTGCTCCCTGATTCTATCAGATACAGAGATGTGAATTGGACAAGTGGGTTCAGCCTTGGATTTTATTCAGCTGAATTATCTTTAAACAAAGGCTATGGTAATCAATACGAAAATATAAGCTTGTCTTTCTGGGTACTGCCATGGAAAATACTTTTGTTTGGATTTATTGGCTGTGCATTCCTGATAGCTCTCTTCTACTACTTATTTACACGTTTTGAATTAAGGAAAAAGAGTTAGATATATGTTTTTTAATTTTTTAAAACAAAAAAAAATTCAAGGCTTAATTTTTGCTTTCCTACTTTTGATACCCATTTGCGCAACCTTTGCACAATCAATGCAAAGTGGTACTTATAAAATAACTTCTGATTCTATCAATGTCGGTGGGCAGAGTTCCACTAGCTCAAATTATGTTGCAGGTGACACACTCGGAGAAAATGGCACCGGAGATTCAAATAGTGCCAATTATAATTTGCATGGAGGTTTTTGGCAGATGCAGGAGAGCTATATAGCAATTTCAAATCCTACCGACTTGGTACTATCTCCGATAGGAGGAATAAATGGTGAAGCGAGTGAGGGCACCATGTCTTGGCAAGTGATCACAGACAATGCCGCAGGTTATAGCATGAATATAAAAGTCGCTTCTATTCCGGCACTTCGATCTGCCACTGATTCCTTTGCTGATTATGTTCCTCTCGGAGCAAACCCTGACTATAATTTTTCAACTCCATCCAATACATCTATGTTTGGATTTTCTCCTGAAGGGGCAGATACGGATGCTAGATTTAGAGATAATGGGGTAGCGTGTAATGCTGGCGCTGGTGAGGCGACGGGAAAATGCTGGGATGGACTTTCTACTATTGCAAAGACAATATTTCAAAGCTCCACGAGCAATCACCCAGGAGGCACCACCGGGACAATTCGTTTTAGAGCAGAGTCTGGGGCAGATCACATACAGACTGCTGGGAGTTATTCAGCACCTATTACAGTCACAGCTATAACATTATAAAAAACCAGATACGTTAAAGAATTTATGATTACAAAAATTACAAAAATTTTTTTTGCATTAATTTTGATAAATATTAATGTAATTTTTGTGAGTGCTCTATCTGATTCTCTGCAGATCAATCTAGGTGTTAATGGCTGCAACAATAATGGAATTTGTGAGGCAGGGGAGACAGCACTTAGTTGCCCCGTGGATTGCACTAGCGTCACTCCACCAGAACCTCCCATACCAAACACTGGAGGCGGAGGTGGTGGGGGCTTTATTCCACCCGTAAATATATTATATGTTTATGGTGTATCTGTAGTATCCGACTATAATAGTGCATTTATCTCATGGAATAGCTCCATGGGCACCATAAGCACAATAAAATGGGGTAAAACAAGCGAAGTAGAGACTGGTACATTGAGTAGCATTATTTTTGCGATTGACCATAAAATGGAAATAATTAATTTGAAAGCAGGTTCGATGTATTATTTTACAATAGAGAGTAAAGACACTACTGGGAAAAGTAATACTAGTCCTGTATTATATTTCTTGACGAAGTCATTAAAGGATACTACTTTGCCATCTAACCCTAGCAATGTAAAAATTTTGGCTGATACTTCTGGCATAAATATTACTTGGGAGAATCCTGAGCCGAGTGATTTTTCCTATGTTCGAATTATGAGACAAGAAGATCACCCCACTGGAGATCCATTTTTGGGTAAATTAATTTATGAAGGTGACAGAGAGAAATTTACAGACAAGAGTGCAATAGTTGGAAAGAAATATTTTTATACAATATTTACCAGGAATGAAAAAGGAGATTTTTCTACAGGGGTAGGTGGGTCTAGTTCCAGAGTGGCAATACAGAAAGAAGAGACAAAACCACCTGTTGAAGTGACTGCAAAAGTTACAGACGATGATTCGCTTATTGTGAATGAAAAATTAGTACAAAAACCAGAAAATTTGATCAAATCTATCTCTAATCTGTTCTATAATTTTGTCATATATGCTGAAATCATATTTTTATTGCTGATTTTGCTATATATTCTAAAAAAAATATATAAAAAACTCAATAAAAATAAGCTTGTAAAGTAAAATATCACTAACTAATAAAACTGTGGATAACTAGTGGATATCTTGTGCATTTCCTACTATAATATAAGGGTATAAATAAATATCGTTTATCCGAGATTTTGTTTTTTACCCTTATATTAATGAAAAATCCTAATAAAGTAATATCATTAGGTGAAGCATCAAAAATTACTGGATATCATTCAGATTATTTGAGCTCTCTGATTCGAAAAGGTGAGATAAATGGGGAGAAATTTGGTGGTAGCTGGTATATCACAGAAGACGAGATAAAAAACTACATTTTCAAGCAAAAAGTTCGTCATAAAAAGTTTGCAATTGGTGATTTCTTCTCGCCAAAGAGAACAAAGAGAATTCTTGTTTTGGCAGGAGTGTTTTTTGTATTTTTTGTTTTGTTTGGAATTTATTTAGTTGGTAAGAATAACAAAACAACAGAAGGTGAAGTTAAAAAAACACTTTCCTCTGACACGGAGGTAATAAATTAAAATGAGTACAGAATTTTTAAAAAATAATATCTTTAAAAAATTTTTAATTATTTTAATTTTAGTTTTTGTGTTATCTCCTATTTCAATTTCACAAGCTGCAATAAATAAACAAATTAATTATCAAGCGAAGCTCACTGGGAATAGCGGCGTGGCTGTGACGAATGGAACTTACAATATGGAGTTTGCTTTATACACGGCACTCTCTGGTGGCACGGCTATTTGGACAGAGGCTAGAACTGGTCTCAATAAAGTCCAGGTGACGAGTGGACTTTTTAGTGTTCTCCTTGGAGAAATTACGACGCTAGCTTCTGTGGATTTCAATCAGACACTTTATCTAGGAGTGAATATCGGTGGTACTGGAGCTCCCGGCTGGGATGGAGAGATGTCTCCTCGCAAGAAGCTCGGTGCTGTGCCTGCTGCAGTCGTAGCTGAAAATGCTATTAATATTATTGGTGGTAATGCTGGTGCTGTGCCTTATCAGTCTGCTACAGGAATTACAGGATTCTCTGATTTATTTTGGGATAATATAAACAAAAGATTGGGAGTCGGGACTCCTACGCCGACTAGCATGGTTTCTTTGTCTTCAACGGCAGCTAGTCCGAGGGTTACTTTGACTTATCCAGCCGATGATTCTACTTATAGTCCATCGATTTTGTTTCGTGCTGGTGCTACTCCAAGCGATAGATTGATAATGGGATACGACACCAATGCCTATGCTTTCAAAATTTCCCAAAGTGGAACTTTTGGTATTTCTGATAGATTAATTATCGACAATGGTTCGACTTGGTTCAAAGGTAACCCTGTCGGAATAGGTAGCCTCGGAGCAAATAGTGACGTAGCATTGAATGTCGTACAAACTTGGGCAAATTCTGACAGGACTGGTATATACAATGAACATTCATCCTCATCCGGAATAAATAAGTTAACTGGAATATTTACCAAAGTTAATTCTGGGTCAGGGACACTTGTTAATTCTTATCCATTGTATGTAGCTAATGGTTCTGGGACTATCACAAACCAGTACGGATTGTATTTAGAAAACATGACAGCTGGAGCAAATAATTGGTCAATTTATTCTGCTGGAGGACAATCATATTTCGCCGGCAACGTCGGCATCGGGGTGACGAATCCGACAGCCAAACTACACTTGGTTGCAGGTTCAGATGTAGCCAATGGAGCACCATTAAAACTTACATCAGGAACACTGACCACTGGAGCAAACATAAGCGCGGGGGCGGTTGAATTCATTACTGATGTTGCTTATCTTACTAGAACTACCGCAACAGCAAGAGTTCCTTTCACTATGGGTTCAGGAACTATAAATGAAATTCCTTACTGGGTAGATGCAAATACTTTGGGGTCGCTCACAGTCGCTACCTACCCATCTCTTACAGAATTAAGTTATGTTAAAGGTTCAACAAGTGCAATTCAAACTCAACTAAATGGAAAATTAGGAACAGCATTAACATCAGGAAATATTTTTATTGGCAATGTTTCAAATGTTGCTACTGGGGTTGCTCTATCAGGAGATGCTTCGCTTTCAAATACTGGGGTGTTAGGAGTAAATAAAACTCGTTTAAATATTCGTAATGAAACAGGAACGACGATTGCTTCAACAAAAGCAGTTTATGTTTCAGGTTACAATAGTTTTCCACTTATAACTCTTGCAAATAATACAGCAGAAACAGCCCACAATGTTGTAGGGATTACAATTGCACCGATCAATGACCAGACAAATGGATTCATCGCTACATCAGGACAACTTGATGCAGAAACAAATAGTTGGACAGTTGGGACAGAACTTTATTTAGGAGCAGCAGGTGCATTGACTTCAACAGCACCTACTTCAGGAGCTGTTAGACATGTAGCTATTGTTACAGTTCAAGCAAATTACCCAGTTGGAAAATTATTAATATATCAATTTCCAGAAGAAAATTATGTAGCTGGTGGTGCTAATGTAGATACAATTCTAAGAACAGGTGATGATGCAGGAACCAATAAGTTTTCATTAAGAAATTACTCAAACACAGAAAAAGCAAGTATAAACTCTAATGGAGTAATAAACAGTGTAGCTTTGACTGCTTCAGAAATTCTTGGAACAGACGCTAGTAAAAATCTAGTATCTTTGCCATTAGCAACATATCCTTCACTTACCGAATTGAGTTATGTAAAAGGCTTAAGTTCTGCTGTTCAGACCCAGCTAGGAGGAAAAGCATCTCTTGCTCTAGACAACCTAGCTTCAGTCGCCATGAACGCCTCTTTACAGTGGAATAATACTGTGGCACAAACACTAGACATCGCTCCAACCGCCAACACAGTCGTAGGTAGAGCATTAACTATCTCTGCTGGTTCAACTGTCACAGGAGGCACGGCTGATATGGCGGGAGGTGATTTAACTCTCAATTCGGGTCTAGGCAAAGGCACAGGAGCTTCTTCTATTATCTTTAAAACAGGAACGACACTAACTACTGGGAGTACTTTACAAACATTGAGTACTAAAATGACTATTCTTGGAAGTGGCAACGTCGGCATCGGGACGACGAATCCGAGTTATATTTTAGATGTTGGTAATT
>JBAXTS010000024.1:0-7154 GCA_037130055.1 bacterium | reverse complement strand
CCTTAGCTCAGTTGGTTAGAGCACAGAGCTTATACCTCTGGGGTCCTTGGTTCGAATCCAAGAGGACGGACAAACGGACACAATTATATAAAATAAATATGCACGAATACTTAACGCCAATAGGAGTAAAAGAAAATAGAGGAAAACAAATAAAAGCTAGAGCACACTTAGATGCTTTTGAATATATTAAGTTAGAAGGAATAGTTTCTCTTAATGAATTGGAGATAGCTGATAGTGACCAAATAATAATTAATGTTACGGGGAATGAAACTCTATTTAATAATGCGAGAGAGGCATTAAAATTAACCCCAGAAGAGATGGTGGAGTACACAATAGACTTACGCAATAACGTAAAGGACATTCTTCTCAGCGAGAAAAATTTTACTTTAAAAAACTAAATTTTTGAACTATACTAGTATGAGACCAGGCATTTCCAAAACCAAAACTATCACCAGAGTCTGAGAGCATAAGTGTTAGCATAACAAAAAAATAAATAAAATGATCATCTATAAAAGGATGATTTCTAGGAGTTCCCCAAATGAGTGCAATATACATTAGAAATAACATCGCAGCTCCGGCCAAACTACCTAGTTTTACCAAAATACCGAAAGTCAGTGTTAGTCCTACAAAGAGAAGACCCAGCATAAATAGCCAATCCACCATTGGCATACTTGATAGACTATGAAAAAAGTCTGCAAAAGGCCCATTTACACCGAATTGCAAGAACCCTGAAGTGGGAGAACCACCGGCAAGCCACGCTTTTTCTGCAGTCGTTGCGAAGCCGAGACCCAATAATTTATCAAAAAATGCCCACAAGAAAATAAGACCCATACTTATCCTTAAAAGACCCAATACTGACTGCAATTTGTTCTGTTCCATATTTATTTTTTTTTACTTTGTGTTTTAATGCTAATAATATCAGTTATCCACTTATGAGGCGACCAGCCTCCGTGTATAATGACCTATACAAGTTGCGAAGTTGTATGGATTTAGTTTATTATATACTACCCGCAGTTTTAGAACAATTTTTGCAAATAAATGTTAACAAAAATGGAGAAAAACAAAAAAAATTATCTTTCCGCCAGAGGCGGATCCGCCTCTGGCGGAAAGATATTCTTAGTTCTTGTCTTGTGTTTAGTCGCAAGATTAATTCCATTTCGTGCTCCTAACGTCGAGCCGATACTTGCGGCCACTATGCCACTTGGCAAACTTTTTGGAGCATTTGCCGGTTTTTCTTTTGCAGTTTTGAGTATTTTACTTTACGACATAGTGACTGGGACACTTGGAATACAAACATTTTTTACGGCAGGAGCTTATGGGATGCTTGGTTTATGGTCAGCAAGTTATTTCGCACAAAATAAGGCGGATGCGTGGAGCTTTGTACGTTTTGCAATCGTTGGAACTTTGTTTTTTGATGCAGTAACTGGTTTGATTATCGGTCCTATTTTTTTTCACCAATCATTTTTCCAAACATTGGTCGGACAAATTCCGTTTACAATGTTGCATCTGGTAAGTAATATTATTTTTGCTTTTGTTCTTTCTCCCGCGATTTATAATTTTCTGATTAAGAAAAAGGAAAAAGAAAAACTGACACACATTAACATTCTTAATCATAAAATAATTTAAAAACATGAAAACAAAAACAACAACAAAAGAAAAACTTTCCAAAAGCGAACTTTCAAAAATAAAATCAATTAGAAAAAGAAGTGGAGAAGTTATTCCATTTGATTTAGAAATTATTTCTCGGGCTATTTTTAAAGCCTTTGAGGTATCAGGAGAGGGAGGGGAGATGGAGTCATATAAAGTTGCTAATAGTGTTTTTAGGACATTGCTTGACCTTAGAGATAAATTAGTTGCTGAACACAAAGGAGCAAAATTTTTACCAACAGTTGAGATAGTCCAAGATTTTGTAGAAAAAGAATTAATGACGAATGGTTTTACTGACACTGCTAAAAAATATATTCTTTATAGAAGTAAACGTTCAGAGTTACGTGCTGCATTTGGCCCTGTACCAGAAAATGTTAAACAGGCGGTAGAAGAGTCTAGTAAATATTTTTCTAGTCCTTATTCAGAATATATTTTCTACCAGTTTTATTCTAGGTGGGTTCCAGAGTTAGGTCGTCGCGAAACGTGGATAGAGACCATAGACCGTTATATGGCCTATATGAAAGAGAATTTGGGAGACAAGCTTTCAACTAAGGAATATGGGGATGTTCGAGAAGCTATTTTAAATCAAGATATTTGTCCTTCAATGCGTTTACTTTGGTCTGCTGGTAAGGCATGTAGAAATTCAAATGTATGGGCATACAATTGTTCTTATGTTGCTCCTACTTGCCCACAGGATTTAGGAGAAATTATGTATATTTCCATGTGCGGAGCTGGTCTTGGTTTTGCTGTTGAATGGGAGAATGTTCAACAGTTCCCGCAAATTACAAAACAAACAAAAGAAAAACCAATTGTTCATATTGTAAAAGACAGCAAAGAAGGCTGGGCTGATGCCTTTGTTCTTGGGCTCAAGTCTTGGTTTGATGGCAGGGATGTTAAATTTGATTACGGAATGATTAGACCAGCAGGAGCAAGATTAGAAACTGCTGGAGGACGAGCATCTGGACCTCAGCCACTTATTGACCTAATAGAATTTACTAGAAGAAAAATTTTATCTAAACAAGGACGACGTCTTTCAAATTTAGACATGCACGACATCATTTGTCAGATAGGAATGATTGTTGTTGCGGGAGGAGTCAGACGCAGTGCACTTATTTCTCTTTCCGAGCTCGATGACCTAGAAATGCGAGATGCGAAGAAGGGTCAATTTTATTTGACAGAGGGACAGCGCTCAATGGCAAACAATTCTGCTGTTTATAATTCTAAACCAAGTGCAGAAGAATTTTTGAATGAATGGACAGCCTTAGTTAAATCAAAGTCTGGCGAGCGCGGCATTTTCAACAGAGGGGGATTAGAGAAACAATTGCCTGCTCGAAGATGGGAAGCGATAAAAGATGAAAGACAAATTGGTTTAAATCCTTGTGGTGAAATTTATTTGCGTTCAAGACAATTTTGTAATCTAACTAGTATTGTTATTCGTCCGAAGGATACTGCTGCAACACTAAAAAGAAAAATGGAGCTAGCAACATTGCTCGGTACTTATCAATCAACCTTAACTAATTTTGGATACCTTTCAAAAAAGTGGAAAGAAAATTGTGAGGCAGAAAGATTGCTTGGAGTATCTCTCACGGGGTATTATGATAATACAACTATTAGAAATGATAAAGTTCTAGACACTCTTCGCCTAGATGCGATAGAAACAAATAAAAAATATGCAAAGCGTTTTGGGATTAATGCTTCAACTGCTATCACCTGCGTAAAGCCTCATGGTAATTCTGGACAGCTTTTAGGGGTTGGTTCAGGTATGCATCCTTGGTATGCCCCATATTTCATAAGACGAGTACGTATTTCGCATACTGATACATTACTTCAGATGGCTCGCGACCAAGGAGTTCCTTGTTTGCCTGAGGTTGGCCAATCAATGGAGTCTGCAACGACATTTGTTCTAGAGTTCCCAGTAAAAGCGCCAGAAGGAGCAATTTTTAAAGATGAAGTTACTGCTCTTGATTTGATGAAAGAATGGAAGAGACTTAAGGAGCATTTTGTTGAGCACAATCCATCTGCCACTATTTATGTTGGTCCTGATGAATGGCTTGCTGTTGGAAACTTTGTTTATGAAAATTGGGACTATGTCGGTGGAATGTCTTTTTTGCCTCGTTCCGAACACGTTTATCAGTTGGCTCCTTATGAGGCAATTACCAAAGAAGAGTATGAAAAGCGTTCAAAAGCTATTGGTAAAATTGATTTCTCTAAACTTTCTCAATATGAAGCTGCAGACAATACTACTGGTGCAAAAGAATTTGCTTGTGTCTCTGGAGTTTGTGAACTATAGTAACAATTACGAATTAACAATTACGAATTACGAATTGGATTAAATAATTTGAAATTCGTAATTCGTAATTCGTAATTAATAATTGAGTATTATGCTTTACACTAGAAAAGGGGATAGTGGTACTACGAAAACTTTTGCATGCGACCAACGTATTTCTAAGAGCTCGATGGTGGCTGAGGCTCTTGGTGCGCTCGACGAGACCAACTCTTTTCTTGGCTTGGCTCGTGCTCGAACGAAAGAAAAAACTTTTGAAATTAATGGAAAGGAAATTAAATTTTCTGATATTCTTTTAGAAGTTCAACAAAATTTATTTATTATTCAGGCGGAAGTTGCTGGCTCGGCTCTTTCTATAGATAAAGAAAAGATTTATAAAATTGAAAAAATAGTTGATGATATTGAAAAAATCTTGCCCCCTATTAAAAGTTTTTTTGTAAGTGGTGCAACCAAAGATGGTGCTGTTCTAGATATCAGTAGAACTTTGGTTCGTCGCGCTGAGAGGAGAGTGATTGCTGCAAGTGAAGAAGGTAAAATAAAAATTAGTCCTGAAACCATGTCTTATTTGAATCGGCTTTCTAGTTTGCTTTATGCTCTTGCGAGACTTGTGAGTCATCTTGAAGGCGCGGAAGAAATAAAGCCTGATTATAAATAAATTATTCGAAGTGAAATTCAGAAGTTTTTTGTTTTACTTTTGATTTTAGTAAAGGATATTTGGTAAGTTCCGGGTCTTCTTCAATGAGGCGGATGGCCTCGGTGCGTGCAGCTTCCACCATCTTAATATTTTTTATTGCTTCCATACCAAGGTCTGTTATACCCCATTGTTTAGTGCCACCGAGCTCTCCAGCACCTCTTAATGTGAGGTCGAGCTCAGCTAGCTCAAAGCCGTTTTTAGCTGTTTTCAGAGCCTTTAAACGGGACATCGTTTTGTCAGTTTTAGCTTCCGCAAAGATATAGCAATATGCTTGATGTGTGCTTCGAATTACGCGTCCGCGAAGCTGGTGAAGCTGGGCAAGTCCGAAACGTTCTGCTCCTTCTATAATTATTACTGTTGCGTTTGGAACGTTCACACCAACTTCTATAACAGAAGTCGCGCAAAGAATATTTATATTACCTAGAGTAAATTCTGCCATGACATCCTCTTTTTTTTCTTTACTCATCTTGCTGTGGAGCACTCCTATTTCATATTCTTGAAAGATTTCTTTTTTTAAACGCTTAGCTTCTTCTACCGCGGATTTAACATTAAGTGCCAATTCTTTTTCCGGGTCGGGCTCGAAAATTCTTGGGCAGATAACATAAAGTTGTCGCCCAGCCTTTAATTCCTGTCGGATTTTTTCGTAAGTCTCTTCTCTTTTGTTTGGAGTAATTATTTCGGTAATTATTTGTTTTCTGCCAGCTGGCATTTCGTCTAGTAATGATAAATCTAGGTCGCCATAAATAGTGAGAGCAAGTGTGCGGGGGATAGGAGTCGCTGTCATCGAGAGTAGGTGAGGAGCGATATTGTCTTTGCGAACGAGTTTTCTTCTTTGAGCTGTACCAAAACGATGTTGTTCGTCTATTACAACAAGAGCCAAGTTTTTGAATTTTACAGTTTTTTGGATGAGTGCGTGTGTGCCTATTAAAATTGGTATAACTCCTTCTGCCGTCCACTTAAGAAGTTGTGCTCTTGAAATAGTTGTCCATCCTTCAGGATTTAATTTGGAAGGGAATTTTCTACATCCACTGCCTGTGATGAGCCCGATATTTATAGGGAGGTGTTTGAAATATTTAATAAAAGATTCAAAATGTTGTGTTGCTAATATTTCTGTTGGAGCCATATAGGCTGTCTGCAAATTTCCAAAAGTCTGAGGTTTACCCTGAGCGAAGTCGAAGGGCCTTTGGTTTTGAGCTACATAAGCAGCAGTAGCAGCTACGGCCGTTTTGCCGGAGCCAACATCTCCCTCCAATAGGCGAGACATTGGAAAAGTTTTTCCCATATCTCCAAGTATTGTCTCAATAGATTTCTTTTGGGAATTTGTTGGCTCAAACGGGAAACGTTTCAGGAAACTTTGCACATCTTCTTCGTTTGGTTTTATCTGGAAAGACTTATTTTTTTTATACTCTAATTTGTCATGTTGGCGTTCTAGTTGGATACAAAATACTTCTTCAAAGGCAAATCTTTTTCTAGCAGACTCTCTGTCATTTTTGTTTTTAGGAGTGTGTATCCATATGAGTGCAGTTTTCAGTGAAGGCAGGTGGTATTTTTTTAATATTTCTTCAGGGATATAATCTGTAAAAGTATCCAAAAATCTAGTTTCTTTTCCGCCTGAGGCGGATCCGCCTTTGGCGGAAAATATTTTTTCAATAGCGTGATAAAACCATTTGGATGTGATGCCTCGTGTTTCTGCATAGACTGGATAAGAAAAACCAATATTTGGTAAACCATTTTTTTTAAATAAAGTGTCGTGCATATCAATAGGCATTGTCGGCAATTTTTCGAATTCTGGGTTCGCTAAATATAGACCATTTTTACTTTGTGTGACCTTGCCAGTTAGTTTTACATTTTCACCATCGTGTATCATTTTTGCGAGATAGGCCTGGTTGAACCAGGTTATTTTCATTTTTCCAGACAAGTCTTCTATTTCACCTTCAGCCATTGGTATACCTGAATGAAAAGCTTTTTTAGTTTTTAGTTTTGAAACTTTTCCATATACAGTAGCCATATCTCCAGAGGTTAATTCGGCAATATTTTTTACTTCACTAATGTCACTATAGCGGACAGGGAAGTGGAATAGTAGGTCAGCAACAGAGAAAATCTTTAGCCGATTTAAGGCTTTTTTCTGGTTTTCATCCAAGCGAAATTTTGTGTCTAACTTGTCGTGCAATTCCATAATTTGAATTATATAACTAAATGTAATACAATGCAGTTATGAACGGCATACAAGAAGTACAGGTTTTCTTTCTTATATCATCATTTGGTTTTGTATTTTTGTGGATTTTAACAGGGATATTCTTGTTTTATCTTATCCGTGCTACCAAAATTTTATATAAAATTATGAGTAAGGTCGAAAAAGATATAGACAATATAGGAGATACAACGAAAGAAATGTTAGAAGATGTAAGAGAGAGTGTTGTGTTTAATTTCTTATTTAGAAAAAAGAAAAAAAGTCGAAAAGATTAAAAATTATTAGCGCCACGCTTTAGGTCGCATTTAAATCGAGAATGCGACATGATTCAGCAGAAT
>JBAXTS010000023.1:0-7692 GCA_037130055.1 bacterium | reverse complement strand
TAAGAGTCTTTTAGGAAAATCTAGCTTTATTTTTTTCAATAAAAGACTCCATAGCTTCTGATATTATTTTGACACCATTGTGGACGGTATTGTGGTCAACATTTGGGATGCTCACAAACTGAGAATTTTTTATTTTTTTAGCCAATAGTATAGAGTTTTTTATTGGAATCATTGAATCTTTTTCTCCGTGCACGATAAGTGTTGGTATATTTATTTGTTCAAAGGAATATTCATTTGAAGGAAGGAAAGATTGTCTCAGTGTATAGAAGTGTGCATGTAGCCCGGTATTCCTTATATCAGCTAAATTTCTACTTATATCCCAGTCAGTAGAGCCTATATGTTTAGTATAATTTATCTGGCCTTTAATTTTTGGATTAAATGGTATTAGTTTTAGAATTATAGTTAATTTTAAGAAGGCACGTATAATTTTAACCCAAAGCCCGTTTGTTAGATAAATTTCTGGGGAAGTGAAGACATTGGCTATTATGGTACCCGGGTATTGTTTTAAATATTCTAGATGTATGAGGCAAGCAAAAGAGTTACTAATTAAGATAAATTTTTCAATTTTTAAATATGTGATTAAATCATGTAGTTCAGTAGTAAAATTTTTAACAGCGTAATCTTCGTAATTTGGATATTTTTTTGATTTACCATGCCCACGTATATCATAAAATAATATATTATATTTGTTTTCAAATATCTTTTCATAAGGAATCCATGCGGACGAGGAGCCAGATGCGCCATGAGCGAATACCAAAGTTAGCCTTTCAGGATTAAATTCATTCATCCTATAGTAGATTCCTTTTTCTTCTAGATAATACTCTTTTGTCATTATTTTAATGCTTTATAATAAACTTCTTCTAATAAGTCTGCGCTTTTATGTATATCATATTGTTTGCTTCTTTCGAAACTAACTGCACCGAGCTTTTTACGCATATCTGCATCCACAATTAGTTTTAAAGCTTGGTGGGCCAAATCTTTATGGTCTTTTGTTTTAAATAAAAATCCATTTCCATCTACAAAGAAACGAGATGCGCTCATTTTTGCGTCAGCAATTATTATAGGTTTGCCGCATGCCATTGCCTCTAGTACCACCATGCCTTCGAGCTCAGCGAGAGAGGGGAGAATAAATATATCGCTTGCGTTGTAGGCATGTATTTTATCTTCTTCACTCACAAGTCCTAAAAATGTAACATATTTGTTTATTTTGAGTTTCTCTACCAATTTTTCTAATTTTAGTCTTTGGTGTCCAGTACCGACAAGCAGCAAGTGTGTGTCTCGATGTTTATTTATTATATAAGGAATTGCTTTGATTAAAGTATCTATTGATTTTTCTGGATATAATCTTCCTACAAACAATAGTTTTATAACATCTTTTGGTATATTGAAACGCTCAAAGAAGTCACCAATTGGTTTCGTCTGAAATTCTTTTAAATCTATTCCGTTACTAATTACTGTTGATGGTTGATTTTTTTTACCTAACTTATCAAGTAGGCTTTGAGCTAAAATAGACGGGTATATTAAAGATTCTGCTTTACCATAAACCCAAGTAAGATATTTGTTCCACAAATCATAAAGTGTTGGTTGAAATATTTTAGGCATATCCATAAAAAGATTTTCTGGTTGAGAATGAGAGTGAGCTACGATTTTTATTCCTAGCGCTCGTGCAGCACGGATGGCAACAATTGCACCAGACATTGGGAGAATTATATGAACGATATCAATTTTTTCTTTTTTGAAAACTTCTTTTAGTTCGCGAACCGTAGGGAAAGCGAGATTCCACCCTCCACTTTTAGGAACAGGGATACTGCGATATCTATAAGTCTTTACTCCATCATGGTGGTGGTGTTCTTTGTTCTCTTTAGACTTTGCTCCAATAAAAATAACATGGTGACCTTTTTCTCTCAACAACTTTGCAAATCGTATAGTGGAAACAACTACACCTGACTTGTTGCTCCCGATAGGGTCGCAAATCATTGCGATGTTTAATTTTTCTCGTGTCGCAGTTGTCATAATGTTGTTTTTGTTCCGAGTTTGTACTTACGGATTATTATAAAGAATATTACAACCAAAACAACTACCGTCACTATGGCTGCGTAATAGTTCAAATATTTTTCTATTTGTACGTAAGCATGTCCGAACAGTACTCCAACTACAAGCATGATAGCAGATTGGACGACAGAAATTATTGTACACGTTTTGAAATATCTTTTGTAAGGCACGTGTGATGCGCCGGCCGCTATGAGACCTGTGAAACCTATTCCATGCGCGAGCTTAGACATCACGATAGCTTTTTTGTGATTCTCGTGGAAATATGTTTTTGCTTTTTCTAATTTTTCGTCGGTGATTTTGAAATATTTTAGAAATCTTTTTCCACTATGCCCGATATAATAAATTACTCCATCACCGACAATGTCTCCTATAACCAATATCACATAAGTCAAAAGGGGATTAAAGATGCCTAGTGTTATTAAGAACCCGCACACTATGGCTATTATTGGTCCTTCAATAATTGCGAGTGGCATGAGTATTAGGTATTTATAAGTCAGTAAAAGTTCAAGCATTTTGATAGTATATAGTATTTTCGGACTTTTCTAAGTATTTACAAATAGTCTTTTATCTGGTATAATGATGCAGAACGTTAACCCGTCCTTTCAAGGAGTCAACATGACAGGCATCTACTACGTTCTCACGGTGCTGCCCATCTGGGCGACGGCGGCGATTCTACTCGGAATGTTGGCAGTGCTCATCGTCGGGCGCGACATTCTCGAAGGGAAACCCTACAATGTTGCCTATTCATCGGCCATCGGCGACGTTGGGCTGGTGATGGGCGTACTCATCGCCGCGACCACACTGCAACGTGGCGGGGTTTTCATTCCTCAATTTTTGGAGGATGGAGCTCTACACGTGTTCGTCTTTTTGTGGACGGTAATTGTGGGGATGATCGTATGCAGGAAGACGATTGACTCGCGCGACGGCCAGGCGATGGACGTTTTTCATGACGTTGTCATCGCACCGACGTTCGCGTTTCTCTCATTCTTCCTCGTGCCGATTGTGTACTACAACGGCAGCACGTCGGAGAAGATGGGGCTCGCGTTTTTTGTTATGTTGTGGGCTACGCTTGTTGCTTTCGATGTCAGACACAAGCGCATGAATCAGCGGGAGTGGTTGAAGAACCACGGCGTGAAACTCAGGAAGTGAGCAACGGGTCGAGCTCTGAGGCCGAAAAGTCAGAGCAGCATCGGACTGGTGCAAGCAATGCCACACCAGTCCACAGAACCCCAGAAGATTTTATCTCTCTGGGGTAAAATTGTGCCTTTTTTATAAAATTTATTTATTTTTTTAAGGGGTTTTTAACTTTTAGCTTATTGCTTCGCTAAAATTTCTTCCAGTTTCTTTTTCCACGCATTAAACTGAAGTTTTACAACAGAACCTACTGCATGACGCCTATTCCATTCCCAGCCTTTATGCATGCGAGCGTTGGCATTGACGCCAACATCCACAAAGAAAACTTGCTGACCATTTTTGTCCGGCTTATCGGCAATTATAATATTACTTGAATAACGTGGGTTAAAAATCGTAGCACCAAACATTACTCGTAGTTTATTTAGTTCCGGAGTGCGCATAAAATCTGGGTAATGAGTATCTTCTTTGCGGACTGTTTGTAAAAGTTTTATTGAAGCCTCGGCCAATTCCAATAATTGGCGGACTACAACTGGGTCTTTATATATAGCATCATCGTTTAGTCTGTCGATTCTTTCACCTTTTGCAAATTTTTGAATACAAAAAGCCTTCGGGGTATCTTCTCTCGTATCTCTCGCTTTGAAATATAGAGTGTCCGGGACAAATTTGCCGAAACCCGGAAAGTTTTTTAAAAATTCGTAGAATTTTTTGCTTTCCTGCATTTCTTCGTCCGTGGCAAAACTTTCTCTCTTGTTTTCTTTTAAAACAATATCGACTTCTTTTTCTGTTGAAGCATTTCGGGCTTTTATAGTAGATACCATAGATTCACCACCCTCTGCATGGCTTTCACCACTTATTATATTGAGTGGTAGTTCACTAGGGAGTGTTTTCCCATCTTTTTTTATTTTTAGATTATGACTATATGATTCCATTCCCATATTTGTATTATATCAAAAATGAAACTCTAATGCGCCACGGTGAAAGCGATGACTTTTCTAGCGCCAGCTTGTTTGAGAATTTTTTTTGCTTCGCTTAGTGTGGCGCCTGTGGTGGTGATGTCGTCTATGAGGATTATATTTTTACCTTTTAGCATTACTTCACCCCGCTCGCCATTTTTTATTGCGAATGAATTGGAAAGGTTTTTTAATCTGATACGTCGGTCTTTGATGCGCGCTTGGTGTTCAGTTTCTTTTATCTTTATTAAAATATTATTTTCTAGAGTAAAAGTTTTATGAAATACAAGAACCTCACCCGACCTTCGGCCACCCTCTCCGAGGTTCGGAGAGGGGCTGGGGGTGAGGTGATTTCTTAATTTATCTATTTTTATTAGTTCCCGGCAGATTAGTTCTGCTTGGTTATATCCACGTTCACGGTATCTTTTGGGAGATAGAGGAATAGGAATCAGTATTGGTCCTCGGAAGTTTTCCATCGTACTTAATTCTGAAAGTTCTTCTAAAATTTTTTCATAAACAATTCCTGCAAAAATTTTTGCAAGTCTTTTTTTGCCTTTATATTTAAGGAGAGATAATGATTTCTTGATAATAGGATTGCGGTAATCATAGATAGGAAAAATCCAGTTTTCGCTCTCTCGTTCTGCTCCTGTTGCTTCGCTTAGACAGTTCTGACACAAATCAGAGTTATTTTTTCCACAGAAAACACATCTAATAGGAAAAATTATGTTTAATATAGTGTTTAAAAAACGCATTTATGATATAATGTTAGCATAAAATGAATAATATATTTACAAATCTTTTTTCTAGTTTTAGTAAAATTGGAAGTGGTGGTGACGACAGTGCTGTCGGTATTGATATTGGGTCAAGCGCAATAAAGATAGTCGAAATTAAAAAAAAGGGTGGCAAGGCGATGCTCGAAACCTATGGGGCAATTGCTCTTGGCCCATATGCTCTTCTCGAGGCAGGAAGTGTTACAAATCTCCCAATCGAGAAAATAATTGAAGCACTGAAAGAAGTTCTAAATCAATCAGGGGTAAAAGTTTTATCTGGCGCTTTTTCTATTCCAGTGCAGTCGAGTTTAATTTTCACTGTTGAGCTCCCGGCGCAGGTGAAAGAAAGTGAAATTGCTACAATTATTCCCACAGAAGCTCGTAAATACATACCGATACCAATAACAGAAGTTTCACTTAATTATTTTATTTTACCCAAAAAAGAGTCCTCATTTGAGGAGATGAACACAGTAGTAAATAATCCAGATCTACCACAAAAGCCGACAGAGAAGACAAATGTACTTGTAGTCGCAACACAAAACGAAGCAGTTTCCAAATACCGTACCGTGATATCAGGTTGTCATATTATGGCCTCATTTTTTGAGATTGAGATATTTTCTTCAATTAGGGCCAATTTTGAACATGAACTTTCTCCAGTACTCTTGATAGACTTCGGCGCAGCGCGCACCAAACTTTCCATTGTGGAATTTGGTATGGTAAAAAGTTATCATACGATAGATAGGGGAGGAGCGGATATGACAGACTCAATTGCTAAGTCTTTTGGTATTTCTTTTTCCGAAGCTGAAAAAATGAAGAAAGAATTTGGTCTTTTGGGGAACGGTTTGGATAAAAATTTACACGATATAATCCAAATTCATGTTGACTATATCTTTTCTGAAACCAATAATGTATTATTAGGATATGAAAAGAGATATAGTCGCACCATAAGCAAAGTAATTTTTACTGGTGGTGGGTCACTCCTCAAAGGACTTCCTGAAGTTGCGATAAATAGTTTTGGTGCAGAGATAGAAATTGGTCATCCGTTCTCTAAAGTTAGCGCGCCAGCATTTTTGGGGAAGGTTCTTGAGAATATAGGTCCTGAATTTGCTGTTGCATTAGGATTAGCATTGCGAAAATTACAATAAGTGAGATAATAAAGTATATAATGGAGCAAAATTTCCAAACATCATTTATACCAAAAAAACCCATCGTTGATGAGCGTGTTTCTTATGCACGACCTGTTGGTATTTTGGTTATGGCTTCTTTTTTTATTTTAGTTACTGTACTCTTAGTTACTGGTGGACTCTATATATATGAAGGAGTTTTAAATAGTAATATAAAAAAGAAAGATGCTAGCCTTACCCTAGCCGAAAAAGACTTTGAGCTTCCACAAATAGCAGAACTTCAACTTCTAGACAAAAGATTACGAGCCTCTACTGAGATTTTATCCAAACACATCGTTGTTACTCCTATTTTTAAAGTTTTAGAAGAAGTAACAAGAAAAACAATTCGTTATACCAAATTTAGTTATGAATTGTCCACTGATAAAACTACAAAAATAACTATAAAAATGAGTGGTCAGGCCAGGGGTTATCGTGATATCGCGCTTCAAGCTGATATTCTTTCTGCAAACGATAAAGCTAGCAAAAATTTTATTGACCCTATTTTTTCGAACCTTACATTAGACAACGGCGGCAATGTTCTTTTTGATCTAGAGTTTTTGGTCGAACCTAGTTTTGTTGATTATAAACAAACTCTTTTGACGGAAAGCTAAATTTTATGATGAGATTTATTACACCAAGTATTATAGTAGCAATCAGTATTGTTGTTTTTATTTTTGTCACTAATCCTATTTATAATAAAGTCACATTGCTTCCAGCACAGGTAGCATCTCGTGATGAAGCACTGAGTAATTCTAAAGCATTAGAAACCGCAAGAGAAGCTTTGACGACCAAAAAGAAAGCAATGAACTCGGACGATTTAGCAAAATTAGAGAAGTTTTTGCCTAGCAATGTGGACAATATTCGTTTGATTCTTGAAATAGAAAAGATCCTGTCACTTTATGGTATGGTCTTGAGAGATGTGAAATATGGTACTGTTGTTGATACTAAGACTACCACTAGTAGTGGAGTAGAAACACCAGGAAGTATCGGAAACGCATCTTCGTCCAAAAATTATGGAATTTTAAATTTAGACTTTTCTACAATAGGTACTTATAATAATTTTCTTAGTTTTACAAAAGAGCTAGAGAGCAATCTAAGAATTATGGACATAACCTCCATCTCATTTTCATCAGATACGAATACAAATTCCAATATAAAAACCAGCGCTTCTTCTGAGGTTTATAAATATGATTTTAAAATTAAAACTTATTGGTTAAAAAAATAAAATGGCTCCAAAAATTAGAAACATTATAATATTTGTAATCATTGCAGTCACGTTGGTTTTAATTTATATTTTTTTTATTAAACCTGCTCCTTCTGTAGCCCCATTGGTTTCTTCTACTGGTTTTACAGTACCAGGCAATGTAGTCACAGACAACAATGCTTCCCCTGCAGCAAAAAATTTTTTGACTCTGCTTTTAAGTGTAAAAAACATAGAACTAAAAGATGATATTCTTTCCAATACAGCCTTTACTAGTTTGCACAATACCCCGATTGATCTTACACCAGACAAAACAGAAGGTAGGCCTAACCCATTTGCATCATTGGGGACTGATATTATAGAAAAACCAACAACGCCAACAACGCCAACAACGCCAACAACGCCAACAACGCCAACAACGC
>JBAXTS010000022.1:0-7743 GCA_037130055.1 bacterium | reverse complement strand
TCTGGAATCCCCCATTTAACCATTGCTATACGGTCAAAACCAAGCCCAAAAGCAAATCCTTGCACCTTAGTAGGATCTAAACCAATATTACGTAGCACATTCGGATGAAGCATTCCGGAGCCTCCTAGCTCGAGCCACTTACCTCTAAACTTAGCAAAAACTTCAAGCGATGGTTCAGTAAAAGGAAAAAAGCTCGGACGAAACTCTATCTCTATGTCATCTCCCAGCATTTTTTTGTAAAAATGGGTAAGCACGCCCTTCATGTGGGCAACGGAGATGCCATCGGAAATATTGCCTATCATTACTCCGTCGACTTGATGAAACTGCATTTCGTGCGTGGCGTCAGTAGCTTCATTTCGAAAAATTTTGCCAATTGAAATAAATGCACAAGGTATTCTACCCTCCTTCCCCGCCTGCTCAACTGCGCGAGCTGTAACACTAGTAGTATGAGTTCGGAGTACATGTTCATTTTTATCTTTAATAAAAAAAGTGTCTTGCATATCACGCGCAGGGTGGTCCTTTGGTACATTTAAAACATCGAAGTTATACCATTCACTCTCAAGTTCTGGTCCTGTTGCTATCTCAAAACCCATCTCAGAAAAAGCCTGATACGCTTCTTGTGCTAATAAAGAAAGAGGGTGCAATGTTCCTTTTTTAATTTCCTTATCCATTTAATGAGTTATTATACCAAAATCACGATATTTTGCTACAATTAATAAATGGACCAAAAAATAAAAAAATTATATCTAACACTGATAGTATTAACGATAATTTTTCTTATTATCGGGTTTTGTCTTGGATGGCTAGACAACGGACCTAGGATTCTCTTTTAGATTTTTGCGTCTTGATATATTTGGGCCATTTCACAATACTCACACTCATTATTTTTACCGTAAGAATTATAATTACATGGTCTATTAACCCATTCACCATTTTTAATTAATTTATCATAATCCATTATGTCTTTAACTAGAAGATCTATCTCCTCCGAAGTAATTACTCTATTATAGAAAATTTCTTTTTCATCTTTCGATTCGAGAAATTCTAGCCTACTTTCACTTACCTCCGCTTTCCATTTTGGACTTTGTTTTATTAAGTATGAGTACATGGCAAGCTGACGCAAATAACCACTCATCCTTCCCTCCTCATCTACTTTCTCGATTTCGCTTTTTTTGCGAACACCACCAGTCTTAAAATCAGTTACTCTTATGTTCCCTGTCGCAATATTTTCTATCAGATCTATTTTCCCATAAATATTTAAATGCGGAAATCTATCGTCTATAAGGGAAACACTTTGCTCTGTTTCTCTATTTTTATTTATATAATTCAATCTTGTATTCACCCAGTTCGTTACTATTTTAAAAGCTAAATTAAACAATTCTTTTTGTTTTCTTTCATCACCAAAACTGGTCTTTTTAACTTGATATAAAATCATACTTTGTAAATCTCCTATGCTCGGAACTTTATTTAATTTCAGCGTTGCATCGATAGACCCATGCACAATGTTCCCAAACTCTAAACTTTCAGATTTTAATTCAGGTAATTGAAGCAAATTCCTAAAATACCATTTCCACGTACATTCAAAAAAATTATTGAGCAAGGACACAGATACTTTTCTATCTTCATAATCACGAGCCACTAATTTTATAAGTTCGGGAATCATGGTATGTTTTTCTTCTTTTCTTTTATTTTCCACAAAAACCTTCGCATCATTATTTAAAATAATCTTTTCAGTTTCGTCAGCATTTTGCTTTTTAAAATTATCCCCAATATCAGCCACAATACTCGAGAGCTCTTGGTCAGCTCCAGTATAAGAGTGAAGTGCATAAGAAATAGTGCAAAATCTTTTAGCACGTGTGATAGCGACATAAAGTTGACGCTTCAAAACTAAATCATCCTTTTTTTCTATCTTTTCTTTTATAGATATGGGCAAAGTAAAACCCTCACGCCTGCCTCCAGAGAAAGATTTCTCATCCATATGGGCTATCCAAACATAATCAAACTCAAGCCCCTTTGACCCGTGAAGTGTGAGAACTTTTACTCCATCATTCGAACCAAACACTGCAAGTGGTATGCTTTCTCCATATTTTTCTACTCTATCTAAAAAGTCCAAAAAAACACCAAGTTTTATTTTTGGATCCTTTTCTGTTTGCATCAATACAAGATGAAGCAATGTGCGTAATACTTCTATGCGAACGACGAGTTCTTCATGGTTCTTTGCCCCTTCGAGCAAAAACTCTGTTCCTACTTTTTGAATAAGGTTATAAATAGGAAGGTTTGAAGAAGAAAGCCAAGTTTTTAGTTTACCAATCCAAACATTAACCTCACTATTATTTTCAAATAAGTTATTTTTCTCCTCTGTAACGCTAACCAAGGAGAATTCTCTCATTTTATTATCTCTAATAAATTCATGAGCTTTTATGGGTGAAATATTGGACAACTTATCAAAAAATGACGCAGAGAATGCTACTCCATCGTTTGGATTCGCAATTATCTTTAACACACGAATAAACGATATAGCGTCCGGAGAATCAAAAAAATCTAACATCTCTCCTCCCGCTACAGGAATATCCATATCCTTCAAAATAGTAATGGTGCTTCTTACTTGGCGGTTCTTCGGCACTAAAATTGATATTTCATTTGCATCACTACCACTCTTTAATTTTTCTTTTATTTGAAGCGCGCAAGAAATAATCTCATCTCGTGGATAATAAGCCTCTATTAAATTTAAATCATAATTTTCCTTAGTATTGCTTACTAATTTACCTTTAGTAATAGTGCTCTCCAACAAAGAATGAGTGGAATCCAATATCGTTTGAGTAGAACGATAATTCAAAAGTAGAGTAATCAATTTAGCCTCACCAAACATATTTTTAAAATTCTCAAAATATTCTAGTGATGCTCCACCGAAACCATATATAAGCTGTCTATCATCTCCCACAACAAAAATGTCCGGCTTTGTCTCGCCTCCCCACACACGCTCCAAAAATGTGTTCTGAACTCCACTCGAGTCTTGATGCTCATCAATTAATACATAAAGAAAGTTCTCTTTTATATAACTTTTTGCCTCAATAGACTCTTCTACTATTTTATTTAGAGATTCTAAAATATCATCAAAATCAAATAAATTCTGTTCCTTTTTTCTGGACTCATAAAGCTCGTAGAACTTTACTGCTTCGAGTGACCTTTCTAAGCCTTCAATTTTTTTCTCTATCTCTTTTTTAATTTTACCCTTACTCTCGCCTCGAGACGAGATACTGTCTGGGTCTTTTTTAAAATTAATTATTTCTAGTTTTATTTTATTTTCAAAATCTTCCGGTGTAATTCTCTCCCTTTTGAGTAAAGATATAAGGCCTTTCAAATCTCTGAAATACCTCGCAATGTCAGAACGAGGACGAATATATTCCCAGTCATTGTTTGATAAAATTTCATCACAAAGAGCTATCGTATCTTTGTCGTCCATCAACTTAGGCTCTCTGTCTAACCCAAGCACCATATAATATTTTTCTAATATTTCTAAACCAAAACTATGGAATGTTGCAATCTTGACCTTGGATGCTTCAGTCCCTATATACCTGCGTAATCTCTCCTTCATGGCCTTAACTGCGGAATTAGTAAAGGTAAGACACAAAATACCATCTGCTTTAGTGTCAGTTTTTAAAAGTATATTACCTATGCGAAGTGCTAGTATCTGAGTCTTGCCTGTACCTGGACCTGCTACAACCATAACAGGGCCATCTATAGAGTCCACAGCCTCCTTCTGAGCTTTGTTTAGCTTATTATATTCATTACTATATTCCCCTTCAAATTTAGATGTCATTTATATATTATACTCCATTTTTAAGAGCTACTTTTGATTTCCAAAAAAAGAAAATTATAATAACAAAAGTGGTTAAAGGCGATAAATATTCTGGAATTTTGAAACCAAAACTGTCAAAAATCATAATAATTCCTAAGACTAAAATTGAATACATGGCTCCATTTTTTAAATATACATATTTTTTTATTCTTTCTATGTTGCTTATAGTAATTTGTCGTACTAAAACAGCCCCCAATCCATTCCCTATCAAAATTAAAGGCACAGACAGAGTAAAAGCAAAAGCTCCGAGTACACCATCAATAGAAAAAGTAGTATCAATAATTTCTAAAAAAAATAGTTTACTCAAATCGGAGCGCGTACTTTTAAATAATTTTCTTTCTTCTGCTTCAGCATTTTGTTTGAACCCATGAGTAATAAAGAATAAACTAGAGCCTACAACTGCGCCAAATGCCATCAAATTATTTTGTTTCAACGCAAACCAAGAAATAACTGCGAGCAAAATAGAAACAACTGCGTAAAACCAGACTCCCTGTGCCATGAAGAATTTCTCTGCCTTGGGCAGGCCGAGTTTTTTTTCTTCAAGAAACAACCAATGTAGAAACAAAAATAAAAGAAAAACTCCACCAGCCACAAGCAAAATCGGGGCAGACTTGTGTATAGATTCTTGCACCATAGGATCACTCGACCATGCTGCTGACAAAATCTGCAAGATGCTAAGTGATGGATTAAAGGACCATATTATTAAAAAAGGAAGAAACCCCCGAACAAGAAAAACAGCAATGAGAATACCCCAAGTCAAAAACCATCTTCTGGCCTTTGCTCCCATAGTAGAAAGAACCTCGGCATTAATTATCGCATTATCTACAGACGAAATAGTCTCAAAAAGAGAAAGACCTATTATTGTAATTATTGCAGAAAATAGCATTTTAAAAAAAATTATTCCTAAAAGAAGATATATTTATTTATTGCGCTTTGATAAACCCTATAAGGTTTCGGCCCAACAAATGCTTTACTGTTTATAAATATTGTTGGTGTCCCGTACATATTTGTTTTATTAAGCTCTTTTATTTGATTCTCTACAGCCGTTTTAGTCTCGGAGCTATTCGCACATGCATTAACTGTTTTAACATCAAAATTAAAATTTCCTAGAATTTTATCTAAATTCAACTTATCTAATACATAATTTTTGTCTGCACTAAATAAATAATTATTAAAATCCCAAAATTTATCCCCATATATTTTGTTTACACAGTATCCTGCCTCCGCCAAAAATGTCGTATCCCCTTTTGCTGGATAATGAGCAAAAATATAATTGGCATTCTTATTTTTTATTAATTTTAAAATATCAGGATATGCTTTTCTGCTATAATCACACGCATAACAACCAATAAATACTACTGTATCTTTGGATGTTGTCTTTTGTATTGGAAATGAAGACAAAACAACACCATCAAGAGTAACGTTTTTTTCTGATTTTTGTGTAATGCCACAGGTTGTACCATCCCCTAATGCTGTTACTTTATTATTCTCTCCACTGGGGTCAAAAGCACAAAACCCGCTAGCATTTAAACCATTACAACTACCATAAACATAATAGTTATATCCACCATACAAAACCCAAACAGTACTACCAAACATTAAAATAAAAAATATCCAAGACAATATCTCATAATGTTTATTAACCATTCTAGCCAAAAAAGTCGAACGATTAATTAATGAAGACAATATCTTGCCTTTTACTTTTTCTTGAAAGCCTGTGTCACACGGACGAAATGTAACTCGTTTAAAGACACAACTAAATGCCTCTTTTGCGAGCGCTCTGTGTGAAGCGCTAAATATTCCCATTATTCCAAAAACAATTAAAGCTATTAAGCAAGGCATATTCTATAATATTTTTATGATTTTGTTTAAATTTGTAATAAACGCTTCAGCTTCTGTCATTGTATTATATAGATACAGAGATATTCTGGCGGAATTATAAATCTTTTTATTTTCAAAATATGAATGCACGCAATGGCGTCCTGAACGAATCTCAATATTTGCCATCTCGTCGAGCATAATTGCAAACTTATGCATATCAGTATTCTCTATATAGAAATTAATAATTCCTGCTCTGTCTTTTGCGTCTTTGGGTCCTATAATTTTTATCTCTGGAATTTTTTGTAATTCTGTCGTGATATAGGTGTTTAATTTTAATTCGTGTTCCTTTATTTCTTTATAATCAAACTGACTCAAATATTTAACAGCCTCTCCTAATCCAATAATCCCTGCATAATTTTGTAACCCAGCTTCAAATTTTTCTGGAGGTGGAAACATTTCGTAACTATCATAAGTAGAAGATGAGACTGTATCACCACCAACCAAAAATGGCTCAAGTTTTTCTAACAATTTATATTTGCCATAAAAAACTCCTGTCCCAGTAGGGCCGAGCATTTTATGTCCAGAAAATGCAAGAAAATCAACATCTAAATCAATTACATTTATCTTTTGATGTGGAATACTTTGTGCTGCATCCACAAAAACTAATGCATTGTTTTTATGTGCAATTTCTACTATTTCTTTAATAGGATTTGTCACACCATCTAAATTGGAAGTGTGAACAATTGAAACAAGCTTAACACCAGAAATTAATTCTGAAAAATTATTCAAATTAAAACTCCCATCCTCGTTCGAGGGAATAATTTTTACTATGATGCCCATTTTATCTCGCAAACGAAGCCAAGGAATGAGATTAGAGTTGTGCTCTTTATCAGAAATTAAAACAATATCTCCTTTTACAAGTCCTAAAGAATTTGCTAATAAATTTATACCCTCGGTGGTATTGCGTGTGAAAATTATTTCTTTCTCACTCTCTGCATTTATAAACTCAGCTACAAGCTTCCTAGTTTCAGATACTTTTTTAGTAACTTTATCTCCCAACTTATGGGAGCTTCTGCCTGAACATGCTGGATAATTGAAATAGTAATCATTCATAGCATCTACCACGGAATTTGGCTTCAAGCTCATGCAGGCACTATCTAAATAAATAGGCGTCTTTTCACCTTTTTTGCCTAAAATATTGAAATCGGCTCTTATTTTATCTATATTTAACATAAGTTATGTATTTTGAAATTATATCACATATTTACCTATTTTCGTCCTTTTTATTGAAAAAGCTAGTGCTGGAATTCCAAGTATTATACCAAGTGAATTAGCAATTACTCTCACATAGGTACCACTACTGCATTTGGTTTTAAAACTTACTATAAAAGATTTCTCCTCCATCGTTTGAGGAGATAGTAATTTTTCTTTCCAAATCTTTAAAATCTCGTCCTGCCTGAAATCACCTTGAACTTTTTTAATTCTTTTTTCAATATCCTTGAATAATTTTATATTACTCATCTCTTCTACTTTTTCTAATTTCAATTTTTTAATGACTATTTTTCTTTTTGGAATATCTACATCCTCTCCTGCCCTTGCATACATGAACAGTGGTTTGCCCTTTACTGTTTTTGAAGAGTATATAGGATACCTTTGTGTGGTCTCACCCAAAAAACTTTTTAAATTATTTTTTATTTGTTTCTTCAATTCGTAATTCGTAATTGATAATTCGTAATTGTTTATTACTTTACCTAAAACATCACAGGTGTCAGTCGCGAAACCAAAAAGGGCTCGAAAATCGTATTCTTTGTCCATATCGAGATATTTTCCTTTATTTTTTGTTTGGTCACCAGCCAATATAAGTAAAAGGCCACTTGCCATAGGGTCTAGTCTCCCAGCATATGTCATTTTAGAATCTTTATATGTTTTATACTTAGCGCGAAATTTATCTAACGCCTGGAGTGGCGTTTCACCTTCTTTTTTGTTTAGCAAAATTAAATTTTTCACATTGGCGGTGTGTATTGAACGAAGTTCGAATGTATTTTGAATTGAACCCTGACGAC